>NZ_JBBKTQ010000003.1:0-349469 GCF_037890035.1 Ramlibacter sp. AN1133
GCAGCGCTGGGGTTTCGCTTCGCTCCACCTCCAGCCTACGGATAGCGCGCGCCCCAGGCCCGCACGGCCTGCGCGAGCAGCTCGGGAACGGCAACCCGCGGATCGACCGTGATGCCCAGGACCCGCGCGGCGGCGGCCAGGGCCGCCGCGGGCTGCGCCACCTCCACCGCCGCCGCCCCGTTCTGCTTCGACAGCTTCTCCCCATTCGGACCCAGCACCAGCGGCGCATGCAGGTATTGCGGCGTGGGCACACCGAGCGCGCGCTGCAGCAGGATCTGCCGCGGCGTGTTGTCCACCAGGTCCTCGCCGCGCACCACGTGCGTGATGCCCTGGTCCGCGTCGTCGACCACCACCGCGAGCTGGTACGCGAACAGGCCGTCCGCGCGCTTGAGCACGAAATCGCCGACCTCCTCGGCCACGTTCTGCAGGTGCACGCCCACGCGCCGATCCGTCCACGGCACCACGCCCTCCGGCACGCGCAAGCGCCAGGCGCGCGCCTCCTGCCCGTGCAGCCCCGCGCGGCAGGTGCCGGGATAGACCAGCTCGCCGTGGCGTGTGCGCTCGCGCCCCTGCGCGAACAAGGCCAGCGCGATGTCCCTGCGCGAGCAGGCGCAGGGATAGGCCTTGCCTTCGCGCACGAGGCGGTCCAGCGCCGCCTGGTAGAGCGCCTCGCGCTGCGACTGCCAGGTGGGCGGCCGATCGGGCACGAGGCCGCAGGCCGCCAGCTGGCGCAGGATCTCCTCGTCGGCGCCGGGCACGTTGCGGGGCCGGTCGACGTCCTCGATGCGCACCAGCCATGCGCCGCCATGCGCGCGCGCGTCGAGCCAGCTCGCCAGGGCCGCCACCAGCGAGCCCGCATGCAGCGGCCCGCTGGGCGAGGGCGCGAAGCGGCCGCGGTACGCCATCAGCCCTTCATCCCGGGCGGTGGCGCTCCAGCAGCGCCGCGCGCGTCGTGGCGCTTTCGAGCTGCGCCAGCCACCATTGCAGCGCGCGCCCCGGCCCGAGCGCACTGGCGTTGTGCCACGCGTAGCTCAGGCGGATCGTGCGCCGGCTGCCGCGCTGGATCTCGCGCGCCACCAGCCGCCCCGCTTCGAGGTAAGGGCGCACCAGCGGCTCCGGCAGGAAGCCGCCGCCCAGGCCGCGCAACTGCGCATCGAGCTTGGCGCGCATGCTGGGCACCGTCAGCACGTCCTGCCCGGCGAGCAGGCCGTAGGTGAGGGCGTTGCTGCGCTGCTGCGCGGAATCGGAGACGGCCACCGCGCGATGCCTGATCAGCACTTCGTCGGCGATCGGCTCCTCGACGCGGGCCAGCGGATGGTGCGGTGCGACGGCGAACACGAAGCACAGGTCCCCCAGCTCGTGGCTGGAGATGCCGGGCGTGGTGCCGGGCTCGACCAGCACGCCGAGCGCGAGGTCCGCGCGGCCGGCGGTCAGCGCTTCCAGCGTGCCGCCCAGTGCCTCGTCGCGCAGCCGCAGCCGCGTGGTGGGTTCCAGGCCATAGAAGGATTCGGCCAGCTCCATCACGGTGGAACCCGAGAGCGCGTTGTCGACCGCGACCGTGAATTCGGCTTCCCAGCCGGTGGCGACGCGCCGCACGCGGTGCGCCATCGCATCGATGTCCTGCAGCAGTTGCTGGCCGGCGCAGAGCAGCTCGTTGCCCGCCGCCGTCAGGCGCGCCTGGCGCGAGCTGCGGTCGAACAGCAGCACGTCCAGCGCGTCCTCGAGCTGGCGGATGCGGTAGGTCACGGCGCTGGGCACCAGGCCCAGTTCGCGCGCCGCCCCCGCGAAACTGCCGTGGTCCACCACGGCCTGCACGAGGCCGAAAGCGTCCGGGGTCAGAACGTCGCGCGGCGTGGCCATCTCATCCATTGTCGTCAGGATTTTTGAATGATGCCATCAAAAGAAATCCGGTCCCGCCGAGCGCACGCGCCCCTACATTCCATTTCATTCAAAGGAACAGGACATGCTCACCTTGCGGAAATCCCAGGAACGCGGCTTTGCCGACCACGGCTGGCTGAAGTCGTTCCACAGCTTCTCCTTCGCGGGGTACTACGACCCGGAGCACATGGGCTTCGGCAACCTGCGGGTGATCAACGAGGACCGCATCGCGCCCGGCACCGGCTTCGGCCAGCACGGCCACCGCGACATGGAGATCATCAGCTACGTGCTGTCGGGCGAGCTGGCGCACCGCGACACGCTCGGCAACGTCAAGGCGATCCCGCCCGGCGACGTGCAGCGCATGAGCGCGGGCCGCGGCGTGATGCACAGCGAGTTCAACCACGCCGAGGACCAGACCACGCACTTCCTGCAGATCTGGATCGAGCCGAACGTGCAGGGCATCGAGCCGAGCTACGAGCAGAAGGGCTTCGCCGAGGCCGAGAAGCGCGGCAAGCTGCGCCTGGTCGCCTCTCCCGACGGCGCACAGGGCTCGGTGCAGATCCACGCCGATGCGCGCGTGTATGCCGGCCTCTTCAGCGGCGAGGAGAGCGCGAGCATCGCGCTCGATCCCGCGCGGCCGGTGTACGTGCACCTGGTGCGCGGCGAGCTGTCCGTCAACGGCACGCGCCTGGCCGCCGGCGACGCCGCCAAGCTGCGCGGCGAAGCCGCGCTGGCGCTGGACCACGGCAAGGATGCCGAGGTGCTGGTGTTCGACCTGACCGAGCACTGATTTCTTTCCCCCCACCCCCAAGGAGCTTCCCATGGCGACCCTGACCTCTTCCCACTCCGGTTTCGCGGTGAACAGCGATGCCGCGGCCATGACGCCCGCGCAGAACGCGCTGGCCCTCGTCGGCCGCGCGCTGATCGCGCTGCTGTTCGTGCCCTCCGGCTGGGGCAAGATCGCCGGCTTCTCCGGGCTGGTGGGCTACATCTCCTCCAAGGGCGTGCCGCTGCCCGAGGTGTGCGCCGCGATCGCGATCGCGACCGAGCTGGGCCTGGGCCTGCTGCTGCTGGTGGGCTTCAAGACCCGCTGGGTGGCGCTGCTGATGGCGATCTTCGTGCTCGTGATCACGCCGATCTTCCACAACTACTGGGCCGTGCCCGAGGCGCAGCTGATGGCGCAGAAGATGAACTTCTTCAAGAACATGGCCATCGCCGGCGGCCTGCTCGCCTTCGCGGCGTTCGGCGGCGGCATGTTCAGCGTCGACGGCCGCCGCAGGGACTGAGCGGATGGCGGATATCGTCGTCGTGTACCATTCGGGCTACGGCCACACCCAGCGCCTGGCGCAGGCGGTGGCCGAAGGCGCAGCCGCCCGGCTGCTCGTGATCGACGCGGAGGGCAACCTGCCCGAGGGCGGCTGGGAGCAGCTGGCGGCCGCCGACGCGATCGTGTTCGGCTCGCCCACCTACATGGGCGGGCCGAGCTGGCAGTTCAAGAAGTTCGCCGACGCCTCCTCCAAGCCGTGGTTCGGCCAGGCGTGGAAGGACAAGCTGTTCGCCGGCTTCACCAACAGCGGCAGCATCAACGGCGACAAGTCGAACACGATGTTCTACTTCTTCACGCTGGCCATGCAGCATGGCGGCGTGTGGGTGGGCAACGGGATGATGCCGGCCAACAACAAGGCCGCGCAGCGCAACGACGTGAACTGGATCGGCACCTTCGCGGGGGCCGCATCGCAGACGCCGGTGGATGCGTCGGCGGCCGAAATGCTGCCCGGCGACCTTCAGACGGGCCGCCAGTTCGGCCAGCGCGTGGCCGCGGCCGCCGGGCGCTGGGCCCGGGGCAGGGGCGGCTGACGTGCCGATCGCCCAGCAGCTCACCGGCCACGAGAAGGACCTCGGCGGCGGCTTCCTCGTGCGGCGCCTGCTGCCCGATGCGCGCCAGCGCAGCGTCGGGCCCTTCATCTTCTTCGACCATTTCGGCCCGGCGCAGGAGTTGCCGGGGGTGAACCACGACGTGCGGCCGCATCCGCACATCGGGCTGGCCACGGTGACCTACCTGTTCGAGGGCGCGATGATGCATCGCGACAGCCTCGGCAGCGCGCAGCTGATCGAGCCCGGTGCCATCAACTGGATGACGGCGGGGCGCGGCATCGTGCATTCGGAGCGCCGCCCGGACCACCTGCGCGACGTGGCGTTCGTGAACCATGGCCTGCAGCTGTGGACGGCGCTGCCGCTCGCGCACGAGGAGGCCGAGCCGTCGTTCTCGCACACGCCGGCCGATGCGATTCCGGAATGCAGCGTCGGCGACGCGCGGGTGCGGGTGCTGGTGGGCGAGGCCTTCGGCGCGCGCTCGCCGGTGCCGGCGCTCTCGCGCACGCTGTACCTGGACGTGTGGCTGCCCGCCGGCGGTCGCATGGAACTGCCGGCGCTGGAGGCGCAGCAGGCGATCCATGCGGTCGAAGGCGAGCTGGAGGTGGACGGCGCGCCGCTGGCCGCACGCCGCATGGCGGTGCTCGTGCCGGGCGCCTCCGTCCTGCTCACGACGCGCGCCGGTGCGCGGCTGGTGCTGGTGGGCGGCGACGCGCTGGATGCGCCGCGGCACATGTGGTGGAACTTCGTCTCCAGCCGCAAGGAGCGCATCCTGCAGGCGGGCGAGGACTGGCAGGCGATGCGGATGGGGACGGTGGCCGGCGACCCGGAGTTCATCCCCCTGCCGCCGACGCCGCAGACGCCGCCCGAGCCGCGGTCGTAATGTGACAGGCGGCGGGGCCCCGTAGGCTGGCGGTGAGCCGCGAAAGCGCGCGAACCCCAGCGTTTGGCCCCTGTCAAGAGCCGCCCCGCCACACCCGTTTCCTACAATGGCGGCATGTTCGTCCACCTGCGCCTGCACACCGAGTTTTCCGTCGTCGACGGCACCAACCGCATCGACGAGATCGTGAAGGCCGCCGCCGCGGACGCCCAGCCGGCGCTCGCCATCACGGACCTGAACAACATGTTCGGGGCCATCAAGTTCTACAAGGAAGGCCGCGGCAAGGGCGTCAAGCCCGTGGTCGGCTGCGAGCTGATGCTGCAGGGCCTGGGCACCGACGCGAACGCGATCACGCGCGTGATCGTGCTGGTGCAGAACCACCAGGGCTACCTCAACCTGTGCGAGCTGCTGGCCCGCGCCTGGACGATCAACGTGGTGCGCGCCCAGGCCGTGGCCAGGCTCGAATGGCTGCAGGAACTCAACGAGGGGCTGATCCTGCTGTCGGGCGCGCAGGCGGGCCCGATCGGCCAGGCGCTGCTGCAGGGCGACGAAAGCCGCGCCTCCGAGCTGGCGCTGCAGCTCGCGAGCCTGTTCCCGCACCGCTTCTACCTGGAACTGCAGCGCGCCGGCCGCCCCGACGACGAGGCGCACGTCGCGGCCGCGGTGCAGCTGGCCGCGCGCCTGAAGCTGCCCGTGGTGGCCACCCACCCGGTGCAATTCACCAAGGAAGACGACTACGAGGCCCACGAGGCGCGCGTCTGCATCTCCGAAGGCGAGATCCTCGCCAACCCGCGCCGGGTGCGGCGCTTCACGCGCGAGCAGTACTTCAAGACCCAGGCGCAGATGGAGGCGCTGTTCGAGGACATCCCCTCCGCGATCACCAACACGCTGGAGATCGCGCGCCGCTGCAACCTGGTGCTGGAACTCGGCAAGCCGCGCCTGCCGAACTTCCCCACCCCCAACGGCATGCCGGCCGAGGAGTACTTCCGCTACGCCTCGCACGAGGGGCTGAAGGAGCGCTTGCTGCACCTGTTCCCCAATGAAGCGGAACGCGAGCAGCAGCGCCCCCGCTACGAGGAACGGCTCGAATTCGAGCTCGGGATCATCCTGAAGATGGGGTTCCCCGGCTACTTCCTGATCGTGGGCGACTTCATCAACTGGGCCAAGACCCACGGCTGCCCGGTGGGCCCGGGCCGCGGCTCCGGCGCCGGCTCGCTGGTGGCGTATGCCCTGAAGATCACCGACCTCGACCCGCTGCAGTACAGCCTGCTGTTCGAGCGCTTCCTGAACCCGGAACGCGTGTCGATGCCCGACTTCGACATCGACTTCTGCCAGGGCAACCGCGACCGCGTGATCGAGTACGTGAAGGAGAAGTACGGCCGCGACGCCGTCTCGCAGATCGCCACCTTCGGCACCATGGCCGCGCGCGCGGCGGTGCGCGACGTGGGCCGGGTGCTGGACATGAGCTACACCTTCTGCGACGGCATCAGCAAGCTGATCCCCAACAAGCCCGGCACGCACATCACCATCGCCGACGCGCTGGCGCAGGAGCCGATCCTCAAGGAGCGCTACGAGCGCGAGGAGGAAGTGCGCACGCTGCTCGACCTGGCGCAGAAGCTCGAAGGCATGACGCGCAACGTCGGCATGCACGCGGGCGGCGTGCTGATCGCCCCGGGCAAGCTCACCGACTTCACGCCGCTGTACCAGCAGCCCGGCAGCGATTCGGCGGTGAGCCAGTACGACAAGGACGACGTGGAAGCAGCCGGCCTGGTGAAGTTCGACTTCCTGGGCCTGGCGACGCTGACGATCCTGGAGCTGGCGCGCGAGTTCATCGTGCAGCGGCACCCGAACCAGCAGGACTTCACCTTCGAGGCGGTGCCGCTGGAGGACCCGCAGACCTACAAGCTGTTCACCGACGGCAAGACCGAGGCGGTGTTCCAGTTCGAATCGCGCGGCATGCAGGGCATGCTGCGCGACGCCAAGCCGACGCGGCTGGAGGACCTGATCGCGCTGAACGCGCTGTACCGTCCCGGCCCGATGGACCTGATCCCCTCCTTCGTCGCGCGCAAGCATGGCCGCGAGGTGGTGGAGTACCCGCATCCGCTGGTCGAACCGGTGCTCTCCGAGACCTACGGGATCATGGTCTACCAGGAGCAGGTGATGCAGACGGCGCAGGTGCTGGGCGGCTACTCGCTCGGCGGCGCCGACCTGCTGCGGCGGGCCATGGGCAAGAAGAAGGCCGAGGAGATGGCCCAGCACCGGGAGATCTTCCGGGAGGGCGCGGCGAAGAAGGGCATCGGCAACGAGAAGGCCGACGAGGTCTTCGACCTGATGGAGAAGTTCGCGGGCTACGGCTTCAACAAGTCGCACGCCGCCGCCTACTCGCTGCTGGCGTACCACACCGCGTGGCTGAAGGTCCATTACACGGCGGAGTTCTACTGCGCCAACATGACCATCGAAATGGACAACACCGACAAGCTCAAGGTGTTGTTCGAGGACGCGGTCAAGAACTTCGGCATGACCTTCGAGCCGCCGGACGTCAACCGCGGCACCTGGCGCTTCGAGCCGATCTCGGACAAGGTGATCCGCTACGGCCTGGGCGCCATCAAGGGCACGGGCCAGTCGGCGATCGAGGCGATCGTCGCTGCGCGGCAAGAGGGCGGGGCGTTCAAGAGCATCTACGACTTCTGCTGCCGCGTGGACCGCTCGCGCATCAACAAGCGCACGGTGGAGGCGCTGATCAAGGCCGGCGCCTTCGATACGCTGCAGCTCAATCGCGCATCGCTGGTCGCCTCGATCGACCGCGCCTACGAGTTCGCGGCGGCGCAGGATGCCAACGCCAACCAGGGCGGCCTGTTCGACATGGGCGACACGCACGGTGCGAGCCACCAGGAGCCGGACCTCGTGGAGGCCACGCCCTGGGGCGTGAAGGAGCGCCTGTCGCAGGAGAAGACGGCGATCGGCTTCTACCTCTCGGGCCACCTGTTCGACGAGGTGGAGCGCGAGGTGCGGCGCTTCTGCCGCAGGAAGATCGAGGAGCTGGTGGACACGCGCGACATCCTGATGCTGGCGGGCATCGTGACGGACCTGCGCATCATCAACGGCCAGCGCGGCAAGCTGGCCCTGTTCAAGCTCGACGACAAGACCGACACGATCGAGGCCGCGGCCGACGAGTCGGTGTTCAACCCGCATCGTGCCTGGTTCAAGGACGACGAGCTGATCGTGGTGCAGGCCAGGCTGCAGCCGGATCGCTTCTCGGGCGGCTTCCGCCTGAACATCCAGCAGATCTGGGACCTGGCGACGGCGCGCTGCCGCTTCGGCAAGTACCTGAAGGTGGCCGTCAACGGCACGGTGCCCGACATCCAGCGCCTGGTGCGCGACTTCCCGCCGAAGCGGGAGATGACGGAGCAGGGCGAGCTGCTGCGCGGACTGCCGGTGCGCCTGCAGGTGCTGCGCGAGGAGGCCGTCGCGGAGCTGCAGCTGGGCGAGCAGGCCAAGTTCTTCCCGACCGACGCGGCCCTGGCGAGCTGGATGGCGCAGGCTTACCAGGGGCAGGCGCAGGTGGTTTACGAGAGCTAGCTAGGGGGAGAGGACTGCCGGACGCAGAGGGCGCAAAGGGTACGCAGAGGACGCAAAGAACATCCAGAACATATGGATTCTTTTGCGCCCTCTGCGTACCCTTCGCGTCCTCTGCGTCCGGATGTTGGTTTCCTCACCGCGTCGCCGCTTCCACGTAGCGTGCAAGCGCCTCCACCTGCGCCTCCGTCAGCTGCGTGAACGCCGGCATCTGGCCGCTGCCGGTTTTCAGCACCTTGCGCACCCGGTCCGCATCCGGCTTGAGTTCATCCAGCGATGGCCCGATCGCTCCGGTGGCGCCGGCGTCCTTCAGCGTGTGGCACAGCGCGCAGGGCGGCGTGAGGGTCGTGAAGAGGCGGCGGCCTTCGTCGTCCGCCGCCTGCGCGCCGGCGGCCCAGCACAGGGTCGCCAGCGCTGCCAGCCGCCACGGCATCAGGCGACCGTCAGCGGGATTGCGTGGGCGCGCCAGCCGCTGTTCAGGTAGCCGCCGCTGTTGTCGGGCGTCGCTTCGGCCTGCCAGTTGAACTGTGCGTCCTGCGCGCGCGAGGCGAGCAGGTATTCGCCGGGCGCCAGCCGGATCGGCAGCACGAACTGCCGCCAGGCGAAGCGCCCCAGGTCCGGGCCCACGAAGCGCGCTTCCTGCCAGGTCTGGCCGCCGTCCACCGAGACGTCGATGCGGCGCAGCGCGCGCGTCGCGCCCATGGCCACGCCGTGCACCTGCACCAGGCCCGCCTTGACCGGGCCGGCTTCGGACGTCGGGCCGTTGATCCAGGACTTCAGCTCCATCTCCCACACCGAGGGTTCGGTGGGCTGGTGCTTCTGGCCGGGCGGCGAGATGCGGTAGCCGGTCTTCTGGATCGCGGCCTCGCTTTCCTCGCGCGTGAACGCCAGGCGCTTGACGTACTTGATGTTGTTGACGCCGCTGTAGCCCGGCACCACCAGGCGCAGCGGCCCGCCGTGCGCGTGCGGCACCGGCTCGCCGTTCATTTCCCAGGCCAGCAGCGCATCCTCCATCGCCTTCAGCGGCACCGAACGTTCCACCATCACGCTCCTGGGATCGATGCCGGCCGGGATGGTCTCGCCGCCGGTGCCGGTCATGAAGCGGGCGCCGCCCTCGAGCCCGCCCAGCGCCGCCACCACGTTGCGCACCGGCACGCCGCTCCAGATCACGCAACCGGCCGCGCCGACCTGCCACTTGGTGCCGCTCGGCTTGCTCGCGAAGTAGCCGCGGCCGTTGCCGGAGCATTGCAGCACGGCGGCGACGGTTTCCAGGCCCATGGTCTTCAGGTCGGCGACGGTCAGCGCGCGCGGCTGGCGCACGCCCTCCACGTTCACGACCCAGGCGTCGCGGTTCGCCACGATGGAGACGTCCGGTGCCGGCAGGTTGTTGCGGATGTACAGCCGGTCCGCGGGGGTGATGATGCTGGTGCCGAAGGCGCTGCGCCTGGTCTCGATCGTGGTCGCCGTGTGGACGATCACGGCCTCGGGACTCTTCCACGCCACGTACGCCGGCAGGGCGGGCTTCGCGGGCGCGGCGGCCGGGGCCTGCGCCAGCGCCTCGCGGCCCACGGCCGCGGCAGCCAGCGCGGCGCCGCCGGCCAGCAGGCCGCGGCGCGACGGATCCATGGCACGCGTCTTCATCGTTGTTCCTTCGAGGTGGTTTCTTGTGGTTTCGATGCTGCAGCGACGGGGCCCTGATGCGCAAGGGGGTTACTGCGCGGCCGCCGTGTCGTACTTCATGCCCGGCGGGTGGCAGGGCGCCGGCACCGCGCCGGGCGACGTGCGCGGCGTCAGGCAGCCGGGCGTGGCGGCCTACTGGAAGTCCTCGGCGCAGGTCCTTATGCGGCTTCCTGCTGGATCGGCGCGGCCAGTGTGTAGCGGCCGTGGATGCGCACGCGCTGCAGCTTGCGCGCGCTGCCCGCCGGCACGGCGTCGTGCCGGTGCATGACGGTCAGGTTGTTCCACAGCACGATGTCGCCGCGCTGCCAGTGGTGGCACAGGCTCACGGCATCGGCCGTGCCGTAGCTCCACGCGATGTTCAGCAGGCGCTCGGATTCGGCGACCGGCACGTCCATGATGCGCGAGTCGCGCCGCGTGCCGAGGAACAGCGAGTGCTCCCCGGTCTCGGGCTGCATGATCACCATCGGATGGACGTTCGGGCCGTGCCGGATCGCGAGCCAGCGCAGGCGCGCGACGAGGTCCGGCGCGATCACGCGCAGGGCGGCGGGCAGGCACGCGAACCATGTCGCGCCGCCTTCTTCCGGCGCGTTGCGCGCGTGCAGGAGGCAGGCGAAGGGCGGGCGCTCCGCCCACGCGAGTTCCACGCCCCAGGTCGTCTCCGCCGCGCCGAGGTCCGGTAGCGGGTCGACCTGGCCGAAGCGCGCGGCGAAGGCCTGGAAGCCCTCGCGGTCGAGGCCGTGCCCGCGCAGCACCAGCAGGTGCTGGCGCTGCCACAGCGCATAGAGCTGGCGAAAGCCGGCGGCGTCGAGGGCCGCGAGCCCGACGCCCTCCACCAGGGCGCCGAAGCTGGATGCGAGCGGTTCGTGGACCATGCGTCTTCCTCCCGGAGGGCGCGTCGCGGCGCGCGCTCTTTGGCGGGAGTGTTGGGCAGATCGCGGTGGCTGCCAAGCACGCGGGCGGGGGCCTTACGATTGCTTGCAAGCCGCCCTGTCAGAAATGACGCGCCCCTCCCTGGAGCGCCTTGCGGGGGACGTCGGGCGCATCCCTAAGCCGGACCCTGTCAGATCTGACAGTGCGCGCGTGCAACGCGCCCGTGGCTTCAGCCCTTGGGCTTGAACACGAGCTCGCCGCTGCGCGGCACGCTGCCGTCGGTGTCGCGCGGCAGGACCTCGGTCTTGTCCAGGGCGCGCAGCACGGCTTCGTCCCAGCCCTTCACGCCGCTCGACTTCGCCAGGCGCCGGCTGACGATGGTGCCGTCCGGTGCCAGCCGCACTTCGACGACGGCCTCGGGATTGCCGCTGACGGTTTCGGTGAACACGATGTTGGGGCGCACGCGCGCGTTCACGCGCGCCGCCCAGCCCGCGGAAGGACCGGAGGCGCGCGCCGCCGTGCCGGTGGAGGAGGGCGCGCCGGTGCCGGCCATGCCGCGCATGCGATCGAGGTTCTCCTCGCGCAGCCTGGCCACCCGCTGCGCCTCGCGCGCTTCCTTCGCTTCCTGCTCCTTGCGCTTCTTCTCTTCTTCCTTGCGCTTCGCCTCGGCGACCTGCCTGGCCTGTTCCTTCTTCCTGGCGAGTTCCTCCTCGCGCTTCTTCTTCGCCTCGAGCTTGCGTCTTTCCTCGCGTTCGCGCTGGAGTTCTTCCTGCTTCTCGCGTTCGAGCTCGCGCTTCTTCTCGCGCTCCAGCGCGATCTGCGCGTCGCGCTGCACCTGCGGATCGGGCACCGGCGGCGCCTTCACCACCGGCTGCGGCGGGGCCGGGGGCGGTGGCGGCGGCCGCACGGGCGTGGGCTCGGGCGGCGCGGCTTCCTGCGGCACGGCGGCCCACAGTTCCGCCTCGACGGCCACGTTCTGGCTTTCGCGCTGCCACTTCAGGCCGTGCGTGAGGCCGGCCACCAGCAGCACGTGCGCGAGCAGCGCCAGCGCCAGCCCGCGCCAGAGCGCATCCTGCTTCGGCGGCGCGAATTCCAGGCGGTCGGCGCTGGTGTCCATGGCCTCGTTAACGCGCGACCTGCACCGACAGGCCGACGCGCTGCACGCCGGCGCGCTGCAGCGTGTCCATCACCTTCACCACGGTCTCGTACTTCACGCTGCGGTCGGCGCTGATCACCACCGCGACGCTGCCCGGCGCCTGGCCGGACTGCGCCTGCAGCACGGCCGGCGCGATGTCCTTGAGGACCATGGACTGGGTCTTGTCGCCGCTCTTCAGTTGCAGGCCCTCGTCCTTGCCGACCAGCACCTCCACCACCTTGTCCGGCTTGCGCGCGGCCTTGCCGACGCTGGGCAGGTCGATCAGGCTGGGCGTGATCAGCGGTGCCGTGACCATGAAGATGATCAGCAGCACCAGCATCACGTCGATGAACGGGACCATGTTGATCTCGTTGAGCGCGCGGCGGCCGCGGCCGCGGTGGGCCACATGCGGCATCAGGCCTCCGCCCGGCCGCCCGCAGGAGGCCTGCGCCCCCCCGGGGGGCAGCGACTGCACGAAGTGAGGAGCGTGGGGGCCGGCATTTCTAGTGCCCCGATGCGCTCTGCGCGCCGAGGTTGCGCTGCAGGATGTTGGAGAACTCCTCGATGAAGGTCTCCAGCTTGATCGCCACCCGGTCGATGTCGCGCGCGAAGCGGTTGTAGGCGACCACGGCGGGGATCGCGGCGAACAGGCCCAGCGCGGTGGCGACCAGCGCCTCCGCGATGCCGGGCGCCACGGTGGCCAGCGTCACCTGCTGCAGGGCGCCCAGGCCGCTGAAGGCGTGCATGATGCCCCACACCGTGCCGAACAGGCCGACGTAGGGCGACACGGAGGCGACCGAGGCCAGGAACGACAGGTGCATCTCCACCACGTCGAGCTCGCGCTGGAAGCTCGCGCGCATCGCGCGCCGCGCGCCATCGAGCAGGGTGGGCGCATCGCTGATGCGGCGCTCGCGCAGCTTCTGGTACTCGCGCATGCCGGAGGCGAAGATGCGCTCCATGGGGCCGGCGAGCTTGGCGTTCTGCGCCGCCGCGGCGAACAGGTCGTTGAGGCTGGTGCCGGACCAGAAGTCGCGCTCGAATTCCTCGTTCTTCCGGTTGACGCGGCGCAGGCCGAACAGCTTGCCGAAGATGGCGGCCCAGCTCGTCACGGAAACGATCAGCAGCAGCAGCATCACCAGCTGCACGACGAAGCTGGCGCCCAGCACGAGTTGGAGGATCGACAGGTCTTGGTTCATTCGCGCTCGAGGACTCCCAGGATGGCGGGCGGGATGCGCCCCGGCCGCAGTGTCTTGTCGTCGACCCAGCCGATGCGGATCGTGCCGGCGGCCAGCAGCGTCGCGCCGCGCAGGGCCTGCTGGCCGATTATCAGAGAGGCTTTGCCAACGTCTTTCAACTCGGCCGTAACAAGAAGTTCGTCGTCGAGCTTCGCCGGTGCGAGATATCGCACGGAAGTCTCGCTGACGATGAAGATGCCGCCGGCGCTCGCGCGCAGCGCACCCTGGGCGATGCCCAGCGAGCGCAGCCACTCGGTGCGTGCGCGCTCGAAGAACTTCAGGTAGTTGGCGTAGAACACGATGCCGCCCGCATCGGTGTCTTCCCAGTAGACGCGGACCGGCCAGGTGAAGACCCCGGCGGCGTTCATGCCAGCAGGCCCTTCAGCCGCGCGGCGGCTTCCTGCAGCTGCGCCATCGAATTGGCGGTGGAAAGGCGGATGAAGCGGCCCGTGTCCGCATGGCCGAAATCGCGCCCGGGCGTCACCGCCACGTGGGCGCGCCGCATCACCTCGAAAGCGAAATCCCAGCTGCCCTGCACGCCCAGGCGCTGCGCCGCAACGGCGCAATCGGCCCACGCGTAGAAGGCGCCGTCGGGCACCACCGGCACCGCCAGCCCCATCGCCTGCAGCTGCGGGATGAACCAGTCGCGGCGGGCCTGGAACTCGGCGCGCCGGCGCTCGTATTCGGCGATGCTCTCCGGCTCGAAGCAGGCCAGGGCGGCGTGCTGCGCCACGGTGCTCGGGCAGATGAACAGGTTCTGCGCGAGGCGCTCGATCGGGGCCACCAGCACTTCCGGCACCACCAGCCAGCCGAGCCGCCAGCCGGTCATGTTGAAGTACTTCGAGAAGCTGTTGATGCTGATCACCTGGTCGTCCAGCGCGAGCGCCGTGTGGCCGAAGGTGTCGTCGTAGGACAGGCCCAGGTAGATCTCGTCCAGCAGCGTGATGCCGCCCTTCGCGCGCACGAAGCCGTGGATCCTGCGCAGTTCGTCCGGATGGATCGAGGTGCCCGTGGGGTTGGAGGGCGAGGCGAGCAGCACGCCGCGCGTGCGCGCGCCCCAGTGCTCCTCCACCTTGGCAGCGCTGAGCTGGAAGCGCTCCGCGGCGGTGGTCGGGATCAGCACGGCGTCGCCGTCGGCGGCGCTCACGAACTGCCTATTGCACGGGTAGCTCGGGTCCGGCATCAGGATCTCGTCGCCCGCCTCGATCAGCGCGAGGCAGGCGAGCTGCAGGGCGGCGGAGGCGCCGGCCGTCACCACGATGCGGCTGGCCGGCACCTGCACGCCGAAGCGCTGGCGGTACCAGCCGCTGATGCGCTCGCGCAGCGCGTGCAGGCCGATGGCGTCGGTGTACTGCGTGCGGCCGTCGCGGATCGCCCTTTCCGCCGCTTCCTGCACCAGCGGCGGCGCGGTGAAGTCCGGCTCGCCGATGTTCAGGAAGATCATCGGGCTGGCGCTGCGGGCGACCTCGCGCGCCAGCTGCGAGGCCGCCTTGGCGACCTCCATCACGTAGAACGGTTCGATGCGCTGGGCGCGCTTCGAGAGTCTCATCGCTTCAGGGCCTCGCCTTGCCGGTGGCGCGGTCCGCCTCGACTTCGACCGCGCGCAGCCTGGGCGCCAGGCCGTTCAGGACGCCGTTGACGTACTTGTGGCCGTCGGTGCCGCCGAACTCCTTGGCCAGCTCGATGCATTCGTTGAGCACCACGCGCCAGGGCACGTCGGGCGCGTGCAGGAACTCGTAGGCGCCGATCCACATCACGGCGTGCTCGATGGGCGAGATCTCCTCCAGCCGGCGATCGAGCAGGGGCAGGATCAGCGCATCGAGTTCAGCCGCCTCGCGGATGCAGCCGTGCAGCAGCGCGTCGTAGTGCACCGCATCGGCCTTGTGGAAGCCCGAGAGGCCGCGCGTGAACTGGTCGATGGACTCGGCATCCTGCTTGCCCACCAGGTGCTGATACAGCGCCTGCACCGCGAATTCGCGGGCGCGGCTGCGGGGCGGCTTGGTGGAAGTCTTGCGGGCGGGAGCGGCGGTCATCCGAGGTCGTCCACCAGGTTGGCCATCTCGATGGCGACCAGCGCTGCGTCGCGGCCCTTCTCGACCTGCCGCGCGAGCGCCTGCTCCAGGTTCTCGGTGGTGAGGATCGCGTTGGCGATCGGCAACTGGTAGTCCAGCGCCACGCGCGTCACGCCCGCGGCCGATTCGTTGGACACCAGCTCGAAGTGGTAGGTCTCGCCGCGGATCACGCAGCCCAGCGCCACCAGGGCGTCGTAGCCGCCCTTCTCGGCCATCGCCTGCAGGGCGATGGGCACTTCGAGCGCGCCCGGCACCAGCACGTGGTCGATGTTCTTCTGCTGCACGCCACGCGCGAGCAGCTCGTCGCGGCAGGCCTTCGCCAGCGTGTCCGTCACGCCCTGGTTGAAGCGCGCCTGCACGATGCCGATGACCAGTTCCTTGCCGTCCAGCCGGTCGGCCGTGCCCTTGTCTGCACCAAACATGAAAACCCTCGGGATTCGTTCAATCGGGGCGGTGGATGTAGCCCGCCACTTCGAGGCCGTAGCCGGCCATGCTGGGCATGCGCCGCGGCGTGCCCATGAGATTCATGCGCTGCACGCCCAGCTCGCGCAGGATCTGCGCGCCCACGCCGTAGCTGCGCAGGTCCATGCGCCCGCGCTCGGGCGCATGCGAGGCCTTGGCCGTGCCTTCGAACTGCGCCAGCAACTGGTCCGCCGTCTCGCCGCAATTCAGGAGCACCGCCACGCCGTGGCCGGTGGCCGCGATGTGGCTGAGGCTCTGGTCGAGGCTCCACGAGTGCATGGGGCGCCGGATCTCCAGCGCGTCGAGCACCGACAGCGGCTCGTGCACCCGCACCGGCACCTCCTGCCCGGGCTGCCACGTGCCCTTGACCAGCGCGAGGTGCAGGCCCTGGCTCGGCTTGTCGCGCCACGCGTGGGCGGTGAACTCGCCGAAGGCGGTGGCGATGGGCCGCTCGCCGATCTTGCGCACCAGCGATTCGTTGCGGCTGCGGTAGTGGATCAGGTCGGCGATGGTGCCGATCTTCAGCCCGTGTTCCGCGGCGAACACCTGCAGGTCCGGCAGGCGGGCCATGGTGCCGTCGTCCTTCATGATCTCGCAGATCACGGCGGCGGGCGTGAGGCCCGCCATGGCGGCGAGGTCGCAGCCGGCTTCGGTATGGCCGGCGCGCATCAGCACGCCGCCGTCCACGGCCTGCAGCGGGAAGATGTGGCCCGGCTGCACCAGGTCGTCCGCCTTGGCATCGCGCGCCACGGCGGCCTGGACGGTGCGGGCGCGGTCGGCGGCGGAGATGCCGGTGGTCACGCCCTCGGCCGCCTCGATGGAAACGGTGAAGGCCGTGCCCATCTTGGTGCCGTTGCGCGCCACCATGGGCGGCAGCTGCAGCCGCTCGCAGCGCTCGCGCGTGAGTGTCAGGCAGACCAGGCCGCGGCCGAAGCGCGCCATGAAGTTGATCGCCTCGGGCGTGACGTGCTCGGCGGCCAGCACGAGGTCGCCTTCGTTCTCGCGGTCCTCCTCGTCGACGAGGATGACCATGCGGCCGGCCTTCATCTCGGCGACGATCTCCTCGACGCTCGAGATGGCCACGGGCGCCACGGGCGTGCGTGCGTTCATGGGAGTGCCTTTCCGGCGCCCAGCATCCGTTCGACGTAGCGGGCGATGAGGTCGATTTCGAGGTTGACGCGGCTGCCGGCCTTGAGCGCGTGCAGCGCGGTGTTTTCCACGGTGTGCGGGATCAGGTTGATGCTCAGCTCGCAGCCGTCGGCGCGGTCTTCGATCGTGTTGACCGTGAGGCTCACGCCGTTGACGGTGATCGAGCCCTTGTAGGCGAGGTACTTGCCCAGCGCCTGCGGCGCCAGGATGCGCAGTTCCCAGCTTTCGCCGACCGGCGCCATCCTGGTGACCGCGCCGACGCCGTCGACGTGGCCGGAGACGAGGTGGCCGCCCAGGCGGTCCTGCGCGCGCAGCGCCTTTTCCAGGTTCACGGGGCCGGGCTGCGCGAGGCCGGCGGTCTTGTCCAGCGATTCGGCGGAGATCTCGATCGTGAAGTGGCCGGCGTTGGCATCCAGCGAGGTCACCGTCATGCAGGCGCCGTTCAGGGCGATGCTGTCGCCCAGCCCCACATCGTCCAGGTAGCCGGCCGGTGCGGTGATGGTCAGCCGCTTGCCGTGCTGCTGGGAAGATCCGAGGTCGTCGATGGCGGCGATACGCCCGACGCCGGTGATGATGCCGGTGAACATCCCTCCATTGTGACAGGCCCCGGCGCAGGCCCGCTTCCCTGCCGACCCGGCCTAGAAGTCCCGGCCCGGGACGCGGGCGAGCACGCGCAGGTCGTCGCCGACGCGCTCGATCGGCCCGAACTCCAGCGCCACGCCCTGCGCCAGGTCCTCCAGCGGCCCGATGGCGACCATGCCGCGCCCGCTTCCGAGCAGCCTGGGCGCGAGGTACACGAGGAACTCGTCGACCAGCGACTCGCGCAGGAGCGACCCGTTGAGCTTGAAGCCGGCCTCCACGTGCAGCTCGTTGACGCCGCGCCCGGCCAGGTCCTTCAGCAGCGCGGCCAGGTCCACCTTGCCGCCGGCACCGGGGAGCAGGGTGACGTGGGCGCCGCGCGCCTGGAGCGCCGCCTGCGCCTGCGCATCCGCCTGCGCGGCGTAGATCCACACCGGGCGGTCGGGCACGCAGAAGAGGGCGGCCGCGGGCGGTGTCTGCAGCCGGCTGTCGACCACCACCAGCGGCGGCTGCCTGCCGACCGGTGCGAGGCGCACGTCCAGCCGCGGGTCGTCGTCCAGCACGGTGCCGATGCCGGTGAGCAGGGCGCCGGCGCGGGCGCGCCAGGCGTGGCCGTCGGCGCGGGCGGCCTCGCCGGTGATCCACTGGCTGCGGCCGTTGTCCAGCGCCGTCTGGCCGTCGAGGGAGGCGGCGATCTTCAGGCGCACCCAGGGGTGGCCGCGCACCATGCGGCTGAAGAAGCCGATGTTCAGCTCGCGCGACGCGCGGGCGCCGGGCCCCGTCTCCACCGCCACGCCGGCCGCGCGCAGCCGCGCGAAGCCCTGGCCGGCCACCAGCGGATTGGGATCGGTGAGCGAGGCGACGACGCGGCCCAGGCCCGCGGCGACCAGCGCATCGCAGCACGGCCCGGTGCGGCCGTGGTGCGCGCAGGGCTCCAGCGTGACGTAGGCCGTGGCACCGCGCACGTCCGCCCCGCGCGCGGCCGCGTCGCGCAGCGCCATGACTTCCGCATGCGCCTGGCCGGCCGGCTGCGTGTGGCCCTGGCCGAGGACGCGCTCGCCGTCGGCCGCCACGATCACGCAGCCCACCCGCGGATTCGGCTCCGACAGGCCGACCGCCCGCGCCGCCAGCGCGAGGGCCTCATTCATCCAGCGATCTGCTTGCGGCATCGCGCGATTCTGCGACAAAGCGCGTGCGCCTTCCTTCACCGGCGCGCGCCGCAACAGCGCACTGCGGCCGGCGGGGCCGCTTCCTATCGTGCAGGCCATGGATCGCCCCGCCCGCGGCTTCACCCTCGTCGAAGTGCTCGTCACCGTCTCCGTGCTCGGCGTGCTGCTGGCCGTCGGCGTGCCCAGCTTCGCCGAGCTGCTGGACGACCTGCGGCTGCAGACCGTGTCCAACGACGTGCTGCAGCAGCTCATGCTGGCGCGCAGCGAGGCCATCAAGCGCAACGCCCGGGTGGTGGTGTGCAAGTCCGCCGACGGCGAGGCGTGCGCCGAAACGGGGGGGTGGGAGCAGGGCTGGATCGTCTTCCACGACGCCAACAACAGCGGCACGCGCGAGCCGGGCGAGCCGGTGATCCAGGGGCTGCGCGGGCTGCCCCCCGGCTGGCGGCTCGTGGGCAACGGACCTGTGACACATTACGTGTCCTACGGTCCCGTCGGCGTCACCAGGCTGGTGTCGGGGGCCTTCCAGGCCGGATCATTCACCGTCTGCCGCGCCTCCGTGGATGCGGTGCAGGCCCGCCGGATCATCATCAACGCCGCCGGCCGGCCGCGCGTGCAGAAGGTGCGTCTGGACAGCTGTAGCTGATCCTTGGCTGCAGGGCCGTGGCAGCGGCGAAGCCGTGTGCGAAAGCCCCGGACCGCTTGTCCCGCGACCCTGACCGCCGGGCGCACCGGCGTGGCAGGGGGTCCGGTCGCTGCGTAGCATCCGCCTCGACACATCGTTGGAGAGACATCTTGTCGCAGACCCGCCGGGCCCGGTCGTACCGTCATGCCGGCTTCACGCTGATCGAGCTGATGATCACCGTGGCCCTCATCGCCATCCTCGGCGGGGTGGGCTACCCGAGCTACATCGACTACGTGCGCCGCGGCCAGCTGCCGGAGGCCTTCGCCGCGCTCTCGGATTACCGCGTGAAGATGGAGCAGTACTTCCAGGACTACAAGAACTACGGCACCACCAACGGCGGAGCCTGCGCCAACGGCGCGAACGCGCCCGCCTGGGGCAACTTCGTGCCCGCCAACGCGAAGTACTTCACCTACGCCTGCCTGGTTACCACCAACGGGTACACGATCACCGCCACCGGGTCCGGCGGCCGCGCGACCGGCCACGTGTACACCGTGGACGAGAACAACCGCCAGAAGACCACCCGGTTCAAGGGCCAGACGGTGGACAAGAGCTGCTGGCTGATGAAGGGGACCGAGTGCTGATTGCGGCCCGCCAGCGTGGATTCAACCTCGTCGAGGCCGCGGTCACGGTCTCGGTGCTGGGTGTCCTGCTGGCGACCGGTCTGCCGGGCATGACGGACTGGATCCGCGCCACGCACGTCCGCGGCCTCACGGAAACGACGCAGACCGGCCTGCAGAAGGCGCGGTCCGAGGCGATGAAGCGCAACAAGGTGGTCACCTTCTGGATGGTGACGCCCACCAGCACGACCCTGCCGGACGACACCTGCGCGCTCTCCACCGGCTCGGCCGCCTGGGTGGTGAGCCTGGACGACCCCTCGTCCCATTGCTCCGTCAGCCCGTCCCCGACCGTGACGCCGCGCATCGTGGAAATCTACGGGCCGGGCAAGGCCGCCGACGGCATCACCGTGACCGCCGTCGACAAGGACGGCAACGCCGCCAGCTCCGTGTCCTTCAACGGCTTCGGCCAGCGGGTGGGCGGCGGCATGGCGAAGATCGACCTCGTGCATGCGGCCAGCACGGACGTGCGGCCGTTGCGCATCGAGATCTCGACGTCCGGCGGCATCCGGATGTGCGATCCGCGGGCGACCGCCGCCGACGCCAACGACGCGCGCGCCTGCCAGATGCCTTGAGCGAGACGCATATGAAGGCCAAGCATTCCTCCCGCCTTCGCAATGGCCAGCAGGGCATTGCGCTGATCGAGGCCCTGATCGGCATCCTGATCTTCGCCTTCGGCGTGATCGGCCTGGTGGGCCTGCAGGTCGCGATGACCCGCGCGCAGGGCACCGCGAAGTTCCGCGCCGACGCCAACTACCTCAGCTCGCAGGTGATGGGCAACATCTGGGCCGACCGCGCCAACCTGGCCCAGTACGACACCTCGGGCGCCTGCGACTCCTACCAGCCCTGCATGGACTGGAAGTCCAAGGTCGCCGCCACCCTGCCCGGCGGCGCCGCGCAGATCGCGACGACGCCCGCGACGGGCGTGGTCTCGATCACCGTCACCTGGTCCACTCCCGCCGAAGGAACGCACACGTATGTGGTCGCGACGTCCATCCGCTAGGCCGGGCCAGCAAGGCTTCACCCTGGTCGAGTTGATGATCGGGGTGCTGATCGGGCTGCTCGCCACCCTGGCCGTCACCCACGTGCTGGTGAACTCCGAGGGCCAGAAGCGGTCCACGAGCTCCGGCTCCGACGCACAGGTGAACGGCGCCCTGGCGCTGAACACCCTGCAGCGGCAACTGCAGTCCGCCGGCTACGGCTTCGGCGCGGTGCCCCCGGTGGTCGGCTGCACGCTGACGGCGAGGTTCGCCGGGGCGGCAGTCGCCGGTTTCCCGGCCAGCCTGGCGCCCGTGACGATCACGGACGGAGCTTCCGGCGCGCCCGATGCGATCCGGATCCTGGCGAGCGGCAAGACCTCGTTTTCCATCCCGTTGCGGATCGTGGCGCCGGGCTATGCGCCGCCGGGCACCGCCGTGCCGGTGGGCAGCGTCCGTACCATCGTCAAGGGCGACCTGGTGGTCGTGGCCCAGACCGTCTCCGCCCCGCCGGGCGTGCCGTGCGAGATGTTCCGGGTGAGCGACAACCCGGGCAGCGTCCCGCAGGTCGCGCGCACGGACGACGGCGGCTGGAACAATGCGGGCTCCCCCACCGCCAGCTATGGCGAGGGCGGGGGCCTGATCAACCTGGGCGTGCCGATCGATTCCACCTACAGCGTCCTGAACAACGCGCTGGTGGTGAGGAGCCTCAGCATCGCCGGGGACGCGCTCGGCACCCCTTCCTATCCGGCCGCGACCGAGCTGTACCCGAACATCGTCCAGCTGCAGGCCTTCTACGGCAAGGACACCAACGCCGACGGCAGCGTCGACACCTGGGACAACGTGACGCCCACCACCAACGCGCTGTGGCAGCAGGTGATGGCGGTGCGGCTGGCGCTCGTGGCGCGCAGCCCGCAATACGAGAAGGAAGAGGTCACGCCGGCGAACGTCAGCTGGGACGTCGGCAGCGCCGCCACGGTGGCGGGCAGCGCGACCTGCGGCACCAGCCGGTGCGTGACGATCAAGCTGGACACCCTGCCCGACTGGAAGCACTACCGCTACAAGGTCTTCGAGACGGTCGTCCCGCTGCGCAACCTGCTGTGGAATTCATGATGAAGATGCCGCGCCCCCGCCGCCTTCCCGCCCTGCGCCGGGTGCAGAGCGGCGTGTCGCTGCTGTTCACGCTGATGGCGCTGGTGGTGCTCGCGTTCGGCGCCGTGGCGCTGACGCGCTCCGTCGACACCGGCACGCTGATCATGGGCAACCTGGGGTTCAAGCAGGACGCGCTGGTTTCGGCGTCGTCCGCCACCGAGGAGGCGCTGACCTGGCTGCAGGCCAACGTCGGCGGCGCCACGCTCGACGCCAACATCCCCGACCGCGGCTACTACGCCAGCAGCATCGACAAGCTGGATCCGGCCGGCACGCACACGTCGAGCGCCAACAAGCTGCCGCTGGTCAACTGGGACGGCGACTGCAACGGCGCCGCCCTGGGGACCTTCGAGAACTGCGAAGTCCTGCCCTTCACCGGCACCAAGGTGAACAACAACAAGGTGCAGTGGGTGATCACGCGCCTGTGCGACAACGTGGGCGCCCCGAGCGGCACGAACCTGTGCGTGCGGCCCGCCGTGGCCGTCACGTCCACGGCGGTCGACCGCGGCGCACTGCACCCCGGCGGCCGGATCAGCTCGAGCATCGCCAGTCCTTATTTCCGTGTGATCGTGCGGGTCGAGGGACCGCGCAACACCGTCAGCTACACCGAAACCCTCATCCACTTCTGACGGGACGACCGCCGGAAAGGCATCCATGAAAGCCGCCGACCTGAAATTCACCAGCCGACTGCGCAGCTTCGCTTCTGCAGCCGCCTGGCTGCTCGCGGCCTGCAGCGCGGCCGCGATCGCCGCCAACACCGACATCGCCGGCGCACCGCTGTTCACGTCCTCCAGCGGGCAGATCAAGCCGAACATCATGTTCATCCTGGACGACTCGGGGTCCATGGGGCGGGACTACGTGCCCGACGAGGCCGGCTTCTCGCACAGCGTCTACGGCTACCGGGCGGCGCAGTGCAACGGCGTGGCGTACGACCCGACGGTCACGTACAACCCGCCGGTCAGTTCGACGGGTGTCGTGCAGGCCGTCGGCACCACCGCCTTCCTGGATCCGACGAGCACGGAAAATGGGCTCACCTCGATCAGGAGCCTCAACAACATCACTGCGGCCCAGTGGCCGACGGGCCCCAACGTCAACGTGAACGTCACGGTGACGGGCAGTTTCAGCAGCGGCTCGTACGCGGCCGACGGCAGCCAGGAAGTGACGGTCTACGGCAGCGCCAGCAAGTTCTTCATCGGCGTCGTGACCGCATGGAACGGAAGCACCGGCGCGATGACCATCCGGGTGTGGGACGTGGTCGGTACCGGCGCGCTGAGTCCCGCGTCGATCGGCAAGGGCGTCGCCAACACCTATTTCACCTACAGCAGCACGTCGCCGCAGCGCAAGCTCGGCTACTCGTACGATGCCACCGCGAACCTGATCACCAGCAGCACGTTCTACCGGGAGTGCAGCAGCGCGATCGGCTCCACGCCGGGCAGCAACGTCTTCGTGCCGCACGCCGTCGGCTCCACGTCCGCCGAGGCCCAGAACTACGCGAACTGGAACCGGTACTACCGCACGCGGATGGACATGATGAAGACGGCGATGACCTGGGCCTTCAAGGGCATCGACGATCGTTACCGGGTCGGCTTCACCACGATCAGCTCCACGAACGCGACGGAAGGCACGAGTTTCCTGAACATCCGCGATTTCGATGCGACCCAGAAGGCGAGCTTCTACACGAAGCTGAACGCCGCGGATCCCTCCATCACCACGCCGCTGCGGGGCGCGCTCGCCAAGGCGGGCCGGTATTTCGCCAACAAGGCGCCCGGCCAGACGGTGGACCCGGTGCAGTACTCGTGCCAGCGCAACTTCACGCTGCTTTCGACGGACGGCTACTGGAACACCGGTTTCGAAACCAGCACCTACGGCGCGCTGCAGCTGGACGGGACCACCAAGGTCGGCCAGCAGGATGGCGGCGGCACGCTGCGTCCGATGTTCGACGGCGGCAGCGTGACGCGCACGACCACGGAGACGTGGACGGTCACGACGGTGACCGTCTCGACCAAGACGCAGCCGTCGGTCACCACCAGCACCCTGACAACGAGCACCACCACGATGACGCCGCGGAGCACGACGGCGGGCCAGCAACAGACGGCGTTCGTCCTGGTGCCGTCGTTCACCGTCGACGGCTCGAAGATGACCCGTACGGGCGGCAACCTCGTGACCGTCACCGTGGCGGCAGGGCACAACCTGGTGACGGGAGACAACATCGAGATCAGCGCCAGCAACAACGGCACCTTCAACAACAGCTTCCGCGACACGAACGGAGTGACGGTGACGGTACTGTCGCCGACCCAGTTCACCTACGCCTCGTCGGGCACCAACGGGACGGCAAGCGGCACGTACACCGTCCGCCCGGGAGGCGTCAGCTGCAGCGGCTCGCAAGCGGTCCAGC
This sequence comes from Ramlibacter sp. AN1133, assembly GCF_037890035.1. NCBI lineage: Bacteria > Pseudomonadati > Pseudomonadota > Betaproteobacteria > Burkholderiales > Comamonadaceae > Ramlibacter > Ramlibacter sp. AN1133. The sequence continues at coordinate 24,375 of NZ_JBBKTQ010000003.1, forward strand.
GTTCGCTGACGCAGGTACGGGACTCAGTCAACGTGACGACGACGTTCGCCACGGACACGACCACCCAGAACAGCACCTCGACCTTCACGACCACCAAGACCGACGTCACGCAGTTCTCACGCGTGATCAAGACCGTGAACGGCACGCAGGTCAATGACACCGGTCCGGTGGCGGGGACGCTGAACAGCAGGAGCGTCGACGGCACGCCGACCGTCACGAACGGAACGGCGGTGACAACGCACCAGGTCAATACGCCGGCGCCGACCACGACGACCGACTTCTCGCCGTGGGTCACCACGGCGGCCGGCAACGTGGGAACGAGCTGCCGTTCCAGTCCGTCCTCCTCGTCCGCGATCACCCAGAACCTGCCGTCGACGACGACCTCGACCTTCGTGGTGAACCCACCCACCACCGCGGGTCCGACGACGGTCCTGGGCACGGCCATCGTCGTGGTCAACAGCACCGATACGACGGAAAGCCCCGTCCCGCATGCCTCGGTCAGCGCGGTGACCAGCAGCACCGGCGGCACCTCCAACACCCTGGCGGACGTGGCGATGTACTACTACCAGACCGACCTGCGCGACGCCGGCCTGGGCAACTGCACGGGTTCGCTGGGCGCCGACGTCTGCAACAACAACGTCCCGGGCAGCAAGAACGACGCCGCGCACTCCTACGGCGACTCGGCGAACTGGCAGCACATGACGACCTTCACGCTGGGCCTGGGCGCCAGCGGCCTGCTGCGCTACGACCCGAACTACCTCACGCAGCTGTCCGGCGATTACTTCGACATCACCAACACCAGCAAGAACTGGCCGTCGCCGGTGGAAACCGTCTCGGGTGGCGAGCCGCAGAACATCGACGACCTGTGGCACGCGGCGGTGAACGGGCGCGGCCAGTACTTCAGCGCCGGGGACCCGACGACGCTCACCAACAGCCTGAACTCGGCGCTCGATTCGATCAAGGCGATCACGGGCTCGGCCTCGGCGGCTTCCACCAGCTCGCTGCAACCGGTGCAGGGCGACAACGACATCTACGTGGCCCAGTTCACCACCCAGAAGTGGGTGGGCGACGTGCTGTCGCGGCGGATCGACCCGACCACCGGCCAGATCTCCAGCACCGTCACGTGGTCGGCGAAGGCGCAGCTCGACACGCGGACGGCGGACAGCCGCACGATCTACTACCCGAATCCTTCGGGCACTTCCGTGCTGCGCACCTTCACCTTCGGGAACCTCAGCACCGACGGCTACGACATGAGCAACTTCTGCTCGCGCACCGGTGCCAGCGGCAGCGGCAACCCGCAGCAGTGCGCCCAGCTCAGCGCGGCCGACACGACGGCGGCGAACGACGGCCGCAACCTGGTGAACTACCTGCGCGGCGACCAGACCCTGTCGTACTACCGGACGCGGGACAACCTGCTGGGCGACATCATCAACGCCTCGCCGCTGTTCGTCGGCAAGCCGGGCTTCCGGTACAACGAGAACGATTACCAGGCCTTCGTCGCCGCGCAGGCGAGCCGCCAGGCCGTGGTGCTGGCCGCGGCCAACGACGGCATGCTGCACGCCTTCGACCGGGCGACGGGCAACGAGCTGTGGGCCTACGTCCCGTCCTTCGTGATCCGCAACATGTACAAGCTGGCGGACACGAACTACGCCAACAACCACTCCTACTTCGTCGACGGCTCGCCGCAGATGGGCGACATCTTCGTGGGCGGCGCCTGGAAGACCATCGTGGTGGGCGGCCTGAGCGCGGGCGGCCGCGGCTACTACGCGCTGGACGTGACCAACCCGGCGGCGCCGAAGCTGCTGTGGGAGTTCGGCACCGCGCAGAACGCCAACCTGGGCCTGACCTTCGGCAACCCGATCATCACGAAGCGCGCCAACGGCACCTGGGTGGTGGTCTTCGCCTCGGGGTACAACAACGTGAGCCCCGGCGACGGCAACGGCCACCTGATCGTCGTCGACGCGAATACGGGCGCGCAGCTGGTCGACCTCCAGACCTACAGCAGCGGAACGACGCCGGCAGGCAGCAGTTCCACGCCCAGCGGCCTGGCGAAGATCAACGACTGGGTCGACACGGAAACCACCAACTCGGCGCGGCGCTTCTACGGCGGCGACATGCTCGGCAACCTCTGGCGCTTCGACATCGACAGCCTGGTGGAGCCCAACAACGCGGCCCTGCTGCTGGCGAGGCTCACCGGACCGACGGGCGCCGTCCAGCCCGTGAGCACGGTTCCCACCGTCGCGGAAGTCAACTACAACGGCAGCCGGTTCCCGGTGGTCTTCGTCGCGACCGGCCGCTACCTGGGGACCTCCGACCTGACGGACAGCAGGGTGCAGAGCATCTACGCGATCAAGGACCCGCTGACCAATTCCTCCTACGGCGTGGTGCGCAGCAACACCAATTTCGCGACGCAGACGATCACGGTCAGCGGCACGGACCGCACCAGCTCGGCGAACTCGGTGGACTGGATGACGAAGGCCGGCTGGCGGGTGGACCTGCCCGCGGGCGAGCGCGTCTCGGTCGACCCGCAGCTGGCGCTGCAGACGCTGTTCATCGGCTCGAACCTCCCGAACAGCGACTCGTGTTCGGCGGGCGGGAAGTCGTTCCTCTACAAGTTCAACATCGCCACCGGCTCGTCCACTTCGAACTATGTGGGCGACGTGATGATCCAGGGCGTGACCGTGGTGCAACTGACCTCGGGGGCCGTGGAAGGCATCGTCACGGAGAGTACCGGTGACCTGACGACCTTCCCGGGCGACCCGGAGAGCGCGGCGGCGAACCTGCGGCGCACTTCCTGGCGCGAACTGCTGGATTGACCTTGGACCGCCGCCCCGGTTTCTGGCAGGCCGTTGCCTTGGCCCTGCTCGGACACGGGGCGGTGCTCGCGTGGTTCGCGACGGTGGGCCCGCAGCCCGCGCCGCGGGGGGCCTTGCGCGAAACGCCAATGGCCTTCCTGGTGCGGCCGGTGCAGTGGTCCGCGCCGGCGCAGCCGGACATCGAGCCGCCCGCGGCGGCGCAGGCCACGCTCGGAGCGCCGCCGGCGCCCGAGCCGGTGCAGCAGCGTGCCGTGCCGCCGCAGCCGGTGGTGCAGGCCACGGCGGCTCCCGCGACACCGGAGGCGCCTGCCGCGCCGGCAGCCGAAGCGCCTTACCTGCCCAGGGGCGAGCTCACCGTGCCGCCGCGCCCGCTCGGCGTGGTCGACGTCCCGTTCCCCGAGGACGTGGCCGGGGTGGTGGACCTGAAGGTCCGCATCACGCTGTTCATCGACGAGCACGGCGGCGTGCAGCGCATCCGCGTCGACAGCCCGGACGTGCATCCTTCGTTCGAACGCACGATCCGCCAGACCTTCGCGGCGGCGAAGTTCAGCCCCGGCGAACGGGACCAGGTCGCGGTGCGTTCGCAGATCCGCGTGGAAGTCGAATTCCAGGCGCGGGGCGGGCGCCGGTCCTAGGGGCGGGGGCGCCCGCGCTCAGCGCCGGATCTCGTCGACGACGGTCTTGAACTCGTCGACGTCCTCGAAGCTGCGGTACACGCTGGCGAAGCGGACGTAGGCCACCTTGTCCAGCTTCTTGAGCTCGCGCATGACGAGCTCGCCGATGCGCGAGCTCGGGATCTCGCGCACGCCCAGGTTCAGCAGCTTTTCCTCCATGCGCTCCACGGCGGCATCGATCTGCTCGGTGCTCACCGGGCGCTTGCGCAGCGCCAGGTTCATCGAACCGAGCAGCTTGCTGCGGTCGTACTCGATGCGGCGGCCGTCCTTCTTCACCACCGCGGGGAAGGTGACGTCCGGCCGCTCGTAGGTGGTGAAGCGCTTCTCGCAGTGCGCGCACTGGCGCCGCCGGCGGATGAAGTCGCCGTCCTCGGCCATGCGCGTCTCCACCACCTGGGTGTCGGCATGGCCGCAGAACGGGCATTTCATGCCGAGCGCAGCGCCGGGCCGCCCCAAGCAAGCGAGAGCCCCCTCGGGGGGCAGGGAGGACACGAAGTGCCGACCGTGGGGGCTGTCATTTCTCTACTTGTAGACGGGGAAGCGGCGGGTGAGGGCGTTGACCTGCTCGCGCACCCGCTCGATGTTGGCGGGGTCGCGCGGGTGGTCGAGCACGTCGGCCACCAGGTTGGCCGTCTGGCGCGCTTCCTCCTCCTGGAAGCCGCGCGTGGTCATGGCCGGCGTGCCCACGCGCAGGCCGCTGGTGACCATCGGCTTTTCCGGATCGTTCGGGATCGCGTTCTTGTTGATGGTGATGTGCGCCTGGCCCAGCACGCCTTCCGCTTCCTTGCCGGTGATGCCCTTGCCGCGCAGGTCCACCAGCATCACGTGGCTTTCGGTGCGGCCGCTGACGATGCGCAGGCCCCGCCCGGCCAGCGTTTCCGCCACCACCTGCGCGTTGCGCAGCACCTGCTGCTGGTAGGCCTTGAACTCGGGTGCCAGCGCTTCCTTGAAGGCCACGGCCTTGGCGGCGATCACGTGCATCAGCGGCCCGCCCTGCAGGCCGGGGAAGATCGCGCTGTTGATGGCCTTCTCGTGCTGCGCCTTCATCAGGATGAAGCCGCCACGCGGGCCGCGCAGGCTCTTGTGGGTGGTGGAGGTCACCACGTCGGCATGCGGCACGGGGTTGGGGTACACGCCCGCGGCGATGAGGCCGGCGTAGTGGGCCATGTCCACCATGAAGATCGCGCCGACGTCCTTGGCCACCCTGGCGAAACGCTCGAAGTCGATCCGCAGGGAATAGGCGGAGGCTCCGGCGATGATCAGCTTGGGCATGTGCTCGCGGGCCTTGCGCTCCATCGCGTCGTAGTCGATGGCTTCATCCTTGTTCAGGCCGTAGCTCACGACGTTGAACCACTTGCCGCTCATGTTCAGGGGCATGCCGTGGGTGAGGTGGCCGCCCTCGGCCAGGCTCATGCCCATGATGGTGTCGCCGGGCTTGAGGAACGCCAGGAACACGGCCTCGTTGGCCTGCGCGCCCGAGTGCGGCTGCACGTTGGCGGCGTCGGCGCCGAAGATCTGCTTGATGCGGTCGATCGCCAGCTGCTCGGCGATGTCGACGTTCTCGCAGCCGCCGTAGTAGCGCTTGCCGGGGTAGCCCTCGGCGTACTTGTTCGTCAGCTGGGTGCCCTGGGCGGCCATGACGGCGGGCGAGGCGTAGTTCTCGCTCGCGATCAGCTCGATGTGCTCTTCCTGGCGGCGGTTCTCCGCCTGGATGGCGGCCCAGAGCTCGGGATCGGTGTCTTGGATGAGGATTCGGCGGTCGTACATGAGAGCGGCGGTTCCGTGGACGTAAGGTCCCTGTGCGAGAGGCAGGGCTGCCCAGGCGAACGGCGGGGCACCGGCGACAGACCGGGGACGCCGGGCGCCCCGAAGGAGCGCAGCGGCCTTTCCCGGTGTATCGCCGGCGGTACGCTTCCCAGTGGTTGGGGGGCCTCGGCCCCGGAGAATCCACGTCAGCGCGCCCCGCAGGGCGCGCCTATCGCCAGTCGCGCACGCCGGCGAGTTTACCTTAGGAGATGACGGCGGGTGCCTCGGCGTCCTGCACGGAGGGCGCCGGGCTCGGGGCGATCGTGCGCAGCGTCGGCGGCGGGGCGATCGGCACCGGCCGGCCGTGGGCCACCTGCTGCAGCCTGGCGTGCTCGGTCATCACCTTTTCGGCATAGCCGCCGTCTTCCGCCAGCAGCGCCGCGCCGACGTAGAACTTCAGGCCCGCCTGCACGGAGCCGGCCCGCTGGATGCACTCCTGCAGGACCTTGGCGCCCACGCGCAGGTTGGTCACCGGGTCGAAGGCGGCCAGCCGGCCGCCGAAGTTCTCGTACTTGTCGCTGTGGATGCCGGTCATCACCTGCATCAGGCCCTGCGCGCCCACGGGGCTCTGCGCGAAGGGATTGAAGCCGGATTCCACCGCCATCACGGCCAGCAGCAGGGTCGGATCGATCTTCGTGCGCTCGCCGATCTCGTAGGCCTCCGCCACGAGCGCGCTCAGCGGCTCCGGGGCGACCCGGTACTTCTTGCTGAGCCAGTAGGCCACCGCGGCCTGCTGCTTGGGCAGGTCCTTGGGGTTGAGCGCCGTGGCGCGGTCGATCGCATCGAGCTCGGGCACGAGGCCGAGCGTCTCCACCTGGCGCGCATGCAGCCAGGTCACGAGCTGGGCTTCACCGGCCTGACGGAGGTCGGGCCGGGCCAGCAAGGTCATGACGGAAAACACCACTGCCAGCCCCACCACCGCGAAGCCGTTGTGCGTGATCTCGAAGAAGCCCTCGGCGACGTCGCAGCAGAATGTCTGCACGCCGCGGGCGAGTCTTCCCAGTCTTCCTGTCGCTGTCATAGCACTTCCTTTCTACGCGCGGAGCCGAAAGCGTCGGCCGCCTGGTGAAGCGGCAGGGCACTCTCGTTCCCCTCGTTTGGATTGGTACGCCATCGGACCGGTGGCCCTCATTGGGAGGATCCGGTTCCAGTCCGATTCGCCGGGTTCGGCAGCGGGTCTTCTGGTTGCCCCCTACGGGTGGGGGACGGGCGGATTCTAGGCAGGCGCTAAATGCAGGGTCAAGGATGTTTGAAGCATTCTTTATACCTCTGAGGTGATAAGACACTGATACTGTAGGGCTCAGCAGCAGGAAAGTTCCGTAGTCCGGGCTCGCCGGCCGCTGTCAGCCCCGCCTGACACCCGGACGGCTGCTACGAAATCAGGAGCAGGTTGCAAAAGCTGACAACCCGGCCGCCGCTTGTCGGCCAGGGGGCCGCCAGGCGGCCGTTTGTCTACCAGGCGGCGATCTGGCGTCGGTGTCCCCAATCGAAGCGGCCCTCGCCATTGAAAAGACGATTTGCAATCCGGGCCGACCCGGCGTACCTTGGTGGGGCCTGAGCGATCAGGCGTCAGCCGGTAGGGCCACTGCGTGGCAGCCCCGGCTTCCTCGAGGAAGCAATCTTTGCTTCCGGCGCAACGCGGACATCCCGTTCGCGTTGCGGACCCAGACGGCAACGACATCGGGTCGGACCGTCAAGCCCGGCAGGCAGCTTCAGGCGCCTGGCCGGGCTTTCCATTTGGGCTTTCCCTTTTGTCGCGCCCCTGCGCGGCACCCCATTTGCGCAACCCCGGTCCGTTTCGGCGCGTTTCGCGGCGAGAATACGGCCCTTGCCCCCGTCACGGGGGCTTTCCATTCATTCCGACAGAACCATTGTGAGCAGCTTGAAGACCCACGACACCCAGGCACTGGACGCGCTGACCGGGGGTGCCTTTTCCGCGCCCACTTCCGGCGAGCGCGCCGCCCGCGTGCGCGAGTGGCTGGCCGCCGAGCCGAGCCCGGAGCAGATGCAGGAGGTGTTCCGCGAGCTGAGCGCGCGCGACAAGGGCGCGGCGCGCCTGCTGCGCGAGCGCCTGGACGAGATCAAGCGGGCCAAGGGGCAGGAAGCGATCGCCGCGGAATGGTCCGAGCGGGCGCGCAACCTGCTCTCCCAGCCGCGGCTGAACATCGCCGATGCGCTCGCCTGGCAGCGCGATGCCGCCAAGGCCGGCGCGCCGCTGAGCCGCGAGCCGCTCGCCAGCGTCAAGTCGGAGCTCGCCGAGCGCGTCAAGGGCATCGAGGACCTGCAGAACCGGGTGCAGATCCAGCGGGAGGCCGCCGTGCTGCTCGCGCAGCGCATCGAGGTGCTGTCCACCAAGTCCTGGAAGGACGCCCAGCTGGCCGCCGAGGCGCTGCGCGCCGACGTGCCGCAGTGGCAGGCGCAGGCGCAGGCCCTCCTGGACGACGCCAACTGGGCCAGCGTCGACACGAAGTTCCCGCCGCTGCTGGAGGCCTCGCGCTCGCAGCTGCAGGTGGTGTGGGATGCGTTCCAGACCGCGCTGGCGCAGGCCACCGCAGCCGCCGACGACGCGAATGCCCCGCTGCCGCCGGTGCCGGTGTGGGCCGACGAACTGCGCCAGGCGCGAGGCCTGCCACTGGAGAGTGCGCCACCCAAGCCGCCCCGGCCGAAGGCCGATCCGGAGCTGAAGGCCAAGGCGAACCACGCCGTGAGCGATGCGCTCGCCAAGCTGGAACAGGAAGTCGCGCAGGGCCACGGCAAGGCCAGCGCCGGCGCGGCGAACGCGCTGCGCAACGCGCTCAAGGAACACGGCAAGCTCGTCGACGACAAGCTCGAGGCGCAGGCGCATGCCGCGCTCGGTGCCGCCGGCGAACTCGAAGGCTGGCAGCGCTGGCGCGCCGACCAGCTGCGGCAGGAACTCGTGGCCAAGGCCGAGGGCCTGTTCGAGACGGCGCCCGCGCCGGTCACACCCGAGCCCGCCCCCGCGAACACCGAAGCCGCCGCCACGGAGCAGGCCGAAGCCGAGTCGCCCGCCGCGACGCCGGTGCCCGCGCCCGTCGTGCGCAAGCCCCGCTTCGGCGGCCGCAAGATGCAGGAGACGCTGCGCGGCCTGCGCGAGCAGTGGAAGCAGGTCGACCAGGGCGGCCCGCCCAACCACGCGCTGTGGAAGCGCTTCGACGAGGCCTGCAACGAGGCCTACAAGGTGGTGCAGGAGTGGCTGGACAAGGTCAAGTCCGAAGCCGCCGAACACCGCTCCGCGCGCCTGGCCCTGATCGAGGAAGTGAAGGCCTGGGGCGCGGCACACGGGCAGAACGAGACCGGCGACTGGAAGGGCTTCAACCGCGCCATCCACCAGTTCTCCGAGCGCTGGCGCGAGGCCGGCCACCTGAGCGAGAAGGCTTTCGCCGAACTGCAGCCGCAGTGGAAGGAGGCGATCTCGCAAGCTGCCGCCCCGCTGGAGCGCGCGCAGAAGGAAAGCGTCGAGCGCCGCAACGCCATGATCGACGAGGCGAGGGTGCTCGGCGAGGCGCCCATGCTGCGCATCGACGCGGTCAAGGCGCTGCAGCAGCGCTGGCAGGCCGAGGCGCAGACCGTGCCGCTGGACCGCAAGCAGGAACAGAAGCTGTGGGATGCGTTCCGCAAGCCGATCGACGAGGCCTTCAACCGCAAGACCGCCGAGCGCGAGAAGGCGACGGCGGCCCTGAGCGCGCGCGACCGCGCGGTGCTGGAAGCCTCGAAGGCGGTGGAGGAAGCCACCGCGAGCGGCGACGCGCAGAAGATCCGCGCGGCGATGCAGGCCCTGGAGCAGGCGCTGCGGTCCGGCGGGGAACCCGCCGCGGCCCCTGCGTCCACTGCGTCCACTGCGGCCACTGCGGCCGCGCCAGCCGAGCGCGGTGGCGAGGGGTCGGCCGAAACGGCGACGGCGGAAGCCGGTGCCGAGGGCGCGGAGGGCAGCGAGGCCGCTGCCGCCGCGCCGCCCAAGCCCGCACCGAAACCGGTGATCGCGATGCGCGGCGACGACCGCCCCGGCGCCCGCCGGCCGGAGGTCGCCACGGCCGCGAGGCCGGGCGGGCGCTTCGATGCGCGCCGCCCCGGCGGCCCCGGCGGCCCGGGGGGCCGCGACGACCGGCGCGGCCCGCCGCGCGGCGGGGACCGTTTCGACCGCGGCGACCGCTTCGAGCGCGAGGACCGCGGCCCGCGCCTGGGCGACGCCGCCTTCCGCGCCCAGCGCGAGGCGCAGGAACATGCGCAGGCGGCGCTGCGCAAGCTGGCCGCGCAGGCGCACGGCGAGGCGTTGACGCAGCTGATGACCGCCTGGGAGCAGCGTTCGGGCGAGCAGGTGCCGAGCCACCAGGAGCTGGGCAAGGCCGTGGGCCCGCAGGTGCGCCAGGCCTGGATCCAGGCGCTGGGCAAGGCCGCCGCCGGCGATCCGTCGGAGACGCTGCTGCGCCTGGAGATCGCGTCCGACGTGCCGACGCCCGGCGAGCAGATCACCGCGCGGCGCGCCATGCAGCTGCAGCTGCTGACGAAGCGCCACGAGGCAGGCCCGCAGGAGACCTGGGGCGCGGATGTGGCCAAGGTGCTGGCGACGCCTTATGAGGCGGGGGCGGCGCGGCGGCTGCAGAATGCGCTGAAGGCGTTGCTGCGGCGTTGAGGCGACGGGCGACCGGTAGGCTGGCGGTGGAGCGATAGCGAAACCCCAGCGCTTCGGGACGCTCGTGCATCGCTGGGGTTCGCGGCGCGCAATGCGCGCGCTCACCGCCGGCCTACGGATTGCGCCCCGGCAGGTAGAACCCGTCGAACAGCGCCATGAGCTCGGCGAACTCCCGCCCGAACCGCTCCCGGTTGACGAAATACGCCTCGCACGCCACGGCGAAGAACTCGTCGATCGAGGTCGCGCCATAGGGATCGAGCCAGGGCTCCTCGCCTCCGAAGCGCTCGGCCACGATCACCTGCTCCCGAAAGCGCTGGTACTCGCGCTCCAGCGCCTGCAGCCAGCGCGTGCGCGCCTCGCGCGAGGGCAGGGGCGGACAGCCATCGGCCGCGCCGTCGCGCAGGTCGATCTTGTGCACGAACTCGTGGATCACCACGTTGAAGCCGATCTCCGCCGAGGCGCCGGCGTGCGCCACGTCGTGCCAGTTCAGCATCACGGGCCCGCGGTGCATCGCCTCGCCGGCCAGCACCTCGTCCCAGTCGTGCACGACGCCGCTCTCGTCCGTCTGCGTGCGCCGCGCCAGCACCTCGTCGGGATGCACCACGATACCGACGAAATCGTCATACCACGCCAGCCCCAGGTGCAGCACCGGCAGCACCGCCTGCGCCGCGATCGCCAGCGCCATCTCGTCGGTGATCGCGAGCCCGCCGGCGCCGTGGAACTCCTTGCGGGCCACGAATTCCGCGGCCAGGCTGCGCAGCTTCGCGATGTCTTCGGGCGGGCGCGAGGCGAGGAAGGGGTAGCGACCGAGCGTGGCGGCCCACAGCGCGTCCGGGATCTCCGGCGCGCTGCGGCGCCGCCGCAGCCACTGCCACATCAGCGCAGGCCGATGCGCTGCAGCGTGCCGTCGCGAGCGATGCGCAGCGCTTCCATGCGCGGCGGCATCGCCTCGGCATCCCAGTCGCTCAGCACGATACGGCGACGGCGCGCGTCCAGCGCGTGGTCGGCGGGCCGGTGCGTGTGGCCGTGGACGAGCACCTGCGCGTCCGCCGCCTCCAGCCACTGCAGGGCCGTGGCGGCGTCGACGTCGGAGTAGACCCGGTCCGTCGCCTTCAGCGCCTCGCTCTCCTGCCGCAGCCCGCGCGCGACGGCCTGCCGCACCGTCAGCGGCTGCGCCAGGAAGCCCCGCTGCCACGCCGCGCCGCGCACCTGCGCGCGAAAGGCCTGGTAGTCGGTGTCGCCCACGCACAGCGCGTCGCCGTGCGACAGCAGCCAGCGCTGCTCGCCGAAGGTGAAGACGGTCGGATCCTGCAGCAGCGTCATGCCGGCCGCCTGCGCGAGGCGTTCGCCGGCGAGGAAGTCGCGGTTGCCGACCATGAAGAAGAGGGGGACGCGCTGCGCGGCGGCGTGCAGCACCTGCGCGCATTGCGCCTCGAAGCCGCCGGCCTCGAGCACGTCGTCGCCGACCCAGGCCTCGAACAGGTCCCCGAGGAGGAAGAGGGCGTCGGCGCTCGTCTGCGCCATGTAGCGCCGCCAGGCCTCGAACGTCCGCGGCTGCGCCGCCTGCAGGTGCAGGTCGGAAATGCACTCGACGCTGCGCCACAGGGGCGCGGCCACGAGTTCCTGCGCCTGCGGGGCCGGCGCGGGCCCGGTCGGGTTCACTGGACGACTTCCGCCAGGCTCCGCAAGCGGAGGGGGCGCGTGCCTTCGGGCGGCGGGGCGGCGCTCAGACCACGACCGCCTTGTCGATCACCACGTCCTGCACCGGCACGTCGTCGTGGAAGCCCTTGCGGCCGGTGCCCACCTTCCCGAGCTTGTCGACCACTTCCTTGCCGCCCACGACCTTGCCGAACACGGCGTAGCCCCAGCCCTGCGCGGTGGGCGACTTGTGGTTCAGGAAGTCGTTGTCGGCGACGTTGATGAAGAACTGCGCCGACGCCGAGTGCGGATCGTTGGTCCGCGCCATCGCCACGGTGTACTTGTCGTTCTTCAGGCCGTTGTTGGCCTCGTTCTGGATGGTGGCGTCGGTCGGCTTCTGCTTCATGCCGGGCTCGAAGCCGCCGCCCTGGATCATGAAGCCGTCGATGACGCGGTGGAAGATGGTGCCGTCGTAGTGGCCCTTCTTCACGTAGGCGACGAAGTTGGCGACCGTCCTTGGCGCCTTCTGCTCGTCGAGCTCCAGCGTGACGACGCCCTGGCCCTGGATATGCAGTTCGACCTTGGGATTCATGGGCAAGGCCCTCCTTACTTGACGATTTCGGCCGAATTGATCACCACCGGCGTCGCCGGCACGTCGGCATGCATGCCCATGCGGCCGGTCTGCACGCCCTTGATCGCATTGACCACGTCCATGCCGCCGACCACCTTGCCGAACACCGTGTAGCCCGGGTTGCCCGGCTTCGGGTCGAGGAAGGCGTTGTTGGCCACGTTGATGTAGAACTGCGCGGTGGCGGAATTGGGGTCCGCCGTGCGCGCCATGGCGACGGTGCCCAGCTCGTTCTTCAGGCCGGCCTGGAACGCCTGTGCGCCTTCGTGCGGAACCGGCGCGCGGGTCTTCTTCTCGGCCATGTTCCTGTCCATGCCGCCGCCCTGGATCATGAAGTTGTTGATCACGCGGTGGAAGATCGTGCCGTCGTAGTGGTGGTCCTTCACGTACTGCAGGAAGTTCTCCACCGTCTTGGGCGCCTTGTCCGGATAGACCTCGATGACGATGTCGCCGGCGGAGGTGTTGAACTTGACCCGGGGCGCATCGGCCGACCAGGCGGCGCCGGTGGCGCAGGCGAGAACGAGGACAGCCGCGGCGCGGCGCGTGAACGAGGACATCAACCAACCACTCCTTCGAAGAAGATCTTCCATTGCGGCCCGAGCCGCACCCAGTACTGCCTCTTGGTCACGCCCGTGCGGGCGCCCATCGGCACCTCGCCGAAGGTTACCACCATGGTGTCGGCGCTATCGGTCCAGCGCAGCACCGACACGTCCTTGAGCTCGACGTCCTTGCCGCGCATGCGGCCGAGTTCCACCTTCAGCAGCGGCTGCGCCTCGGCGAGCGTCTTGCCGTTGATCGCGAAATCGGGCGTGTAGAACGCGAGCAGCCGGTTCACGTCGCCGCTGGCCTTCGCGTTGCGCCACGCCTGCAGCACGTCGTTGAAATGGCGCGCATCGGCCTGCGCCGCGGCGGGCGCCACCCAGCGCAGCGTGGGCGCGATCACCACCGGCGTGGTGCGGACCTCGACGGTGCGGATGATGCGCTCCAGATCCGGGTTCGCCAGCACCACGCAGCCGTCGGTGGCCTTGGGCGCGCGCGCGAACTGCTCGGGCGGCGTGCCGTGCAGCCAGATGCCGCGGCCGGTCTTGCCGCGGCGCGCGTCGTACGGGTTCGGGTAGTTGATCGGCAGCGCGCCGGCGCCGTAGAAGTCCTTGAGCGACTTCGGGTCGAGGTTGCTGGTGACGAAGTAGACGCCCAGCGGCGTGCGCAGGTCGCCCTCGGCCGCCTTCTCGATCCCGAGCTTGCCCACCGAGATGTAGTAGTCGGCGATCAGCTTCGGGCCGGCGGCATCGTTCTGGTACAGGTACAGGCGCGAGCGCGAGGCGTCGATCGCGATCGCGTGCTTGTTCTGCGGCGACAGCTGCAGGAACTGCGCGGGGATGGCGCCCGCCGGCGGCCGCTCGCGCAGGGCGCGCATGCGCTGCTGCGATTCCTCGCGCAGTTCCGCCAGGGCCTGCGCGCCGGTGCGCACCGCGCTGTCCGGCACATCGCCGAAATTCCGCACCGGGCGCTGCTGCGCCGTCAGCAGGTCGCCGTAGACCAGTTGCGCGAGGCTGAAATTCGGGTGGTCCCTCACGAGCACTTCGGCCTTGGCCAGCGCGGCGCGGGTGTGCGCCTGGCCGATGAGCTTGTAGATCTCGATCAGGCGGGCTTCGGCCTCGCCGTCACGCACCCTGGGCGGGGCCGCTCGCGCGGGCGCGGCCTTGGCGGCCTTGGGCTTCGCGGCGGCGCGCTGCGGCTTGTGCTGGGAGTTGGCGTGCGCCGTGCCGAGGCACACCGCGACGCAGCACAGGGCGACGAGCGCCTTGGCGGCGCCGAGGGAGCGGTGGGTGAGGTTCAACTGCACAACCTTCGCCTGCACGCGGGCCCGCGCTCAGCCGCCGGAGCTCTCGCGCACGATCGCCCAGCGCTCGCCGCTCTTCACGAGTTCCAGCGTCTTGCGGCTGTTCACGTGCAGCGCGTCGGCGCTGTAGTTCTGCTTGAAGCGCGCGACGGCCTTGTTGCCGTTGACGGTGACGTTCATGTCGGTGACCTGCACCGCGATCTTCGACTTGCCGAGGATGCGCGCGCGGCGTTCCTGCTCCCAGGCCTGGCGCGACAGCTTGCCGGGGGGATCGAACTCCTTGCCGTACGCGGCGAGGTAGGCGTTCATGTCCTTGGAGGCCCAGGCGTTGGCCCAGGCCTTCACCGCGGCTTCGACGGCCGCGCGCGACTCGCTGGCGGCGGGGCTCGCCGCAGGTGCGGGCGCGGGCGCTGCCGCGACCACGGCAGGCGCCGCGGCGGGCGCAGCCGCCGGAGCAGGCGCGCGCGGTGCGGGGGCTGCGGCCGCAGCGGGCGCGGCGGCCACCGCCGGCGCGGCGGGGCGGGGCGCAGGTGCGGGCGTGGCGGCCGCCGTGATGGCGCCGCCGCGCGGGGCGGCGCCGGCGGGCCCGGCAGCGGCCGGGCGCGTGCCGGGTGCGAACAGTTCGCGGATCAGCGCCAGCTTGGGTTGCACCGCTGTATTGCTTGAATCCAGTTGCAACGCGCGGCTGTAGGCCTGGCTGGCCAGCTTGGCGTAGACGTCGCCCAGGTTCTCGTGCGCGGTGGCGTAGCTCGGATTGGTGCGGATCGCCATCTCGAGCGCCGCGCGCGCCTTGTCGAACTGGGCCGAGCCGGCGTAGAGCACCGCGAGGTTGTTGTACGGCTCGGGCAGCTCCGGGTAGTCCTCGGTGAGCTTCTGGAAGGTGGTGATCGCTTCCGCGGTGCGGCCGGCCTCCGTGAGCACCACGCCCTTGAGGAAGCGCATCTGCGGATCCTTGGGCTTGCCGGCCAAGTACTGGTCGGCCCTGGACAGCGCCTCGGTCAGCTTGCCGGAACGCAGGAGCTGGTTGACGTCGCCGTACTCGTCGGCGTGCGCGATGCCTGCCATGAGCAGGGCGGCGGTGACCACCGCCAGGCCGAGTGATTTCCGAAATTCCGAGCGCGCAAGCTTCATGAGGACCCTGGTTCCAACGTCATGACAGCCCCGGGAGGGGGCTATATACTGCGTGCCGATTGTAGCCGTGGGGCCGCGCCGCGGCTCAATGCTCTGCACCCAGAACAACACCATTCGCCCGCGGCCCTGGCGCCGGCGGCGCCCCCGAGATTCCAATGAGCCTGCGCATCTACAACACGCTGACGCGTGCGCTGGAGGACTTTTCGCCGCTCGAGCCCGGGCACGTGCGCATGTACGTGTGCGGAATGACCGTGTACGACCTGTGCCACGTGGGCCACGCGCGCGCCAACGTCGCCTTCGACGTGGTGCAGCGCTGGCTCAAGGCGTCCGGCTATCGCGTCACGTTCGTGCGAAACATCACGGATATCGAGGACAAGATCATCCGGCGCTCGGTCGAGAACGGCGAGACGGTCCGCTCGCTGACGGACCGCATGATCGGCGAGATGTACCGCGATTTCGACGCCCTCGGGATCGAGCGGCCCACCCACGACCCGCGCGCCACCGATTACGTGCCGCAGATGCTGGACATCGTGCGCAAGCTGGAAGACAAGGGCCTGGCGTACCGCGCCGAGGGCGGCGACGTGAACTACGCGGTGCGGCGCTTCCCCGGCTACGGCAAGCTCTCGGGCAAGTCGCTCGACGAACTGCACGCCGGCGAGCGCGTGGCCGTCCTCGAAGGCAAGGAGGACCCGCTCGACTTCGTGCTGTGGAAGTCCGCCAAGCCCGGGGAGCCGGCCGACGCGCAGTGGGACAGCCCGTACGGGCGCGGACGCCCCGGCTGGCACATCGAGTGCTCCGCGATGTCGTGCGCGCTGCTGGGGAACACCTTCGACATCCACGGCGGCGGGGCGGACCTGCAGTTCCCCCACCACGAGAACGAGATCGCGCAGAGCGAGGGCGCCAACGGCGTGCCGCTGGCGAAGCTGTGGATGCACAACGGCTTCGTGAACATCGACAACCAGAAGATGTCGAAGTCGCTCGGCAACTTCTTCACGATCCGGGAGGTGCTCGGTCAGTTCGACGCCGAGACGATCCGCTTCTTCATCGTGCGCGCGCACTACCGCAGTCCGCTCAATTACAGCGACGTGCACCTCGAGGACGCCCGCGGCTCGCTCAGGCGCCTGTACACCGCGCTCGACTCCGTGGCGCCGGCGCCGGTCGCGATCGACTGGAACGAGCCTTCCGCCGCGCGCTTTGCGGCCGCGATGGACAACGACTTCGGCACGCCGGATGCGGTGGCGGTGCTGTTCGAGCTGGCCGCGGAAGTGAACCGCACGCAGTCGGCCGAACGCGCCGGGCTGCTCAAGGCCCTGGGCGGCACGCTGGGCATCCTGCAGGGCGACCCCAAGGCCTTCCTGCGCGCGGGCGCCACGCTCGATGACGCGAGCATCCAGCAGTCGATCGACGCCCGCGCCGCGGCCAAGAAGGCGAAGGATTTCGCCGAGGCCGACCGCATCCGCCAGGCGCTGCTCGATCAGGGCATCGTGCTGAAGGATTCGCCGACCGGAACCACCTGGGAGGCCAAGTCGTGAGCGCCGCCGGGACGTCCCAAGGCGCGAAGGCCCCCTCGGGGGGCAGCGCAGTACA
The DNA here is from genome assembly GCF_037890035.1 of Ramlibacter sp. AN1133. Classification (NCBI taxonomy): domain Bacteria; kingdom Pseudomonadati; phylum Pseudomonadota; class Betaproteobacteria; order Burkholderiales; family Comamonadaceae; genus Ramlibacter; species Ramlibacter sp. AN1133. The sequence continues at coordinate 41,149 of NZ_JBBKTQ010000003.1, forward strand.
CGAAGTGACAAGCGTGGGGGCAGCATGAGCACGGCCGGCGAAGCGCCCGGGGGGATGGTCACCCCGGAGTACTGGGACGAGGCACGCAAGTACCTCACCCGGCGCGACCGCGTGATGAAGCGGCTGATCCCGCAGTTCGGCAACGCCTGCCTGCAGTCGCGCGGCGACGCCTTCACCACGCTGGCGCGCAGCATCGTGGGCCAGCAGATCTCCGTGAAGGCGGCGCAGAGCGTGTGGGAACGCCTGGCCGCCCTGCCCAAGCGCATGACGCCCGCCAACGTGCTCAAGCTCAAGGTGGACGACATGCGCGGCGCCGGCCTGTCGGCGCGCAAGATCGAATACCTCGTCGACCTGGCCCTGCACTTCGACTCCGGCGCGATCCATGTCGAGGCATGGCGCGCGATGAGCGACGAGGACATCATCAACGAGCTCGTGGGCATCCGCGGCATCGGCCGCTGGACCGCGGAAATGTTCCTCATCTTCCACCTCATGCGGCCCAACGTGCTGCCGCTGGACGACGTGGGGCTCATCACCGGCATCAGCAAGAACTATTTCTCGGGCGACCCGGTGAGCCGCAGCGACGCCCGCGAGGTGGCCGCGGCCTGGAATCCCTATTGCTCGGTCGCGACTTGGTATATTTGGAGATCGCTCGACCCGCTGCCCGTGGCCTATTGACCGCGGGGCAGCGCAGGGCGCTACTAGGAGCAAACGCTTGGCGAAACGGACCTTCCTGGACTTCGAGCAGCCGATCGCGGAGCTGGAGACCAAGATCGAGGAGCTGCGTTACGTGCAGACCGAATCGGCGGTCGACATCTCCGAGGAAATCGAACAGCTCGGCAAGAAGAGCCAGCAGCTGACGAAGGACATCTACAGCCAGCTCTCGCCGTGGCAGATCACGAAGATCGCGCGCCACCCGGAGCGGCCGTACACGCTGGATTACGTCAAGGAGATCTTCACGGACTTCGTGGAGATGCACGGCGACCGCCACTTCTCCGACGACCAGTCGATCGTCGGCGGCCTGGCGCGGTTCAACGGCAATGCCTGCATGGTGCTGGGCCACCAGAAGGGCCGCGACACCCGGGAGCGGGCCGTGCGCAACTTCGGCATGACGCGCCCCGAGGGCTACCGCAAGGCGCTGCGCCTGATGAAGACGGCCGAGAAGTTCAAGCTGCCGGTGTTCACCTTCGTGGACACGCCCGGCGCCTTCCCCGGCATCGACGCCGAGGAGCGCGGCCAGTCGGAAGCCATCGGCCGCAACATCTACGAGATGGCGCAGCTCGAGGTGCCGATCATCACCACCGTCATCGGCGAGGGCGGCTCCGGCGGCGCGCTGGCGATCTCGGTGGCCGACCAGGTGCTGATGCTGCAGTACTCGATCTATTCGGTGATCAGCCCCGAAGGCTGTGCGTCCATCCTGTGGAAGACCTCGGACAAGGCGCAGGAAGCGGCGGACGCCATGGGCATCACCGCGCACCGCCTCAAGGCGCTCGGCCTGATCGACAAGATCGTCAACGAGCCGGTGGGCGGCGCCCACCGCGACCACAAGCAGATGGCCGCCTTCCTCAAGCGCGCGCTGAACGACGCGTGGCGCCAGCTGTCGGACCTGAAGGTGCGCGAGCTGCTGGAGCGGCGGTACGAGCGGCTGCAAAGCTATGGCCGCTTCTCCGACACCAAGGCCGAAGCTGCCTGAAGCGCCGGGCAATCCCGCGGCGGCTGCGCTCGCGGGATTGCAGCTGCCCCTGCCGCTGGCCGTCGCGTACAGCGGCGGCGCCGATTCCACCGTCCTCCTCCTCGCTGCCGCCCGGCGCTGGCCCGGGCAGGTGCAGGCGATCCACGTGCATCACGGGCTGCAGGAAGCGGCCGATGCGTTCGAGGCGCATTGCCGCTCCACCTGCGCCGATCTGGGCATCCCGCTGCAGGTGCGGCACGTGCACGCCGGCCATGCCCCCGGCGAGAGCCCCGAGGAGATGGCGCGCGTCGCGCGCTACCAGGCGCTGGCGAACGGCGCGCGCGAGGCGGGGCTGCAGGCGGTGCTGCTCGCGCAGCATGCCGACGACCAGGTCGAGACGCTGCTGCTGGCCCTGAGCCGCGGCGCCGGCCTGCCGGGGCTGGCCGCGATGCCGCCCGTGTTCCAGCGCGAGGGCATGGTGTTCGTGCGCCCGCTGCTGCTGCTGTCGGCGCAGGCGATCCGCGCGTGGCTGGGCGAGCAGGGCATCGCCTTCGTCGAGGACCCGAGCAACGCCGACACGGCGTTCACGCGCAACCGCATCCGCCACGTGCTGCTGCCGGCCCTGGAGGAATGCTTTCCGCAGTACCGCGAGACCTTTGCGCGTTCGTCGCGCCACGCCGCGCAGGCGCAGGAACTGCTGGAGACGGTGGCCGAGGAGGACCTCGCGCGCATGGGCGGCACGCCGGCGATCACGGCGCTGCAGAGGCTGCCGCGCGCGCGCCAGGGCAACGCGCTGCGGCACTGGCTGCGCAAGGCGCATGCGGCCAGTGCGAGCGCCGCGCAGCTCGAGGAACTGCTGGACCAGGTGGCCGACTGCACGACGCGCGGCCACCGCATCCGCATCAAGGTGGGCGCGGGTTTCGTGCAGCGCCAGGGCGAGCGGCTGCAGTACGAGGCCGGCCCTGCCGCCTGACTGGCGCCCCGCGCCCGCGGCGCACTATCATTGCGCCATGAACACCCGCCGGGTCACCTGCAACCCGCCTCCCTTCGCGCCACCGGCCGGCCTCGCCTGAGGCTTCGCTGATCCTGCCTTTGCGGCGGGGTCGCCTTCCGTGTGTGCAAGGCGGGCACCGCTTGCGTGCCCGCCAGGAATGGGTGTCTTCATGCAAACCGGTTTTTCCGGGGCGCGGGCCGTTTTCGGCCCGACGGCCCTGTTCGTCCTGCTCTGGAGCAGCGGCGCGCTGTTCTCGCGCTGGGGCCTGCAGCAGGCCAGCAGCGTGGCCTTCCTCGTGCTGCGCTTCGCGCTGGCGCTCGCGGCGCTGTCGGCGATCGCGCTGCTGCGCGGCCGCTGGCGGCCGCGGGCGGGAACCGCGCCGCGCGTGGCGCTCACCGGCCTCGTCCTGGTCGGGGGCTATTCGCTCGGCTACCTGCTGGCGCTCGACTTCGGCGTCACGCCGGCGCTGCTGGCAACCTTGATGGGCCTGCAGCCGCTGGTGACCCTGGTGGCGACCGAACGGCCGCTGCGGCCGGCGCGCTTCGCGGGGCTCGCGCTGGCGCTGGGCGGGCTCGTGCTGGTGCTGGGGGAGGGCCTGCTGCGCGCGCGCCTCGCGCCGGCGGGGCTGCTGTGCGCCTGCGCGGCGCTGGCCTGCATCACCGCCGGCACGCTGATGCAGAAGCGCCTGCAGCAGGCGCCCATGGACGTCATGCCGCTGCAGTACGCGGTGGCCCTGCTGCTGTTCTTGCTGCTGGCGCTGGTGATGCCGGTGCGCGTGGAGTGGTCCGCGGCGCTCGCGCTGTCGGTCGGCTGGCTCGGGCTGGTGATCTCGGTGGCGGCCACGCTGCTGCTGTACGGCCTGATCGCCGCCGGCAACCTGGTGAACGTGACGAGCCTGTTCTACCTGGTGCCCGCGTGCACGGCGCTGCTGGACTGGCTCCTCTTCGGCCACGCGATGACGCTGCCGGCCCTGGCGGGCACGGCGGCGATCGTCGGCGGCCTCGTGCTGGTCCTGCGCCGCGGCTAAGGGCGATCAGCCCGCACCGGCGGACAGGCGGGTCTGGGCGGTGCGGCTGCCCAGGTTCACCGCGCGCTCGAGCCAGCGGGTGGCCTGCGCCGGATCCTGGGGCACGGTCGCGCCCTTCTGGTACGCGACGCCGAGGAAGTAGCTCATCTCCATGCGGCCGAAGCGCACGCCCTGCTCGGTGCACTTGCCGGAGCGCTTGACGATCATCGGCACGTCGCCGCGGCCGTCCGCGAAGGCCTGCATCTCTTCCACCGTGCGCGCGAGGTAGCGGTCGCGCGACTGCGCGGCCTGCTGCCGGTCCGGCAGGATCGCCACCAGGGCGTCGGACAGGATCGGCAGGAATTCGAACGGCGTCATGCCGCCGCTCGTGCGCGGCGAGTACCAGGCGTGCAGCATGGCCTTGTCCAGCGGCTGGAGGCCTTCGGTCTGGCTGGTGAAGTAGCTCAGCACCGTGGGGCCTTCCGGGTGGCCGCGCACGCCCATGACATGCATGGACTCATGGTAGGCGCAGCGGCGCGCGTCGCCGTCGCGCATCTGCATGTCCACCCAGTCGAGCTTGGTCTCGGTCTTGAAGTGCAACTGCGTCACGCAGGGCTCGTTGTCCGACAGCGTGTTGTCCGGCGTGATCTGGATGCGCACGTCGGCGACCTGGGCGGCGTCCGGCCGGTCGCTGACGTCGGTGACCTGCATGCGTGCCTCTGCCGCCACGTCCCGCAGGGCCTGCAGCGTGTGTTCCTTGTGGGCCGCGAGGTTGGTGCCCTTGATGCTCACCTTGAGTTCCGGCTGCTCCCAGCGGACGAGCCGCGTGGGGATGCCACTCTGGTGCCACAGCACTTCCCACAGCGTGTTCATGCCCGTATCGAACGCATCGGCGTGCGAGAGGGCGGGAACCAGGGCTGCGGCGGCGGCGAAGAGGGCGGCGGCACCACGTTTGAACATCAAGCTGATCCTTCCTGCGAAAAGCGACAACAGCGGGGTAGGACGCATCCGACGTCGAAATGGTTTCATTGGAGACAAGAAATGAATCAGCCCGGCGCGGAAATTTCCGCGCCGGGCTGGCTCATGCATCGCCTGCAGCGCAGCCGCAGGCGGGCTGCCTCAGCGAGCCTGGATGGTCAGCGTCGCCCCGCCGCCGAGGACCGGGTTGCTGGACCACGCACGCACCACCGTCGGCACCGAGCTCCACTTCGGGTTGGACGTCCGGATGTCCTGCGACGAGCCCGCCGCAGCCCTCTGGTCGAGGCTGAACGTGTTGGTCGTCGTCACGCCGGTCGTGCCCACCACGCATTCCGGGATGGTGTCGGTGCCGTCGCAGGTCCGGCCGGCGTTCGGGCCGGTCGCCAGGGTGCCGTTCATGAACGTGACCGAGATGGTCTGGCTGGCCTGGATCGTGTCCGTGCCGTCCACGCGCCAGCGCAGGCCGTTGGTCTCGAAGCGCACCCGCGTCAGCGTGATCGTCTCGCCGGCGATCACCGTGACCGTGCCCGTGCCCGTGTTCGCCGACTCCGCACCGGCCGCGTCCACCACCTTGTAGCCGAAGGTGAAGTTGCCGGTGGTCGTGGGCGTGAAGGTGATCGAGCCGTTGACCGGGAGCGGCTGGGTGCCCAGTTGCGGCGGCCAGCTGGTGATCACCGCGTTCTTCACGTCGGCGAAGCCGTCCGGATCGGTCGCGTTCGAGATCAGGTTCATCGTCATCGCGGTGTTCTGCACCGCGCCGACGGTGGTGTTGCCCGCCACCGGCGCATCGTTCACCGGCGTCACCGTGATGCTCGCGGTGGCCGGATCGGACACCGGGCCGCCGTTGTACGACACCGTGTAGGTGACGCCGTCGGTGCCGCTGGTGTTGGCGTTGGGCACGTAGCTCAGGATGCCGTCGGCCGACACCGTGGCGATGCCCAGGCGCGCGGTCTGCACCACGTTCACCGTCACGGTGGCGCCCTGCTGCACCAGCTCGCGCAGCGTGCGGCTCTGGCCGGCCACCAGCACGGTGTCGTTGGCCAGCAGGTCGATCGTCAGCGACTGGCCGGCCGCGCAGCTCGTCGCCGGCGTCGAGGCGCAGTCCTCGAACACGGTGCCGGTGTCGTTGCCCGCGATCACCTGGCCGGCGGCGACGGACATGCCGCGCGCCGTCTGCACCGTGTGCATGTTCGCGCCGCCCTTGGAGGAGACGACCTGCACCTGGGTCGGGGGCGACTTGATGCTCTTCACGGTGACGGCGTTGGCCGCCAGTTCCGCGCCGGGGCCGCGGCCCGTGTAGGTGCCATCGGCGCCGGGCGTGGTGCCGAAGCCGGCGAGCGTGAGAACGGCCGTCGGGTCGCTGGATTCGGCCGTCACGGCGAGGGTGCCGTCCTGCGGGCCGTTGTACGTCGCGGTCTTGATCACCACGTCGTCGGTCACCGCCCTGAGCGAGTACGCCGGCTCGAGCTGGCCCGCGGCGTTGCGCGCCGTCGTGTCCACGATGCAGACATGGCTGGGCGGGGGGCCGCTCACGGCGACCTGGCCCCAGTAATCGGTGCTGCCGTCGTCGTTCGCCATGGACGTCGGGCTGCCCGCCGGCGCGCTGTAGGGCGGCGGGTTGACGGTGATGGCGCCGTTGGCGTCGACCGTGATGGCGCCGCCGCAGGGCTGCGGATAGAAGGAGAGCAGCGGCTTGACCACGCCCTGCACCGGCTGCGCCGGAATGCGCGCCTGCACGGTCGGCGATGCGGTGGTGAAGACGTCGACGTCGGTGGCGGCGCCGGTGGCATCGGCGCGGTAGATGGCCCGCCCGCCGCCCACGCGCCCGGGCAGGTTGCCCGTCATCAGGCGGCCGTTCAGGGTGAAGTTGGATTCGCCGTCGACGGTGTAGAAGACCGGCGCGTTGCGGTCCGGCGTCGAGGGACGCACCTCGATGCGGAAGGTGTTGTGGTTGCGCAGGGTGCTCGTGCCGTCGGTGTTGAAGGCGGTGAAGTCGGGCAGCGGGCTGCCGGTGACGGTGCCCACGCGGGCGGGGTCGGCCAGGTACTTCTTGCCGGTGCCGGGGGCGGCGGTGGGGCCGGCGCCGAGGGCGACCATCTGGTCATAGAACGGATCGGTGCCGGGGGGCGAGGACTGCAGGTCGGGCATCGGGGGCACCTCGGCGCCGCCGGCGGTGGCGGAGGCCAGCAGGAAGGGGCCGAGGGTGCCGCTCAGGCTGCACTCGAAGGTGGTGGGGCAGGCGGTGCCGATGTCCAGCGTGTCGAAGATGCGGTCGCCCACCTTCTGGTCGAAGTAGGTGGTGTCGCTGAACGGCGTGATCACGCGGTAGTCGCCGTCGAAGGGCAGCGGCCGGATGTCGAGGCGGTGGCGCGTGAACACCATCTGGTCGCCTTCCGCGGGCGCGCCGTTGGCGAAGGCGGATTCGAGCGCCAGGACCAGGCGGCCGCGCAGGCCGGTGCCCGCATCGAGTAGCGTGTTGTCGGCCGCGTAATAGAAGTGTTCGTCGAAGAAGTTGTCCGGGAAGGTTTCGGGCAGACCGCCGGCGGGGCCGTCCGGCTGGATCAGCACGCACCAGCCGCCGTCCCATTCGGCCTGGGTGCTCAGGCTGCAGAACTCCAGCGTGATGCCGGAGTGGTCCTGGTACCAGGACGGGAAGCCGCCGACGCTCGGCGAGCGGTCGACGGGGCCGAGCCGCTCGAGGCCGGCGTGGGCCGGGGCGGCGGTGGCCATCGCCAGCAGGACTGCGGCGGATATCGCGTGCAGCTTGGATTTCATACGGACTCCTCTTTCGTGACGTGGTGGCCGGAGGTGCGACTCCCCGGGTTCTCGGTGCCGCGACTTGCAACACCAATGTGGTTCCTGCAAGAACCTGTATCGCAGCGAACGTGCCACGGCGCGCAGAGGCGAACCTGAATACGAATGAGTACGTTTGGAGCCGGCACGAACGTGCTGGCGGCGGTCATCCCCCGAAGCTGGGTGGGTTGCGGCCCCAACACTGGGGGCGCAATGGGTGTCGCAAGCCCCACCCCACGAAGGTGCCGCTTTGAACCAAAGCATTCGTCCGGAGAAAGTGCCGGGAATGCCGAACGAAGGTGCCGGAAGCGCCGGCCCGGAGGAATTAGTCGGGGGACCTAGTGTCCTGTCCCGTCAATATCCAGGCTCTCGCTGCCCCGTATCGGGCCGCAGGCAAGGCGCGGGCGCGGGTCGCGCAGGGGCGCCACTGACGCGCTAGGTATAATCCCGGACTCCGCGCGCGGTCCCGCTCGCGCGCGGCCCCGACTCCCCCCGGCTGCCTGGCGGCCCTTCTCCTTCCCGTTCCGATGGCATTGATCGTTCACAAATACGGCGGCACGTCGATGGGCTCCACCGAGCGCATCCGCAACGTCGCCAAGCGCGTGGCCAAGTGGGTGCGCGCCGGCCACCAGATGGTGGTGGTGCCCAGCGCCATGAGCGGCGAGACCAACCGCCTGCTCGGGCTCGCCAAGGAGCTGCAGCCCACCCGCACCGACGCCGCCGTGCAGCGCGAGCTGGACATGCTGGCCTCCACCGGCGAACAGGTCTCCGTGGGCCTGCTCGCGCTGGCGCTGCAGGCCGAGGGCGTTCCCGCCGTCAGCTATGCGGGCTGGCAGGTGCCGATCCACACCAACGACGCCTACACCAAGGCCCGCATCGAGTCCATCGAGGACACGCGCGTGCGCAAGGACCTGGCCGAAGGCAAGGTGGTGATCATCACCGGCTTCCAGGGCGTGGACGGGCAGGGCAACATCACCACGCTGGGCCGCGGCGGCAGCGACACGTCGGCGGTGGCGGTGGCGGCAGCGCTGAAGGCGGCCGAGTGCCTGATCTACACCGACGTGGACGGCGTCTACACGACCGACCCGCGCGTCGTGCCGGAGGCGCGCCGCCTGTCGACGGTCAGCTTCGAGGAAATGCTGGAGATGGCCTCGATGGGGTCCAAGGTCCTGCAGATCCGCTCGGTCGAATTCGCGGGCAAGTACCAGGTCCCGCTGCGCGTGCTTTCCAGCTTCACCGAATGGGACATCCCCATCGAGGAAGAAGCCAGGTCGGGCACGCTGATCACTTTTGAGGAAGACGAGAAGATGGAACAAGCCGTCGTATCCGGCATCGCGTTCAACCGCGACGAGGCCAAGATTTCGATCCTGGGCGTGCCCGACCGGCCCGGCATCGCCTTCCAGATCCTCGGCGCCGTGGCCGAGGCCAACATCGAGGTCGACGTGATCATCCAGAACGTCAGCCACGACGGCAAGACGGACTTCAGCTTCACCGTGCACCGCACCGAGTACGCGCGCACGATGGACGTGCTCAAGACCAAGGTGCTGCCCGCGCTGGGCACCGACCGCGTCGAGGGCGACACGCGCATCTGCAAGGTGTCCATCGTCGGCATCGGCATGCGCAGCCATGTCGGCATCGCGTCGAAGATGTTCCGGTCGCTGGCCGAGGAAGGCATCAACATCCAGATGATCTCCACCAGCGAGATCAAGACCTCGGTGGTGATCGACGAGAAGTACATGGAACTGGCGGTGCGCGCGCTGCACCGCGCGTTCGACCTCGACCAGCCGGCCGGGTAGGCGCCGCTCGCGGCGCGTCCGCGGCCGCCCCCGCGCAGGCGGGGGCCCAGGCCCGGTTTGCGTTATGATTCCCGACTCCGGAGCGGTGACCGAGTGGCCGAAGGTGCTCCCCTGCTAAGGGAGTATGCGGGCAAAAACCTGCATCCAGGGTTCGAATCCCTGTCGCTCCGCCAGAACAAGGCCCGCCTCGCGCGGGCCTTTGTTTGGGTGCTCCTCTCCGGCATCGCCGGGAATGAAAGCGGGGCGCGTTCGGTAAACTGCCTTCGCCCATGCCCACCGATTTCGCCAGCACGCTGGTCCTGATCTTCACCTCCGCGCTCACCTTCCTGGTGGCGCGCCTGCTGTCGCGCAAGTGGCGCGAGAAGCGCCGGCACAAGGAGGAGGCGCAGCGCCGCGCCGCGGAGAGCCGGCAGGTGCGCCGCGCGCGCGAGCGGCGCGCCAAATAGGAAAGCCGCCCGAAGGCGGCTTTCTCTCCCGGAAACGTCCTGTTATCTCTGCGCGGCCGGCTTGTCCTGCCCGCTCGCCCTGTTTCGTTCGTTGCGCCGGCGCTCCCCTGCCGCCGCGGGCCTGCGCGCCCCGTCGGCCTGCCAGGGCAGGCCATAGGAGTTCGCCGTCACCGCCAGGATGGCGGGCACCCGCTGCAGGATCGCCGCTGTCGTTCTTGTGTCGCTCATCGTTCTTCTTCCCTGTACTGCCTGCGTTCTGTCTGTCTGTGTGACTGCAGTGCACGCAGTATCGGGGCGTGATCGATGGCGACGTGCCAGCGTGCTGCGTGAGGACAGGTCAGCGGTATCTGACATCCAGCCCGGCGGCAAGGGGCACGGCCGCGCGCCGGTGCGCGGCGACCTGCCGCAGCACCACGGGCGCCACCAGCGCGATGCCGGCGATGCTGACCCACAGGCCCGGCGCGATCAGCAGCAGCGCCGCCACCACGCACAGCAGCTGTTCCCAGCGCTTCATCTCGACCAGGAAGAAGCGGCTCAACGCGGCGGCCAGCACCGAGATGCCCAGCACGCAGCCCGCGAACGTGATCGTGAAGTCGTAGAGGTTGAAGCTCTTGGCCACCAGCAGCAGCGAGGGCGAGAACACGAACACGAAGGGTACGAGCGCCTTGGCGAGGCCGAGGCGGAACGCCGTGTTGCCGGTCTTGAACGGGTCGCTGCCGGCCATGCCCGCGGCCGCATAGGCGGCCAGCGCCACCGGCGGCGTGATGTCCGCCAGCACGCCGTAGTAGAAGACGAAGAAATGCGCCACCAGCGGCTGCACGCCCAGCTGCACGAGGGTGGGCGCGGCCACCGTGACCATGATAATGTAGTTCGCCGTCGTGGGAATGCCGCATCCCATCAGGATGCACACCACGGCCGTCATCGCCAGTGCGGCGAACAGCGTCAGGCTGCGCGTGTCGGCGATGAAGGCGGGCAGCACGGTGGACACCGCCTCGGCGATCGTCTGCGCCCAGCCCGTGATGATGAAGCTGATCTTGAAGCCGACGCCCGTGAGCGTGACCACGCCGATCACGATGCCCACCGTCGCCGCGGCGGCGCCCACCGCCAGCGCGTACTTGGCGCCGGTCTCGAAGGCCTCCACCATCACGCCATGGCCGATGCGGCCCGTGACGCCGGCGAGCTTCCAGCCCGCGATCGCGATGACGACACCCGCCGCGAACAGCGCGATCTTGATGCGGTCCGTCTCCCCCCCGAGTTCCGCGAAGCCGATCAGCATCAGCAGCGCGTGCAGCACGAGGAACAGCACCCAGTTGGCGGGGCGGTTGCCGCTGCCCTTCGTGGTGAGGCCCACGATCGCGCAGGAGCTGATGCCGGTGAACGCGGCGAGGTAGGGCGTGCGGCCCGACACCAGGATGCCCACCAGCAGGAACAGCGGGATCAGCGTCGGCCAGCGCTGCCTGAGCGACTCGCGCAGCTTGGGCATCTCCTCCTCGGTGAGGCCGCGCAGGCCGTGGCGCTTGGCCTCGAAGTGCACCTGCATGAACACGCCGAAGAAGTGCATCAACGCGGGAATGATCGCGGCGGCGATGATGGTCTGGTAGGGGACGTTGAGGAACTCCACCATCAGGAAGGCGGCGGCACCCAGCACCGGCGGCGTGATCTGCCCGCCGGTGGACGACGCGGCCTCCACGGCGCCGGCGAACTCGCGCCGGTAGCCGACGCGGATCATGGCCGGAATGGTGAGCGAGCCCACGGTGACCGCGTTGGCGACCGAGGAGCCCGAGAGCATGCCGAACATCGCGGAGCCGAACACGCTCACCTTGGCGGGTCCGCCGGCGTAGCGGCCGGCGATGCTGGAGGCGATGTCGAGGAAAAGCTGGCCCAGGCCGATGCGCGTGGCCATCACCCCGAACAGCACGAAGTGGAAGACGTAGGTCGCCACCACGCCCACCGCCACGCCGTAGATGCCCTGGCTGGTGAGGTACTGGTGGTTGATCATCTGGCTCCAGCTTGCGCCCGCGTGCTTCAACAGGCCGGGGAAGAAGGGGCCCGCCAGCGCATACACCGTGAAGCCGATCGCGATCAGGGGCAGCGGCCAGCCCATGGAGCGGCGCGTCGCCTCGATCAGCGTGAAGAACAGGATGGAGCCGAACACGACGTCGGCCAGGCTCGGGTTGCCGATGCGGAACGCGAGGTCGTCGAAGACCCAGGGGATGTACAGCACGCTGGCGGCGCAGGCCAGCGCCAGCAGCCAGTCGTACCAGGGCACGCCGCCGGGGGTGTGCCAGCTGCTGGCCGTCACGTCGCCGTACAGGCGCTTCGTGCGCGGGAAGACGAGGAAGATCAGCCCCAGCACGAAGGCGAGGTGCACGCCGCGGTGGGTGGTCTCGCGCAGCAGGCCGAAGCCGGCCGTCCAGTAGTGGAAGCACGACAGCGCGATCAGCAGCGCCATCACGATCCAGGTGGCGGGCTGCACCGTGGCGCGAAAGCGCATCTCCGGGTCGAACCTCTGTTCGAGCTCCTGCAGCTTGCGCTCGTCGAGCGCGCTTGCCGTGTTCATCCGTAGCTCCAAATGAAAACAGGGAGGGCGCGCCTCCCTGTTCCACCGTCGTCCCCGCGCAGGCGGGGACCCAGGGCACGCGCGCAGCGCGTGTGGATTCCCGCCTCCGCGGGAATGACGGCTTGCTTTACTTGATCAGGCCGGCTTCCTTGTAGAACTTCTCGGCGCCCGGATGGAACGGGATGCCGGCGCCCTTGACCGCATTTTCCTTGGTGATGAACTTGCCCTTGGCATGGCCGGCGGCCAGCGTCTTCTGCGTGGACTCGCTGTACATGGCCTTGGTGATCTGGTAGACCGTGTCGGCGGGGACCTTGACGCTCGTCACGAGCTGCGCGCCCACGGCCAGCGTGTCGACGGCGGGCACGTCCTTGTAGGTGCCCGCGGGGATGTGGTCCACGGCGAACCAGGGGCTGGACTTCAGCAGTGCCTGCGCCTGCGGCCCGCCCAGCGGCACCAGCTCGATGCCGACGCCGCTGGAGGCGAGTTCGGCGATCGCGCCGGCCGGTGCGCCGCCGACGAAGAAGAAGGCGTCGAGCGAGCCGTCCTTGAGCTTGTCGCCGGCCTGGTTCGGCTTGATGTAGTCCGGCTTGATGTCGGACTCCTTGACGCCGTAGGCGGCCAGCACCATGCGCGCGTCGATCAGCGTGCCGGAGCCGGGCTCGTCGAGCGCGACGCGCTTGCCCTTGAGATCCGCCACGCTCCGGATGCCGGAGCCCTTCTTCACCACGAGGTGGATGCTTTCGGGGTACAGGTTGGCGATCAGGCGCAGGTCGGGCACCTTGGGCTTGCCCTCGAAGGCGCCGGTGCCGGTGAAGGCCCAGGTGGCGACGTCGGACTGCGACAGGCCGGCTTCGAGCGAGCCGCTCGCGATCGCGTTGACGTTGGCGAGCGACCCGTTGCTGGCCTGCGCGGTGGCGACGATCTTGCCCGGCTGCGACACGGCGTTGGCGATCATGCCGCCCACGGGGTAATAGGTGCCGGCGGTGCCGCCGGTGCCGATGCGGAAGAACTGCTGCGCGTGCGCGGCGCCCGCGAAGGCCAGGACTGCGGCCAGGCCGACGGCCCACTTCTTGATGTTCATGGAACTCTCCTCGATGAAAACCCAACGAGGCAGGAGTAGACCACGGACGATGTGCCGCGCGCATAGTGGAAGCACCGGGTGTTGCGCCATTGCTCCCTCCCCCTCCGGGGGAGGGCTGGGGTGGGGGCGCTCCCACTCCCGCTTGCGGGAGAGGGCTGGGGTGAGGGCGGGGCCTGTCGCGCGCCGCAGCGCCCCCATCCCGCCCTTCCCCCGGAGGGGGAAGGAGAAAGACCTCAGCGCTTCGTCGTGTCGTCGTCGATCGACGCGCTCCAGCGGTCGCCCCAGCCGGCGCGCTGCGCCTCGTCGAGGTCGCGGCGGCCGCGCTTGGTGGGGCGGCCATGCTCGATGGCCAGCGCGGGCTCGCGCGCGAAGCGGCGCTGGTCCATCGCCTTCTCGCGCTCGGCGAGGCTCTCCGCCGTCTCCTCATAGAGCTGCTGCGCCACCGGCGCCGGGCCGCGCACGTCCGAGATGCCCTTCACCAGCACCGTGCGCGTGAGGCCCTCGCGCCGCATGGAGACGGTGTCGCCCACCTTCACCTCGCGTGCCGGCTTCACTTCCTGGCCGTTGATGGCCACGCGGCCCTTGTCGATTTCCTCCGTCGCCAGGCTGCGCGTCTTGTAGAAGCGCGCCGCCCACAGCCACTTGTCGATCCGCAGTTTTTCCATTCAGGAAATATTCTGCGCCAGCGGCAGCCGCACGGTGGCGTCCAGCCCGGCGGTGCGCCTGTCCTTTTCACGGTTTTCGAGTTCGATCGTGCCGCCGAGCGCCCGCACGATCTCCTGGCAGATCGCCAGGCCCAGCCCGGAGCCGCTGCGCACGTCGCCGGCCGAAAACGGCTGGAACAGCCTGGGCAGCAGCTCCTCGGCGAGGCCGGGGCCGCTGTCGCTCACCACCAGCGCCGCGCCCTGGTGCCCGGCCAGCACGCGCACCGAGAGCGTGCCGCCGCGCGGGGTGTGCTTCACCGCGTTGTGCAGCAGGTTGCGCGCGAGCTCGCGCAGCATCCACTCGTGCGCGCGCACCGGCGCGGCAGCCGTCTCGATGTCGAAATCGATGTCCTTGTCGGCGATCAGCGGCGCCAGTTCCAGCGCCATCGCGCGCACGGCCCCGGCGAGATCGTTCACCTCCTGCTCGCTCTGCGCGCGCAGCTGTTCCACCTTGGCGAGCGACAGCATCTGGTTGGCCAGCACGGTGGCCCGCTCCACCGTGTCGTTGATCTCCGCGAGCGCCTGCCGCGGCTCGACGTCGCCGCGCAGCGCCGACTGCACCTGCGCCTTGAGCACCGCCAGCGGCGTGCGCAGCTGGTGCGAGGTGTCGCGCACGAAGCGCTTCTGGTTCTCCAGCATGTGCGCCAGCCGCGCCATCACCTCGTTGGTGGCGTCCACCAGCGGCAGCAGTTCGCGCGGCGCGCCCGCCGAAGGCAGCGGCGTGAGGTCCCCCGCGGGGCGCGCCTGCAGCTCGCGGCTGAGGCGCCGCACCGGCCGCGTGGCGCGCTGCACGACCAGCACCACCACCAGCGCGATCAGCGCCACCAGCCCGGCCTGCTGCCACAGGAAATCGAACAGGATCTGGCGCGTGAGGCGCCGGCGCAGCTCCAGCGTCTCGGCCACCTGGATCACGGCCATCCCGCGGCCGCCGGGCGTGGCCACCGGCTGCAGCAGCACCGCCACGCGGACCCGGTTGTCGCGGAAGGTGGTGTCGTAGAAATTGACCAGGGCGGCGTAGGGCGGCTGCGGCGGGATCCGGCCCTGCCAGAACGGCAGGTCCTCGAAGCCGGAGACGAGCCGGCCCTTGAGGTCCGAGACGCGGTAGTACATGCGCGTCTGCAGGTCCGCCTCGAAGGCCTCCAGCGCGGAATAGGGCACGGTGGCGCGCAGCACCGCGTCGTCGTCGAAGCCCTGCACGTCGAGCTGTTCGCCGATCGACTTGGCCGAGGCGAGCAGCGTGCGGTCGTACGCGGTGTTCAGCGCGTCCAGCGTCTTGCGGTACAGGGAGGCCGCGTTGACGGCGATGACGATGCCCACCGGCACCAGGATGCCGGCCAGCAGCACGCGACGCAGCGAAACCCCCCGCTTCACTCGCCGGCCTTGAGCAGGTAGCCCAGCCCCCGCAGCGTCACGAGCTTCACGCCGGTGTGCGCGAGCTTCTTGCGCAGGCGGTACACCACCACCTCGATGGCTTCGTACTGCACGTCCGCCTCGCCGGGAAAGACCAGTTCGAACAGCCGCTCCTTGGGCACCGCATGGCCAGGGCGGGCCAGCAACGCCTGCAGCAGTGCGGTCTCGCGCGGCGCGAGTTCCAGGATCTCGTGGCCGAAGTGGATGGCGCCGCTTTGCCGGTCCCAGTGCAGGCCGCCGATGCCCGGGTCGGACGCCGCGGGCTGTCCCGCGGGCGCGCGGCGGCGGTGCAGCGCGCGCAGCCGCGCCTCCAGCTCGTCGAGGTCGAAGGGTTTGGGCAGGTAGTCGTCGGCGCCGCTGTTGAGGCCCATGA
Source organism: Ramlibacter sp. AN1133 (assembly GCF_037890035.1). Taxonomy (NCBI): domain Bacteria; kingdom Pseudomonadati; phylum Pseudomonadota; class Betaproteobacteria; order Burkholderiales; family Comamonadaceae; genus Ramlibacter; species Ramlibacter sp. AN1133. The sequence continues at coordinate 56,959 of NZ_JBBKTQ010000003.1, forward strand.
TGCGGTCGCCCACCGTGCCGCGCGCGGTGAGGATCAGCACCGGCGTGGCGAGGCCGCTCCTGCGCGCCTCCTCCAGCACCAGCAGGCCGTCCATGCCGGGCAGGGTGAGGTCCAGCATCACCACGTCGGGCGGGGCCTTCTTCCAGCGCTCCAGGGCCACGCGGCCGTCGCCGCACAGCTCCACCTCCATGCCGCGCTTGGTGAGCGTGCGCTGCAGTGCCGTCTGCATGGACGGGTCGTCTTCGACCAGGAGGAGCTTCATGGGCGGAACCATAACCCGGCTGCACTATTAGTGTTATCCCTGATCCTTTGGACAGCCGAATGACAGCGTGGCGACCGACCATCGCAGGGTCCAACCAAGGAGACAAGAACCGTGCGTCGCAATGATTTCCTGAAGACCATGGCAGCCCTGGCGGCCGCCGGCACGCTGCCGCTGTCGGCCCGCGCCGCTTCCAACCTGAAGATGATGATCCCGGCCAACCCGGGCGGCGGCTGGGACACGACCGGCCGCGCGCTGGGCAAGGCGCTGATCGACGCCAAGGCCGCCGACAGCGTGACCTACGACAACAAGGGCGGCGCCGCCGGCGCGCTGGGCCTGGCCCAGTTCATCAACTCCGCCAAGGGCGACCCGAACGCGCTGATGGTGATGGGCGCCGTGATGGTGGGCGGCATCATCACCGGCAAGCCGCCGGTGGACCTGAAGACGGCCACGCCCCTGGCCCGCCTGACCAGCGAGTACAACGTGTACGTGCTGCCGGCCAACTCGCCCTTCAAGACGATGGCCGACGTGGTCGCGCAGCTGAAGAAGGACCCGGGCAGCGTCAAGTGGGGCGGCGGCTCGCGCGGCTCCACCGAGCACATCGCCGCGGCGATGCTGGCGCGCGAAGTGGGTGTCGATCCGGCCAAGATCAACTACGTGGCCTTCCGTGGGGGCGGTGAGGCCACCGCGGCCATCCTGGGCGGCAACGTCACGGTGGGCGGCTCGGGCTACAGCGAGTTCGCCGAGTACATCAAGACCGGCAAGATGAAGGCCATCGCCGTGACGTCGCCCACGCGCCTGAAGGGCATCGACGTGCCCACGCTGAAGGAGCAGGGCATCAACGTCGAACTGGGCAACTGGCGCGGCGTGTACGGCGCGCCGGGCATCTCCGCCGACCAGCGCAAGAACCTGATCACGATGGTCGAGCGCGCGATCAAGACCAAGTCGTGGCAGGAAGCGATGGAGAAGAACGACTGGACCCCCGCGGTCCTGACGGGCGACGCCTTCGCGCACTTCGTCGACGAGGAGTTCGCCAAGCTGCGCGCCACCATGGCCAAGGCCGGCATGCTCTGAGGCCGCCGGCGCGGCCCACGCCCGGTGCAAGGCCGGGCGTTTTTCTTTGTGCGAGTGGCGCGGAGGGCGACAACCATGAACCAACAACCATCTTCCCGCGTCGAGGCGGCCGTCGGTGCCGCGGTGGCGCTCACCGGGCTGGGCCTCGCCGCCGGCGCGATCCCGATTCCCGCCGAGGCCGGCTACGGCGGCGTCGGCCCGAACTTCCTGCCCTGGGTGGTGGCCGTGGTGCTGACGCTGTGCGGCGCGCTGATCGTGCGCGAGGCGCTGGCCGGCGGCTTCAAGGACATGGAGCCCCCGTCGGGCTCCGAGCGGGGCTGGTGGCCGGGGCTGGTATGGGTCTCCGCCGGCTTGCTGCTGAACGCGGCGCTGATCACCACGATCGGCTTCATCCTGAGCTGCGGGCTGTGCTACCTGCTCGCGGTGCAGGGCCTGCGCCGCGCGCAAGGGCAGCGCGCTTCGGCGCCCGGCGTGCTGGCGATGGACCTCGTCTCGGGCCTGGCGATCGCCGCGCCCGTGTACTGGACCTTCACCAAGTTCCTCGCCATCAACCTCCCGGGCCTGACGGGCAGCGGCTGGATCTGACATGGACATCTTCTCCGCACTGCTGCAAGGCTTCGCCACCGCGATCAGCCCCGTCAACCTGCTGTGGGCCTTCGTCGGCTGCGTGCTCGGCACCGCCGTGGGCGTGCTGCCCGGCATCGGCCCGGCCGTCGCCGTCGCCATGCTGCTGCCGATCACCGCGAAGGTGGAAATCACCGCCTCGATGATCTTCTTCGCCGGCATCTACTACGGCGCGATGTACGGCGGCTCGACCACCTCGATCCTGCTGAACACGCCCGGCGAGACCGCGAGCATGGTCACCGCGATGGAGGGCAACAAGATGGCCAAGAGCGGCCGGGCCGGCCAGGCGCTGGCCACCGCCGCCATCGGCTCCTTCGTCGCCGGCACCATCGCCACGGTGATCGTCACGCTGTTCGCGCCGACGGTCGCCGACTTCGCCGTCAAGCTCGGGCCGCCCGAGTACTTCCTGCTGATGGTGCTGGCCTTCACCACCGTGAGCGCGGTGCTGGGGCAGAGCACGCTGCGCGGCATGACCTCGCTGTTCCTCGGGCTGGCGATGGGGCTGGTCGGCATGGACCAGATCTCGGGGCAGGCGCGCTACACCGGCGGCGTGCCCGAGCTGCTCGATGGCATCGAGATCGTGCTCGTGGCGGTGGGCCTGTTCGCGGTGGCCGAAGTGCTGTATTTCGCGCTCTACGAAGGCAGGACCGTCGAGACGCGCAACAGCATGAGCCGTGTCTACATGTCCAAGCGCGACTGGGCCCGGTCCGTGCCGGCGTGGATCCGCGCGACTTTCATCGGCGCGCCCTTCGGCTGCATCCCTGCCGGCGGCACCGAGATCCCGACCTTCCTGTCGTACGCGGTGGAGAAGAAGCTGGCCAAGGGCAGCGACAAGGAGGAGTTCGGTACGGTGGGCGCCATCGAGGGCGTGGCCGGTCCGGAAGCGGCCAACAACGCCACGGTGACCACGGCGCTGATCCCGCTGCTGACGCTGGGCATCCCGACCTCCAACACCACGGCGATCCTGCTGGGCGCCTTCCAGAACTACGGCATCCAGCCGGGGCCGCAGCTGTTCACGACCTCGGCCGCACTGGTGTGGGCGCTGATCGCGTCGCTGTACATCGGCAACGTGATGCTGCTGATCCTGAACCTGCCGCTGGTGAAGGTGTGGGTGCAGCTGCTGAAGATCCCCAAGCCGCAGCTCTATGCGGGCATCCTGATCTTCGCGACGGTGGGTGCCTACGGCATGCGCCAGAGCGCGTTCGACCTGGTGCTGCTGTGGGCCATCGGCTTGGTGGGCGTGGTGATGCGCCGCTTCGACTTCCCCACCGCGCCGGTGGTGGTGGGCATGATCCTCGGCCCGCTGGCCGAGGCGCAGCTGCGCAACGCGGTGTCGATCGGCGAGGGCAGCGCGCGGGTGTTCTTCGAGCGGCCGATGTCGCTGACGCTGATCGCGGTCATCGTGGGGGTGCTGGCGCTGCCGCGGCTGTATCGCGTGGTGCAGGCGCGCAGGCAGGGGCCGGCGATGCTGCCGCACGGGGGCGTGGAGCCCTGAGCACCTTCGCGTCGGTCGCGCCGGCGTCGTGGCTGGCGGTGACCGCGCGCAGCGCGCGCCGGGAACCCCAGCGCTTGCGCGCATCGCTGGGGTTCGCGCGCTGCGCGGCTCACCCCAGCCTACGAAGTTGCCCTGCGCGGCTCCCCCCAGCCCAAGAAGTCGCGCTGCGCGGCTCACCCCAGCCTACGAAGTTGCCCTGCGCGGCTCCCCCCAGCCCAAGAAGTCGCGCTGCGCGGCTCACCCCAGCCTACGAAGTTGCCCTGCGCGGTTACGCAGGGACCGCCATCCGCTCCAGCGCCTGCGCATGCAGGCCCTTCAACGCCGCCCGCTGCAGCTTGCCGGTGGCGGTCAGCGGCAACGCATCCACCCAATGCACCCACCGCGGCCGCCGATGCCGCGGCAGCGCCGCCACGGCGGCCGCGATCCGGCGGTCCGCCTCTTCGCGCTGGCCCGGCGCCGCGACGGCCAGCAGCGCCAGCGCCGTGAGCCCTTCCTCGGTGGTCACGCCCACCGCCGCCAGCTGCTGCACCGTCTCTCCCGCCGTGGCCGCCAGCCGCTGCTCCACCCACAGGGTGCTGACCCACTGCCCTGCGATCTTCAGCATGTCGTCGTTGCGGCCGGTGAATTCCAGGCGCTCGTGCGGATGACGCCGGAACAGGTCACCGGGCGAGAACCAGCCGCCGGCGCGGAAGCTGTCGGCCTGGGCCTCGGGTCGCCGCCAGTAGCCCAGGGCGACGGCGCCATGGCGGATCCAGACGCGCTGCGGCACGCCCGCGTCCGCCCCCGGCGCGTACGTGATCTCTGTCAGCGGCGTCGGCCGCAGCAGCCCGCTGTCGTCGTCGCAATAGAGCACGAGCGCGATGGTCTCGCTGGTGCCGTAGCCGCTGGTGGGCGCGATGCCGGTGGTTTCGCGCCAGGCCTTGCGCGTCGCCGGCGGCAGCGACTCGCCGGCGGACACGTAGTGGCGCACGCCGCTGTGCGCGAGCCGCTTCGCGACGCCCGTCTGCAGCATCTGGTGGTACAGCGTGGGCACGCAGAACACCAGCGAGGGACGGAAGCGCTCGATCACCGCCTCCACCCGTTCCGGCGTCGGCCACTCCGCATCCAGGATCACGGTGGCGCCGGCGCGCAGCCCGGCGAACAGGCTGTTGCCCAGCGCATAGGCGAAGAACAGTTTCGACGTCGCATAGAAGCGGTCCGACGAGTCCGCCCCCAGCACGCCGCAGGCGAAGGAGTGCGCATCCACCACCGTGCGGTGCGCGTGGATCACGCCCTTGGGGATGCCCGTGGTGCCCGAGGTGCCCACCCACAGCGCCGGATCCTCCGCGTCGCGCTTGAGCGCCGGCACCAGGCGTGCCCCCGCCACTTCCAGCGCCCAGGCCGCCCCGTTGCGCACCACCGGCACGGACACGCCCTTCATCTGCTCCACCGCGTGCGCCACGTCCTCGTCGCACCACACGAAGCGCGGCTCGCTGTCGGCGAGGATGGGCTCCAGCTCGCTCGCGGGCAGGCGCGGATTGACGCCGACCGCGACGCCGCCGGCCCAGATCACGCCCAGGTAGGTCACCACCCAGTCCACGCTGTCGGGAGCGATGACGAACACCCGGTCGCCGGGTTTCAGCCCGCGTGCCTGCCAGGCGCCGGCGATCTGGCGCACCAGCCGGCGCAGGACGCGGTAGGTGATCTGCTGGTCGCAGCACTGGAGCGCCAGGTGCTCGTCGCATCCCGCGGCCAGCAGGGTTTCGGCAGCGTTCATGGTTCCTCCTTGGCAAGCGGGGCCGGTGTGCCGGCTCCCTGCAGTCGCACGCCGACCCAGCGGTCGAGCGCGCCCACATCCTCCAGCTGCTCGCGGCTGCGCGCGGCATGCACCACGCGCCCGCGCTCCAGCACCACGCAGCGCTGCGTGAGCGCGAGCGCCTGCGCCACCTGCTGTTCCACCAGCAGCAGCGACTGGCCCTCCTGCCGCACCATGCGCTCGAGCGCCGCGCACAGTTCCTCCACGATCACCGGCGCGAGGCCTTCCAGCGGCTCGTCCAGCAGCAGCAGGCGCGGGTTGAGCATCAGCGCGCGGGCGATCGCGAGCATCTGCTGCTCGCCGCCGGAGAGCTCGTTGCCCCAGTTGCGCTGGCGCTCGCGCAGGCGCGGGAAGAGGGCGTAGACGCGCTCCAGGTCCCACTTGCCCGGCACCGCCGCGACTGTGAGGTTCTCCTCCACCGTCAGCGAGGCGAAGATCTCGCGCTCCTGCGGCACCCACCCGAGGCCCGCCGCGGCGCGGCGATGGCGCGGGATGCGCGCCAGGTCCTGTCCGCACCAGCGCAGCGTGCCTTCGCGCACCCGCGTCTGGCCCATGAGCGTGGCCAGCAGCGTGCTCTTGCCCACGCCGTTGCGACCGAGCAGGGCGAGGCTCTCGCCTTCGGCCATCGAGAGCGTGCAGCGATCGAGCACGATCGCGTCGCCATAGCCGGCGGTGACGCGTTCCAGTTCGAGCATCACGGTACCCCCACGCTCGTCACTTCGTGTACTCGCTGCCCCCCGAGGGGGCTTTCGCGCCTTCGGGCGCCCGTGCGGCGCTCAGCCATGCCGCGCCCTCCCGAGGTAGACCTCGCGCACGCGCTCGTCGGCCGCGATGTCGGCCGGCGCGCCGGTGACGAGTTCGGCGCCCCCGGCCATCACCGTGATGCGTTCGGCGAAGCGGAACACCAGCGACATGTCGTGCTCGATCAGCAGGATGGCGATGTCGTCCGGCAGTTCGGCCAGCACGGTGAACAGTTCGTCGCTTTCGCCCTCGGGCACGCCCGCGGCGGGTTCGTCCAGCAGCAGCACGCGCGGCCGCACCGCCAGCGCCAGCGCCATCTCCAGCAGGCGCTGCTTGCCGTAGGCCAGCTCGCGCGTCTCGCGCAGGCAATCGGGGCCGAGGTTCAGGCGCTCCAGCAGCACGTAGGCCTCGTCGAGCTGTTCGCGGCGGCGCGTCAGCGCGAACAGGCGGCGCTGGAACACCGTGAGGTGCTCGCGTTCCCGCTCGCAGATCGCGTTGGCCACGGCCTCCAGCGGCGTGAGCTGCGGAAACAGCGTGTTGATCTGGAAGGTGCGGGCGAGGCCGCGGCGCACGCGCTGGTCCTGCCGCAGCGCCGTGACGTCCTCGCCGGCCAGCCAGATCGAGCCGCTGGAGGGCCGCAGCACGCCCGTGAGCTGGTTCACCAGCGTGGTCTTGCCGGCGCCGTTGGGCCCGATCAGCGCGTGGCGCGCGCCGGGCAGCAGCGCGAGGTTGACGTCCTGGGTGACCTTCAGGCCGCCGAAGGCCATGCACAGGTCCACGGTCTTCAACACCGGTTGCGTGGTCATCGCCTGCGCTCCACCCACGCCGCGAGCCGCTTCAGCCCGCCGACCACGCCGCCATCGAGGTACAGGGTGACGAAGATCAGCAGCAGCCCGAGCCAGAACAGCCAGTATTCCGGACTGAGGTTGGCGAGGCGGTCCTGGGCCAGCATGAACACCGCGGCGCCGACGAAGCCGCCATAGAGCGTGGCCGTGCCGCCCACGATCAGCATGATCAGCAGGTCCGCCGAGCGCTGGAAGCCCAGCACGTCGATGCCGACGAACTGCGTCGTCTGCGTGAGCAGCGCGCCCGCCACGCCTGCCAGCAGCGCCGAGAAGGTGTAGATGTTCGTCAGGCGCGCGCGGATCGGCACCCCGATCGCCTGGGCGCGCCGGCTGTTCTCGCGCATGCAGCGCAGCGACAGGCCGTAGGGCGAGACGATCAGCGCGCGCACCAGCAGGAACAGGACGAAGGTGACGGCCAGCACGTACAGGTAGGCGGTGCGCCCCAGCAGGTCGAAGCGGAACAGGCCCAGCACGGGGCCGACCTCCACGCCCTGCAGGCCGTCGACGCCGCCGGTGATGTCGTTCGCGCGGTTCGCCACTTCGTACAGCAGCATCGCGATGCCCAGCGTGATCATCAGCCGGCCGAGGTCGTTGGCGCGCAGCACCAGGAAGCTGGTGAGCCAGCCGGCCGCGGCCGCGACGGCCGCCGCCGCGACCAGCCCCAGCAGCGGATCGTGCACGCCGACCCGCGTGATCAGCCCGGCCGTGTACGCGCCCAGCCCGAAGAAGGCCGCGTGCCCCAGCGTGACGATGCCCGCATAGCCCAGGATCAGGTCCAGCGACAGCGCGAACAGGCCCGCGATCAGGATCTGCGAGCCGAGCAGCAGGTTCTTGGGGAACAGGAAGTAGGCTGCGGCGAGCGCGATCCAGAACACGACCTCGCCCTTGCCCCAGCGCTCGCGCGCCCGCAGCGCGAGCAGGTAGGGGGGAGCGCCGAGCAGGTGACGGGGGATCACGGGCGGCGCCTTCATGCGAGCCTCCGCCGCCCGAGCAGCCCGTGCGGGAAGGCGAGCAGCAGCGCGATCATCGCCGCATAGATGATGAAGGCGCCGACCTCCGGCAGGTAGTACTTGCCGGCCGTGTCGGCGATCCCCAGCACCATCGCCGCGAGCAGCGTGCCGGGAATCGAACCGGCCCCGCCCACCACCACGACCAGCAGGAAGTAGACGAGCGTCTTCAGCGGGAACTGCGGATCGAGCCCCAGGATGTTGACGCCCAGCGCGCCGCCGAGGCCGGCCAGGCCGCTGCCGATGGCCAGCGTGAGCTGGAACACGCGGCCGACGGGGATGCCCATGGCTTCCGCCGTCGACTGGCGGTCCACCGAGGCGCGGATGCGCGCCCCGAAGCGCGTGCGCTCCAGGCCGAACACCAGCGCCAGCGTGACGGCGATGCCGATGCCGACCAGGAACAGCTTGTAGCGCGAGAGCTCCATGCCGAGGATGGCCGCCTGCCCGGCCAGCGCCTGCGGCAGCTTCACCGGCTGCTGCGCCGGCCCGAAGGCATAGGTGGCGGCAGCCACGGCGACCAGGATGATGCCGACGGTGAGCAGCACCTGCTTCAAATGCGTGCTGCGATAGAGCTGGCGGTACAGCGTGCGTTCCAGCACGAGGCTGAAGGCGGCCGTGGCCACGAAGATGAGGGGCAGGGCGAGGAAGAAGGGCATGCCTGCCTTGCCCATGAACGTGACCAGAAGGTAGCCGCCGATCATCGCGAACACGCCGTGGGCCAGGTTGATGAACCCCATCATGCCCAGCGTGACCGACAGCCCCACCGAGATGAGGAACAGCAGCATGCCGTAGGCGATGCCGTCGAAGAGGATGGTGGCCATGGCGTGCGCCCTCGCGGGCCGGCCTTACTTGCCCGGATCCTTGACGTGCGGGAACTGGTCGAACTCGACGTTGTAGAGCTTGCCGCCGACCTTCTTCACCTCGCGCACGTAGACGGTCTGCACGACGTCGCGGGTGTCGGCGTCGATCTCCAGCGGTCCGCGCGGGCTCTTGATCTTCATGCCCTTGAAGGCCTGCATCGCCTTGTCGCCGTCGATGTTGCCATTGAGTTTGCGCACCACCTCGTAGATGGCGGCCATGCCGTCCCAGGCGCCGACGGCCATGAAGTTGGGCCGCTGCGGGCTGATCTGCGCATACGCGGCCAGGAAGGCCTTGTTCTCCGGCGAATCGTGCGCCATGGAGTAGTGGTGGGTGGAGATCACGCCCAGCGCGTGGTCGCCCAGCGCCTCGAGGATGCCGTCCTCGGTCAGGTCGCCGGTGGTCAGCAGCCTGATGCCGGCCTTGTCGAGGCCGCGCTCGCTGTAGGCCTTCATGAAGCCCAGCGCCAGCTCGCCGGCCGGCATGAAGACGAACACGGCCTGCGGCTTCGCATCCTTCACGCGCTGCACGAAGGGGCCGAACTCCGGGTTCTTCAGCGGCACCCGCACGTCGCCGACGATCTCGCCGCCCGCTTTCGTGAACGCGCCGCGGAAGGCCTTCTCGGCGTCGTGGCCGGGCCCGTAGTCCGCCACCACCGTGTAGACCTTGCGCACGCCGGACTTGTAGGCCCACTGCGCCATCGGCTCCGTCACCTGCGGCAGCGTCATCGACGTGCGCACCATGTAGGGCGACTTGGTGGTGATGATGGAGGTGGCCGCGTTCATGATCACGGTGGGCTTCTTCGCCTCGGTCGCGACCGAGGCGACCGCCAGCGCGTTCGGCGTGAGGCCGAAGCCGACGATGAAGTCCACTTCGTCCTTCACCACCAGTTCCTGCGCGAGGCGCTTGGCGACGTCGGGCGCCGGGCCGGTCACGTCCTTGACGATCAGTTCGATCTTCTTGCCGGCGACGGTGTCGCCGTTGGCCTTCATGTAGGCCTTGGCGCCGTTGGTGATCTGCTGGCCGAAGTCGGCGAAGGTGCCGGACATCTCGGCGATCACGCCGATCTTGATGGTGTTGCCCGCGGCAAGGGCGCAGGTGCACGCGAGTGCTGCCGCCAGGGCCGCGGCCCCGCGAACGATCGAACGCTTCACTGTCTGTCTCCTGTGGATGGTCTGCCGCCGCCGGCGGGACTGCCTTTGCCGACAGCGGTGCACTTGTTGTGGGCGCAAGAATGAATCTGCGTTCAGTCGCACGCAAGAGAGCCGGCCCGCGCAAACGCACAAGGGTTGCGGCGGATCAAGAAATCGGGCACCGGGCGCTACCATCGCCGGATGAGCCCAGACGCCTCCTTGCCCCTCGACGGCCAGCGCATCCTGGAGCTGGCCGCGCGCTCGATGTTCGAGCTGTTCGCGAACGCCAGCGAAGGGATGCTGCTGGTGGACAAGCACGCGCGCGTCGTGTGGATCAACGACCAGTACAAGCGCTTCCTGCCAGCGCTGGGCTTCGAGCGCGTGGAGGACTTCGTCGGCCAGCCGGTCTCGAAGGTGGTGCAGAACACCCAGATGCACCGCGTGCTGGAGACGGGCAAGCCGATCCTGATCGACCTGCTGTCCAACCGCGCCGGCACCTTCGTCGTCAGCCGCATCCCGCTGCGCGACGAGGCCGGCAAGGTGATCGGCGTGCTGGGCATCGTGCTGTTCGACCATCCCGAGACCACGCTGCAGCCGCTGATCCAGAAGTTCGCGGCGCTGCAGCGCGACCTCGAGGACGCGCGGCGCGAGCTGGCGACGCAGCGGCGCAGCAAGTACACCCTGGCCAGCTTCATCGGCAGCAGCCCGGCGGCCGTGGAAGTGAAGCGGCAGGCCCGCCGCGCCTCGCAGTCGTCCAGCCCCGTGCTGCTGCTGGGGGAGACGGGCACCGGCAAGGAACTGCTGGCGCACGCGATCCACGCGGCGTCGGCCCGGGCGCGCGCGCCCTTCGTCAGCGTGAACATCGCCGCCGTGCCCGACACGCTGCTCGAAGCGGAGTTCTTCGGCGTGGCGCCCGGCGCCTACACCGGCGCCGACCGCAAGGGGCGCGAGGGCAAGTTCAAGCTCGCCGACGGCGGCACGCTGTTCCTCGACGAGATCGGCGACATGCCGCTGGCGCTGCAGCCCAAGCTGCTGCGCGCGCTGCAGGAAGGCGAGATCGAGCCGCTGGGCTCCAACAAGGTGGTGCCCTTCGACACGCGCGTGATCGCCGCCACCTCGCGCGACCTCGGCGCGCTGGTGCGCGAAGGCAGGTTCCGCGAGGACCTGTACTACCGCCTGAACGTGCTGCCGGTGAAGGTGCCGCCGCTGCGCGAGCGCCGCGGCGACATCCCGGCGCTGGCGGAGGTGCTGGTGGAGGACATCGCGCTGCGCAACGGCACGGCGCCCTTCGAGCTCGATGCGCAGGCGCTCGCGACGCTGGCCTCGCAGGTCTGGCGCGGCAACATCCGCGAACTGCGCAACGTGCTGGAGCAGGCCGCCATGCGCGGCGACTCGCAGCACATCGAGGCGCAGGACATCGAGCAGGTGCTGCACGATGCCGGGATCGAGCGGCTGCCTCCCGCGCCCCAGCCCGTGCCGGCGCGCGGCGTGGCAGCGCAGGCCTTGCGGCCGCTCGCCGAGCAGGTGGCGGAAGTGGAGCGGCGGGCCATCCAGGCGGCGCTGGAGGCCACCGGCGGCAACAAGGTGGCGGCGGCGAAGCTGCTGGGCATTTCGCGCGCGAAGCTGTACGAACGACTGGAGCTGGCAATTCCGTAGGCTGGTGCTGGAGCGCAGCGAAAGCCCAGCGCTGGGCTTCAAGCTTCGCGGTTCAGCGCCAGCCTACGACTGGAATCGAGACAAATGCCTGAAAATCAGACACTCTATTTGCCTGATTCTCGGACATCTGGTTTTCCGCCAGCGGGAAAGTCCTGATCCGACAAGCACTTGCGCGCTGGCACGGGTCCTGCATCATCGGGCCGGTTCGAAGTACAAGCAGGAGACAATCAATGCAAAGACGCATCTGGGTGGCGGTGGCCGCCCTGGCCGCCGGCGGGCTCGCCACGCCGCTCGCCTGGTCCCAGGCCAAGGAAATCCGGATCGCCCACGTCTACAGCCGCACCGGCCCGCTCGAGGCCTACGGCAAGCAGACCCAGACCGGCCTGATGATGGGCCTGGAGTACGCCACCGGCGGCACCATGACGGTGGCCGGCCGCAAGATCGTCGTGATCGAGAAGGACGACCAGGGCAAGCCGGACCTCGGCAAGTCGCTGCTCGCCTCCGCCTACTCCGACGACAAGGCCGACGTCGCCATCGGCCCCACCTCCTCGGGCGTCGCGCTGGCGATGCTGCCCGTGGCGGAGGAATACAGGAAGATCCTGCTGGTGGAGCCCGCGGTGGCGGACTCGATCACCGGCGACAAGTGGAACAAGTACATCTTCCGCACCGGCCGCAACAGCTCGCAGGACGCGATCTCCAACGCGGTGGCGATGGACAAGCCCGGCACCCAGGTGGCCACGCTGGCGCAGGACTACGCCTTCGGCCGCGATGGCGTGAAGGCGTTCAAGGATGCGCTGAAGAACGCGAAGATCGTCCACGAGGAATACCTGCCGCAGACGACGACCGACTTCACCGCCGGCATCCAGCGCATCGTCGACAAGATGAAGGACCAGCCGGGCCGCAAGGTGATCGAGGTGATCTGGGCCGGCGGCACGCCGCCCTTCAACGCGCTGGCGGCGCAGAACCTCAAGCAGCGCTACGGCATCGACGTCTTCACCGGGGGCAACATCCTGCCGGCGATGGCTTCGTACAAGCAGTTCCCGGGCATGGAAGGCGCCACCTACTACTACTTCGGCATCCCGAAGAACCCGGTGAACGAGGCGCTGGTGGCCACGCACTACAAGCAGTTCAAGGCGCCGCCGGACTTCTTCACCGCGGGCGGCTTCTCGGCTGCGATGGCGATGGTCGCCGCGCTGAAGAAGACCAACGGTGACCCGAGCGCCGACAAGATGATCCCGGCGATGGAGGGCATGGCCTTCGACACGCCCAAGGGCAAGATGACCTTCCGCAAGGAAGACCACCAGGCCCTGCAGAGCATGTACCACTTCCGGATCAAGGTGGACCCGGCCTTCGCCTGGGGCGTGCCGGAACTGGTGCGCGAGATCAAGCCGGAAGAAATGCAGGTCCCGATCCGCAACAAGCGCTAGGGACGACGACGGGGCGCCGCCGCGCGCCCGGCTCCACAGTGATCGAGGAGGTCCCCGCCAGAGGGACCCGGCTGCGCCATTCCGCACGACCAAGGAGACACGACATGCACCCCGCCCTCCGCCTGTTCGCGGCGGCCGCCGCCTTCGCCTGCGCCGCGGCGCAGGCCGTGGTGGCGCTTCCGGCCTACAACGTGGACCGTGCCCAGACCACCGTCTCGGGCCTGTCCTCCGGCGCCTTCATGGCCAGCCAGCTCGGGTGGGCGCACTCGTCGCTGTTCAGGGGCGTGGGCCTCTTCGCCGGTGGTCCGTACCCCTGCGCCGCCCTGAGCAACTACACGGCGTGCATGTACAACGCCACGATCAGTAGCACGCAGCTGGCGGGGATGCAGAACAGCATCAATACGTACAGCGGCAACGGCGGCATCGATCCCAAGGCCGGCGTCGCGGCGCAGCAGGTGTTCATGTTCGTCGGCACCAGCGACACCACCGTGGGGCCGAACCCGATGAATGCGGTGCAGGCGCAGTACGGGAACAACGGCGTGCCGGCGGCCAACCTGCAGTACGTGCAGCGGGCGGCCACCGCGCACGTGTTCCCGACCGACTTCGACGCCACCGGCAACAACGCGTGCAGCAGCACGGCCTCGCCCTACATCTCCAACTGCGGCTACGACGGCGCGAAGGCGGTGCTGTCGCGCTTCTACGGCACGCTCAACCCGCGCAACGACGCGCCCGCGGCCGGCAACTACATCGAGTTCGACCAGCGCGCCTTCACCACCAACCCGGGCATGGCGGCCAGCGGATGGGTGTACGTGCCGGCCAACTGCGCCGGCGGCGCGCAGTGCCGCGTCCACGTCGCGCTGCACGGCTGCCAGCAAAGCTACGGCCAGATCGGCGACAAGTTCATCCGCAACACGGGCTACACGCGCTGGGCGGACACCAACAGCATCATCGTGCTGTTCCCGCAGACGCAGGTGGACAACACGGTGCGGCAGACGGCGGCAAGCGGCCTGCTGTCCAACCCCAATGCGTGCTGGGACTGGACGGGCTGGTACGGCAGCAACTTCGCGCAGAAGTCCGGCGCGCAGGTCTCGGCCCTGAAGGCGATGGTGGACCGCCTGTCCTCCGGTGCGGGGTCGGGCGGCGGCGGAGGCACCGCGCTGCCGGCGCCCACCGGCGTGACCGTGTCCGGCGCGACCAGCACCTCGATGGCCATCGCCTGGGCCGGCGTGACCGGCGCGGCCAGCTACAACGTCTTTCGCAACGGCACCAAGGTCAACGCCCTGGGCGTCACCGCCACCAGCTACACCGACACAGGGCTGAGCTCCGGCACCACGTATGCGTGGACGGTAGCGGGCGTCGATGCCAACGGTGCGCAGGGTGCCCTTTCCGCGCCGGTGAGCGGCACCACGACCGGTGCCGTGGCCACCTGCTACACGGCCAGCAACTACAACCACACGGCGGCGGGGCGGGCGCACATGCTCGGCGGCATCACCTACGCCAACGGATCCAACCAGAACATGGGCCTGTGGAACACCTTCGTCGTGACCACGCTGAAGCAGACCGGGACCAACTACTACGTGATCGGCACCTGTTCATGACGCAGCTGGCGACGCGCGACCTGACCATCCGTTTCGGCGGCCACGTGGCCGTCAACGCGGTGACGTGCACCTTCGAGCCGGGCACGCTCACCGCGATCGTCGGGCCGAACGGCGCCGGCAAGACGACCTACTTCAACCTGATCTCGGGCCAGCTGAAGGCGAACGCCGGGACGGTGACGCTCGGCGGGCGCGACCTGTCGAACGCATCGGCCTCGCAGCGCACCCGCGCCGGCCTGGGCCGCGCCTTCCAGCTCACCAACCTGTTCCCGCGCCTGACGGTGCTGGAGAACGTGCGCCTGGCGGTGCAGGCCACGCGCGAGGGCGCGCACCGGCGCGGCCTGAACCTCTGGAGCGTGTGGAGCGACCACGAGGACCTGGTCGCGCGCGCCGACGCGATCCTGGACGCGGTGGCGATGAAGGCGCGCGAGAACGAGCTGGTGGCGAACCTGCCGCACGGCGACCAGCGCAAGCTGGAGGTGGCGCTGCTGATGGCCCTGGAACCGCAGGTGTACATGTTCGACGAGCCCACGGCGGGCATGAACCACGCGGAAGCGCCGGTGATCCTGGACCTGATCCGCAAGCTCAAGGAAGACCGCAGCAAGACGATCCTGCTGGTGGAGCACAAGATGGACGTGGTGCGGGAACTGGCGGACCGGATCGTGGTGCTGCACAACGGGGCGCTCGTCGCTGACGGCAAGCCCTCGGAAGTGATCGCCTCGCCCATTGTTCAAGAGGCCTACCTGGGTGTTTCTCCCTCCCCCTCCGCGGGAGGGCAGGGGTGGGGGCGCCCCCCTCCCGACCTCCCCCCGGAGGGGGGAGGAGCAAGACCATGAACCTCCTCACCCTCGAAGGCGTCCACACCCACATCGCCGCGTACCACATCCTCCACGGCGTCGACCTCGCCGTGCCGCGCGGGCAGCTCACCATGCTCCTGGGCCGCAACGGCGCCGGCAAGACGACGACGCTGCGGACGATCATGGGCCTCTGGCGCGCATCCGCCGGCCGCATCACCTTCGACGGGCAGGACATCACGCAGGCCGCCACCCCGCAGATCGCCGGCCGCGGCATCGCCTACGTGCCCGAGAACATGGGCATCTTCGCCGACCTGACGGTCAAGGAGAACATGCTGCTCGCTGCCCGCGGCGCGCGGCACGCGAAGCAGATGGACGCCAGGCGCCTGCAATGGATCTTCTCGCTGTTCCCGGCGGTGGAGAAGTTCTGGAACCACCCGGTGGGCAAGCTCTCCGGCGGCCAGAAGCAGATGCTGGCCGTCGCGCGCGCGATCGTGGAGCCGCGCGAACTGCTGATCATCGACGAGCCGAGCAAGGGCCTCGCGCCCGCCATCATCAACAACATGATCGAGGCCTTCGCGCAGCTCAAGGCGAGCGGCGTGACGATCCTGCTGGTCGAACAGAACATCAACTTCGCCCGGCGGCTGGGCGACACGGTGGCCGTGATGGACAACGGCGTCGTGGTGCATGCGGGCCCCATGCAGGCGCTGGCCGAGGACGAGGAACTGCAGCACGCGCTGCTGGGGTTGGCCCTGTGAACTGGAAAGACTTCGACTGGAAACCGCTGGCGCTGGTGCCGGTGCTGGCGCTGCTCGTGTTCCCCTTCATCGGCTCGACCTCGACCTGGCTCACGCTGACGATCGCCGGCCTCGCGATGGGCATGATCGTGTTCATCATCGCCTCGGGCCTCACGCTGGTGTTCGGCCTCATGGACGTGCTGAACTTCGGCCACGGCGTCTTCATCGCGCTGGGCGCCTTCGTCGCCACCAGCGTGCTGGGCGCGATGGGCGACTACACGAACTCCGCCAGCCTCTGGATGAACCTGCTGGCGGTGCTGCCCGCGATGGTGGTGGCAATGCTCGTGGCCGGCGCGATCGGCCTCGCGTTCGAGCGCTTCATCGTGCGCCCGGTGTACGGCAACCACCTCAAGCAGATCCTGATCACGATGGGCGGGATGATCATCGGCGAGGAGCTGATCAAGGTGATCTGGGGTCCGTTGCAGATCCCGCTGCCGCTGCCGGAGGGCATGCGCGGCACCCTGCTGCTCGGGGATGCGGCGGTGGAGAAGTACCGGCTGATCGCCGTGGTGGTGGGCGTCGTCGTCTTCGGCGCGCTGCTGTGGACGCTCACGCGCACCAAGATCGGCCTCCTGATCCGCGCCGGCGTGCAGGACCGCGAGATGGTGGAGGCGCTCGGCTACCGCATCCGGGTGCTGTTCGTCGGCGTGTTCATGGTGGGCAGCGCGCTGGCCGGCCTGGGCGGGGTGATGTGGGGCCTGTACCAGCAGAACGTCACTCCGCAGATGGGCGCGCAGGTCAACGTGCTGATCTTCATCGTGCTGATCATCGGCGGGCTGGGTTCCACGACGGGTGCCCTGGTCGGCGCGCTGCTGGTGGGCCTGATGGCGAACTACACCGGCTTCCTGGTGCCGAAGGCGGCGCTGTTCTCCAACATCCTGCTGATGATGGCCATCCTGCTGTGGCGGCCGCAGGGCGTGTACGCCCTGAGCAAGTGAACCCGCGATGCTGAACCGCCTGCTGTCCAACGACTACCCGCGCAGCCGCGTGCTGGGCGCGATCCTCGTGCTGCTGTTCCTCGCTCTGGCCTTCCAGCCTTTCCTGGTTCCCGGCATCAAGGCGCTGAACGTGGCGGCCAAGATCCTGGTATTCATCGTGCTGGTGGCCAGCTTCGACCTGCTGCTCGGGTACACGGGCATCGTGAGCTTCGCGCACACGATGTTCTTCGGCATCGGCGCCTATGGCGTGGCGATCGCGTCCACCCGCATGGGAGCGGGCTGGGGTGCGATCCTGCTCGGCACGCTGGCGGCGCTGGCACTGTTCGTGCTCGCGGCGGCGATCGGCCTGTTCTCGCTGCGCGTGCGCGCGATCTTCTTCTCGATGATCACGCTGGCGTTCGCGGCGGCGTTCCAGACGCTCGCCTCGCAGTTGTCCGAATTCACCGGCGGCGAGGACGGCCTGACCTTCAAGATGCCGGAGGTGCTGTCGCCGGGATTCACGCTCTCCGACACGCCGGTCCTGGGCCTCACGCTCGACGGCCGCATCGTCTGCTACTACCTGCTGTTCGCCACCTGCGTGGTGCTGTTCCTGGCCTTGCTGCGCATCGTGAATTCGCCCTTCGGCCGCGTGCTGCAGGCGATCCGCGAGAACGAGTTCCGCGCCGAGGCGATCGGCTACCGGGTGGTCGTGTACCGCACCGTCTCCAGCATCCTGTCGGCGCTGTTCGCCACGCTGGCGGGCGCGATGCTGGCCATCTGGCTGCGCTACAACGGGCCGGACACGACGCTCTCCTTCGAGATCATGCTGGACGTGCTGCTGATCGTGGTGATCGGTGGCATGGGCACGATCTACGGCGCGGCCATCGGCTCGGGCCTGTTCCTCGTCGCGCAAAGCTACCTGCAGGACCTGCTGCGGCTGGCCAGCGGCGCGGTTGCGGGCCTGCCCTGGCTCGCCGCGCTGCTCTCGCCGGACCGTTGGCTGCTGTGGCTGGGGCTGCTGTTCGTGCTCTCGGTCTACTACTTTCCCACCGGCGTGGTGGGACGGCTGCGCGCGTTGCGCGCCACCACTCCGACTTCCCCTCCTTCCCCCACCGCGGCCGCTGCGGCCGCATCCCACCCCACCAAGAGCAAGCAAGGAGACTACGTTGAGAACAACTGATCCTGCCCGCGCGGCCGTGCGCCGCCTCGTTCCGCTCTGTGCCATCACGGCCGCCGTCCTGGCCGGATGTGGCGGCGGCTCCTCTGCCACCGACGACAGCGGCGCGGCTTCGCTCCTGAGTTCCTCGCCACGCGGCAGGTCGCCGATCCTGATCGAGGTGCCGGGACGGGGTAAGCCGCTGCAGGTGACGCAGCACAGCGTCACCGTGTATCCGGCCACTTCGGTCGGCAGCGGCGCGACGCCGGCCGAGCAGGACCTGCTCACTGGCGGCCTCGGCAAGACAGGGCTGGGAGCGGCCCTGCCTCCTGGGTACGCCGACGCGGCGAACCCCACGGCGGCGGAGCTGCGTCGCAACGCGCTGCATGGGAATTACCGTGCCATCCTCGATCCCTCGGCCGCCGGCGGCTACGGTCGCTTCTATGGCCCGAACATCAGTGTCGACGGAACCGTCACCACGGGGGAAGGGCTGATCCCCGGCGTCGAATACCTGGCGTCCCTCGATGACGGCGGTGGACGCAAGCGCGTCGTGATGGCGGTGCAGATCCCGGACAGCTTCGATACCGCGGCCCCCTGCCTGGTGCTCGGGCCGTCGTCGGGCTCGCGCGGTGTCTACGGCGCGATCGGCACGTCGGGCGAGTGGGGCCTGAAGCACGGCTGCGCGGTGGCGCTGACTGACGCCGGCAAGGGGGTAGGCCTGCACGACCTGCAGAACGACACGGTCAACAAGGTGGACGGCACGCGGGCCACGCGGGCGGCGGCGGGATCGCTGGCCCAGTTCGCCGCCGACGTCGGCGACGCGGCACTGGCCGCGTTCAACGCCGTGCTGCCGAACCGCTTTGCGCTCAAGCACGTGCACTCGCAGCAGAACCCGGAGAAGGACTGGGGCAGCGACACGCTGGCGGCCGCCCAGTACGCCTTCTTCGCGCTGGAAGACCACTTCGCCCAGCGTGGCAAGTCGATGCGCTTCGACAAGTCCAACACGCTCGTGATCGCGGGCTCCGCCTCCAATGGCGGCGCCGCGGTGCTGCGTGCGGCCGAACTGGATCGCAGCGGGATCATCGACGGGGTGGTCGCATCGGAGCCCGTCACCGAGATCGCCGGGGCCTCCGGCTTCGGCGTGGCCTTGGGCGGCGCGCCGGTGGAGGGGTTCAAGACCCTCGCCGACTACGTCACCTACGGCAACCTGCTGCAGCCCTGTGCCGCGCTGGCGCCCGATGCCGCGATGAACGAGGTTTCGGTCTTCAACTTCATGCTCATCGCGGGCATGAACGCGCGCGCCCAGGCGCGTTGCGCCGGCCTGGCGGCGAAGGGCCTGGTCAGCGGCACGACGACGCAGGAACAGGCAGCCGACGCGCTCGCGAGGCTGCACGCCTACGGTTGGACGGTGGAACACGACCGCATGCACAACGCCCACTGGGGCCTCGGCAACGGCCCGATCCTGTCGGCGATGTATCCCGTCGCGTATGGCCGCTTCTCCGTCCTGGACAAGGTGTGCGACACCAGCTTCGCGGCGGTGAACGGGCTGGGCGACCCCGTCGCCGCGTCGGCGACCGCCGTCGCGCAGAGCTTCGCCACCGCCAACGGCACCGCCAACGGGACGCCGGTGACGCCGGTGTACGACGCCTCGCCGGGCGGCCCCAAGGCCTGGCAGCTGGCGCGCTCGGCTTCGACGGGGGCGCTCGATTTCGGCCTGGACACCGCGCTGTGCCAGCGGGCGCTGGTCACGGGAGCCGATCCGGTCACCGGGGCACCGCTCACCGCCAGCAGCACGCCCACGCTCGCGCAAAGCCAGGCTGTGCAGGCCGGCATCGCGGAGGTCCACGTGGACGGCGATCTCCGCGGCACGCCCACGGTGATCGTCGCCGGCCGCAGCGATGCGCTGGTGCCGGTGAACAACAACGCGCGGGCGTACGCGGCGCTGAACCGGTCCCGCGAAGGGCGCAAGAGCAACCTGCGGTACGTGGAGGCCACGAATGCACAGCACTTCGACACCTTCATTCCCCTGTCAGGCTTCGACAACCGCTTCGTGCCGCTGCACGTGTACTTCAACCAGGCGATGGACATGATGTATGCGCACCTGCGCAACGGCGCCGCTCTGCCGCCGAGCCAGGTGGTGCGCACCACGCCTCGGGGCGGCACGCCGAGCCTCGTGGTTCCCGCACCGGCCCTGACCGCGACCAACATCCCCCCGATCAGCGCGACCCCCGCGGCCGGTGACCGCATCGGCTTCACCGGCACCACGCTGACGGTGCCGCAATAGAGAAGGGGCGGCTCGCCGCCCCGGGAGGAGGACCCGCATGCACTGCACATCCAACTACGTCACCTGCGCGGGGCGCGAGATCCACTTCACCGAGTGGGGCGCGCAGCATGCACCGACGGTGATCGCGTGGCACGGCCTCGCGCGCACCGGCCGGGACATGGACGAACTCGCGCAGGCCCTGTGCGGGCGCTTCCGGGTGATCTGCCCGGATACGCTCGGGCGGGGCCTGAGCCAGTGGAGCCCGGACCCCGGCAACGAGTACTGCCTCGCCTTCTACGCGCGCCTGGCGGCGGACCTGTTCGAGCGGCTGGGGATCGCGCGGGCGCATTGGGTGGGCACCTCGATGGGCGGCGCGATCGGCACCGTGTGCGCGGCGGGCGTGCTGCAGCCGCAGCTCGCGGGGCGCATCCAGAGCCTCGTGCTCAATGACAACGCGCCGCGGCTGGCGCAGGCGGCGATCGAGCGCATCCGCGCGTATGCCGGCAATCCGCCGGCCTTCGCGAGCATGGCGGAACTCGAGGCCTTCTTCCGGCAGGTGTACAAGCCGTACGGGTGGCTCAGCGACGCGCAGTGGCGCCGGCTGGCCGAGACCTCGATGCGCCGCCTGCCTGACGGGCGCGTGACGCCGCACTACGACCCTGCGATGGTCCGCCAGTTCATCGACCATCCGCGCGACTACGACCTGTGGGAGCACTACGACCGGCTGCGCATCCCGGTGCTGCTGCTGCGCGGAGCGGAGTCGGACCTGGTGCTGCCCGACGCGGCCGCGGAGATGCTGACGCGCGGGCCCGGCGTGCTGGGGCTGGCGCGTGTCGTGGAAGTGCCCGGCTGCGGGCATGCGCCGGCGCTGAACGTGGCGGAGCAGCTGGAGCTGGTGCAGGGGTTCATCGAGCAGGCGGAGTCGGCGGTGGCGCAGGGAACCGCGGTCTCGTAGGCTGGTGGTGACCGGAGGGAACGCCAGCTTGGCTGCGGCGCCCCGGAGGGAACGCCAGCTTGGCTGCGGCGCCCCGGAGGGAACGCCGCTTCGCTGCGCTCGCGCAAACGCTGGGGTTCCTTCGTCACCCCCAGCCTACGCGGACGCGCCCAGCCTACGCGGACGCGCCCAGCCTACGCGGACGCCCGCAGCCTACGCGGACGCCCGCAGCCTACGCGGACGCCCCCAAGCCTACGCCGACGCCCCCAGCTTCATCGCGCGCTCCTTCTGCGCCGCCAGCTCCTTCGGCTCGGCGACCGCCCGGGTGTCCCATCCCCCCAGGTGCTGCACCGTGATGTTCCCCAGCGCCGCGATCCACTCCGTCTCGTCGTTCAGGCACGGGATGTAGCGGTACTCCTTGCCGCCGTTGGCAAGGAAGGCGTCGCGCACCTCCATCCCGATCTCCTCCAGCGTCTCCAGGCAGTCCGCCACGAAACCGGGGCAGACCACGTCGAGGCGCTCCACGCCCTTGCGCGCGAGCGCTTCGACGGTGGGCTGCGTGTAGGGCTCCAGCCACTTGGCCTTGCCGAAGCGCGACTGGAAGCTCAGCGTGTACTGGTCGGGCGCGAGCTGCAGCCATTCGGCCAGCAGCCGCGCCGTCTTGCGGCATTCGCAGTGGTAGGGGTCGCCCAGGTGCAGCGTGCGCTCGGGCACGCCGTGGAAGCTCATGACCAGGTGGTCGGGCCGCCCGTTCTCGCGCCAGTGGCGCTCGATGCGATGCGCCAGCGCCTGCATGTAGCCGCGGTCGTCGTGGTAGCGGTTCACGAAGCGCAGCTCGGGGATGTTGCGGCGCGTGCGCGTCCAGTCCGCCACCGCGTCGATCACGCTCGCCGTGGTGGTGCCGGAATATTGCGGATAGGCCGTGAGCACCAGGATGCGGTTGGCGCCCGCATCGGCCAGCGCATCGAGCTCCCGGCCGATCGCGGGGCTGCCGTAGCGCATCGCGTAGGCCACGCGCACGCGGTGGCCGTGCTCGCCGAGCCAACCTTGCAGGCGCCTGGCCTGCCGCTCGGTCCACACCTTCAGCGGCGAGCCTTCCGGCGTCCAGATCTTCCGGTACTTCTGCGCCGACTGGCGCGAGCGCAGCGGCAGGATCGCGCCGTACAGGATCGGCAGCCAGGCCGCGCGCGGGATCTCCACCACGCGCGCATCGCTCAGGAATTCGGCCAGGTAGCGGCGCACCGCCTCGGGCGTGGGGGCATCGGGCGTGCCGAGGTTGCACAGCAGGACGGCGGTGAAGGGCGCCTGCCCGTGCTGGTGGGCGGGCGTTTGCAGGGGACGATCGGTCACGGGCATGCGGTATTCTCGCCGCCATGCTCGACCCCGGGAAAATCAGCGCGGTCACGATCGACCTGGACGACACGCTCTGGCCCATCTGGCCCACCATCGAGCGGGCCGAGAAGGCGCTGCACGACTGGCTCACCCTCCACGCGCCCATGACGGCGGCACTGTTCTCCAGCCCGCCGGCGCTGCGCGAGATCCGCGAGGAGATGGGCCGCTCCCGGCCCGACCTCAAGCACGACATGAGCACGCTGCGGCGCGAATCGATCCGGCTCGCGCTCCACCGCGCCGGCGAGGACACGCGCCTGGCCGACCCGGCCTTCGAGGTGTTCTTCGCCGAGCGCCAGCGCGTGATGCTGTTCGAGGACGCGCTGCCGGCGCTGGAATTCCTGTCCGCCCGCTATCCGCTGGTGGCCCTGACCAACGGCAATGCGGACCTGGAGCGCATCGGCCTGGCCCGCTATTTCCGCGGCTGCGTCTGCGCGCGCGAGTTCGGCATCGGCAAGCCGGACCCGAGGATCTTCCACGCCGCCGCCGGCGTGGTGGACCTGTGGCCCGACCGCGTGCTGCACATCGGCGACGACGCGACGCTCGATGCGCTGGGCGCGCTCAATGCGGGCATGCAGGCCGCATGGGTGAACCGCGGAGACTCGGCGTGGCCGCACGAGCTGGAGCCGCACGTGACGGTGACGCATCTGTCCGAGCTGACGGACTTGTTTCCGTAGGCTGGCGCTGAGCCGCGCCAGCGCGCGAAGCCCAGCGCTGGGCGGCGGCGTGAAGCGCTGGGGTTCCGGCGCTGGCGCGCGTCACCCCAGCCTACGAAGCCGCGGCGGTGGTGCGTCACCCCGGCCTACGATCCGCCTTCCAGCAAACCGGCAACCTCCAGCCCCGAGCGCACCGCGCCTTCCAGCGTGGCGGGGTAGGGGCCTTGCACGTAGTCGCCGCAGGCCCACAGGCCGGGTGCGATCGCGGCCGGCGGCCGCTGCACGCCGGGCGTGCAGGCGAAGGTCGCACGCTTTTCCACCACGGTCTGGAGCGCCTGTACCGGCCAGCCCAGTGCCGCGGACTGCGCCAGCACGGCGCGCTCCAGCGCGTCCTTCTCCGTGGGGCTCGCGCTCACCACGAAGGCGAGCAGGCCCGGCGGGCCTCCGAGCTGGCTGCGGTCGAACACGAACTGCGCCGGCGCGCCCGGGCCGCTGCGCAGCGCCAGCAGCGGCAGGGGCAGCCGCGGCCCGCCGGTGACGTACACGGTGGCGATCGCCTCGAAGGCCAGCGCCTGCGTCGTCGCCAGCCACGCGTGCGCGGCTGTGCCGCTGGCCGCCACGAGGCGCGCGGCCTCGGTGGGCGGGCAGGCCAGCACCACGGCGTCGAAGGCTTCGCCATCCAGCGACCAGTGCCCGTCGTCGCTGCGCAGCGATTCGACCCGGCGACCCACGCGCACCTGCGTGCCGTGCGCAACGAGCCACGCCTGCGCGCGATCGGGCAGCACGCGCCCGAGATCCTGCCGCGGCAGCAGCAGGTTGGAGCCGCCCCAGCCGCGATGGCCGCGGCCGAACAGCGCATCGCCGACCACGCGCAGGAACACCTGCGCGCTGGAGCGCGCAGCCGGCGTGTTGAGCGCGGACACGCACAGCGGCTCGATGAGGTCCTCGCGCACGCGCGGCGTGAGATCGGCCGCGAGCTGCTCCACCGACAGCGACGGGTCGCACCGGAAGCGCGCGCGCTGCCACGCCTGCGACGCGCGCAGCAGCGAGAGCTTGTCCTGCCAGCGCCAGCCGCGCGCGAGGAGGATGCCCGCCGCGGCATCCCAGGGCGCGGGCCAGGCCGGCAGCGCGAGGCCGCTGCCGTCCGGGTGGCGCAGCACCAGCGGCATGCGCCACAGCACTTCCTGCGGCGCCACGCCGACGAACTCCATCAGGCGCAGGGTCTCGACATAGGCGCCGACCAGGATGTGCTGGCCGTTATCGAGCAGCGCCGTGCCGCCGCCAGGCAGCGGCACCGCGAGGGAACGCGCGCGGCCGCCCAGCGTGCGCGCCGCTTCGAAGAGCGTCACCGCGTGCCCGCCCCGCGTGGCCGCCACGGCCGCGGCGAGGCCCGCCCAGCCGGCGCCGACGACGGCGACCTTCACTCCATGCGTCCCAGCGCCTGCACCTTCCAGGCGAGCCAGAGCTTGCGCAGGGGCGTGAGGCTGATGCGCTGGTTCAGCACGCGGAAGTCCTCGTCCTCGATCTCGCGCAGCAGCGTGCGGTAGATGTTCGCCATCATCAGGCCCGGCTTCTGCGCCCGCCGGTCCTGCGCCGGCAGCAGGGCCAGCGCTTCCTCGTACAGCGCGTGGGCGCGCTGCGCCTGGAAGCGCATGAGCGCGGTGAAGCGCTCCGAGTACTTGCGCTGCAGGATCTCGTGCGCCTTCACCTCGAACTGCTGCAGTTCGTTGACGGGCAGGTAGATGCGCCCGCGCAGCGCGTCCTCGCCGACGTCGCGGATGATGTTGGTGAGCTGGAAGGCGAGCCCGAGCTTGTGCGCGTAGTCCGTGGTCTCGGGCCGCGACTGGCCGAAGATGCGCGCCGACACCTCGCCGACGACGCCGGCCACCAGGTGGCAGTAGCGCTGCAGCCCGTGGAAATCGAGGTAGCGCGTCTGCTCCAGGTCCATCTCGCAGCCGCGGATCACCGCCTGCAGCTGCTCCTGCTCGAGGCCGTAGACGGGCACGCTGGGCATCAGCGCGCGCATCACGGGATGCGAAGGCTCGCCCGCGAAGGCGCGCGCCACCTCGGTGTGCCACCACGCGAGCTTCGTGCGCGCCACGGCGGGATCGTTCACCTCGTCGACGACGTCGTCGACCTCGCGGCAGAAGGCATAGAAGGCCGTGATCGCCGCGCGGCGCGGCGCCGGCAGGAAGAGGAAGGCGTAATAGAAGCTGCTGCCGGAAGCGGCGGCCTTCTGCTGGACGTACTGTTCCGGCGTCATGGTCGATGGGGTTCGGGCCGTGATTCTCACATCCGCGCGGCCCGCCACAGCATGGCGGGCACGTCCAGGGGGCCGAGCTTCGGGCGCTGCTGCAGCGTGCGGAAGTGCAGGCGCTCGATGCGTTGCAGCACGCGCAGGCCGCCCTGGACCACCAGGCGCAGCTCCCAGCCGGCCCGGCTCGGCACCCGGTGCACCAGTGGCGCGCCGGAGAGCATCAGCTCGCGCGCCCACGTGCACAGCTGCGCCACCAGATCCGGCGCGCGCGGGTGTGCGGCCCAGGTGTGCGGCGCCTGCGGGTCGAGGCCGAAGGCGCGGCAGTCCTGCGCGGGCAGGTAGTAGCGCCCGCGCGGCACGTCCACGCCCAGGTCCTGCCAGAAGTTCACCAGCTGCAGCGCGCTGCAGATCGCATCGCTTTGCACGAGCGCCTGCGCGTCCCGCACGCCGTACAGGTGCAGCAGGAGGCGGCCCACCGGATCGGCGGAGCGGCTGCAGTACGCGAGCAGCTCCGCGCGGTCGGCGTAACCTTCGCCCGCCGCCGTCTTGCGCACATCCTGTTCGAAGGCGTAGAGCAGGCGTGCCAGCAACTCCGGCGGGAGGGCGAACGCGTCGATTGCGTCACGGAGCGCAGCAAAAACCGCCGGCCAGCGCCCGGAACCGGGCCGGCCGGAGAAGCAGGCTTGCAAATCGTTTCTATATGTTTCAAGATCAGCCAACCGTCGTGCTGCGGGGGCGTCGCCCTCGTCGGCCAGGTCGTCCGCGGTGCGGGCGAACCAGTAGATCGCGGCGACCGGCGGGCGCAGCCCGGGAGGGCAGAGCCATGAGGCAACGGGGAAGTTTTCGTAATGCTCGACCGGGCGGAGCCGGCCGTCGGGCGCTGTGGTCACGCCGCGGATTGTCGCTTGACGTGGCTGAGCCTTTTTTCTAGATTACTAACCGGTCAGTCAGTAAGGCCCTCTACCGTCTCTTCGCCCACGCCCATCCCGCCGCATGCACCTCGTTTCCTCTTCCCGACTGACCCTCTGGTGCGCCGCCATGCTGGCGGCCGCGGCCGTGGCCGGCTGTTCGCGGCCCCAGGCCGCGCCGGAACCGCTGCGCTCCGTGAAGGTGTTCACGGTGAGTGCCTCCGGCCCCACGCTGCAGCAGGAGTTCGCGGGCGAGGTGCGGCCACGCGTCGAGGCGCGCCTGGGCTTCCGCGTGGGCGGCAAGATCGTCCGGCGCCAGGCGGAGGCCGGCCAGCACGTCAAGGCCGGCGCGCTGCTGGCCCAGCTGGACCCGCAGGACTTCCGGCTGGCCGCGGATGCGGCGCGCGCGCAGGTCGCGGCCGCCGCCACCAACCGCGACCTGGCCGCCGCCGACTACAAGCGCTACGTGACGCTGCGCGAGCAGAATTTCATCAGCGGTGCCGAACTGGAGCGGCGCGAGACGGCGCTGAAGGCGGCGCAGGCCCAGCTCGAACAGGCGCAGGCGCAGCTCTCGGCGCAAGGCAACCAGGCGCGCTACGCGAACCTGGTGGCGGATGTGTCGGGCGTCGTCACGGCCGTCGAGGCCGAGCCCGGGCAGGTCGTGGCCGCCGGCACGCCGGTGGTCCGCATCGCGGTGGATGGCCCGCGCGACGTGGTGTTCGCCGTGCCGGAGGACAAGCTGGCGGCCGTGCGCGCCGGCACCGAGGTTGTCGTGCGGGTGTGGGCGGGCAGCGAGACGCTCGCCGGCCGCGTGCGCGAAATCGCCGCCAGCGCCGATCCCGTCACGCGCACGTATTCGGTGAAGGTGCTGCTGGAGGGGGCGCGCCAGCCGCCGCTGGGCGCCACGGTGGCCGTGCTGCCGCAGGCCCCGATCCCCTCCGTGGCGCAGGTGATCCGCATCCCCACCAGCGCGCTGCGCCAGGAAGGGCGGGGCAGCGCGGTGTGGGTGCTGGACCGGCAGACCATGACGATCAGGTCGCAGCAAGTGCAGGTCGCGTCCGCCGACGGCAACGAGGCGGTGATCGCCTCCGGGCTGGCGCCGGGCATGGTGGTCGTCTCCGCCGGCGTGCACGTGCTCGCGCCGGGGCAGAAGGTCACGGTCTGGCAGGACAAGACCTCGGCCCTGCCGGCGCTGGCCACCCAGGGAGCCGGCGCCAGCGCGCCGGCCCTGGCGACCGCCACGCTGACCTCCGCGACGCGCTGAGGACTGCATGAGCGACGTTCCGAACCGGGAGCGCTTCAACCTCTCGCGCTGGGCACTGCGGCGGCCCGCGCTCACGCGCTACCTGATGATCGTGCTGATGGTGCTGGGCGTGGCGGCCTACTTCCAGCTCGGGCAGGACGAGGATCCGCCGTTCACCTTCCGCGCGATGATCATGCGGGTGTTCTGGCCCGGCGCCACCGCGCAGCAGGTCGCCGAGCAGGTCACCGACAAGCTCGAACGCACGCTGCAGGAGGTGCCGCACGCCGACATCATCCGCAGCTACTCCAAGCCCGGCGAGGCGCTGGTGGTGCTGGTGCTGCGCGAATCCGCGCCGCCGGCCGAAGTGCCGCAGGTCTGGTACACGGTGCGCAAGAAGATCGGGGACATGCGCGCCACGCTGCCGGGCGGCGTGATCGGGCCGTTCTTCAATGACGAATACGGCGACGTGTTCGGCGTGATCTACGCGCTGGAGGCGGACAAAGGCTACAGCTACGCGGAGGTGAAGACCTTCGCGGACGACGTGCGGCAGCAGCTGCTGCGCGTGCCCGACGTCGCGAAGGTCGAACTGTTCGGCGTGCAGGACGAGAAGATCTACCTGGAGATCTCCCAGAAGCGCCTGGCGCAGCTCGGGCTGGACTTCAACCAGGTGCTGGCGCAGCTCGGGCAGCAGAACGCGGTGGAATCGGCCGGCGCCGTGCAGACGCCGCAGGAAGTGGTGCAGGTGCGCGTGGGCGGCCAGTTCGAGGCCGTCGACCAGCTCAAGGCGATGCCGATCCGCGGCACCTCGGGCAGCCAGCTCCGGCTGGCCGACATCGCCGAAGTCAGGCGCGGCTACGTCGACCCGCCGCAGGTGAAGGTGCGCCACGGCGGCAAGGAGGTGATCGCGCTCGGCGTTTCGATGGCCAAGGGCGGCGACATCATCCGCCTGGGCAAGTCGCTCAAGGCGTCGGTGGGCCGCATCGACGACAGCCTGCCCGCCGGCATCCGCCTGGTGCAGGTGCAGGACCAGCCGAAGGTCGTCTCCACCTCCGTCAACGAGTTCATCAAGACGCTGATCGAGGCCGTGGTGATCGTGCTGGGCGTGAGCTTCATCAGCCTGGGCTTGCATCGCCGCGCCGGCACCGGCCTGCCGCTGTGGAAGCGCTGGTACGTGGACATGCGTCCGGGCCTGGTGGTCGCGATCACGATCCCGCTGGTGCTGGCCATGACCTTCCTGGCGATGCACTACTGGGGCATCGGGCTGCACAAGATCTCGCTGGGCTCGCTGATCATCGCGCTGGGCCTGCTGGTGGACGACGCCATCATTGCCGTGGAGATGATGGTGCGCAAGATGGAGGAGGGCTACGACAAGGTCCGCGCCGCCACCTTCGCGTACGAGGTGACCGCGATGCCGATGCTCACCGGCACGCTGATCACCGCCGCCGGCTTCCTGCCGATCGGCATGGCGAAGTCCACGGTGGGCGAATACACCTTCGCGATCTTCGGCGTGACCGTCGTGGCGCTGGTGCTGAGCTGGTTCGTGTCGGTGTTCTTCGTGCCCTACCTGGGCACCGTGCTGCTGAAGGAAAAGCCGGTGTCGGCGGAGCACCGCGAGCACTTCGACACGCCCTTCTACCGGCGCTTCCGCGCCACGGTGGACTGGTGCGTGGAGCACCGCTGGATCACGATCGCCGCCACGCTGCTCACGTTCGCGCTCGGCGTGGGCGGCATGCGGCTGGTGCAGCAGCAGTTCTTCCCCGATTCCAGCCGCGCGGAGATCCTGGTCGACCTGTGGGCGCCGGAGGGCACCTCCTACGCGGCCACCGAGGAAGTCGCCAAGCGCTTCGAAAAGCGCATGCTGGCGATGCCGGAGGTGGTGGACGTGACGAGCTGGGTGGGGGCGGGGGTGCCGCGCTTCTACCTGCCGCTGGACCAGATCTTCCCGCAAAGCAACGTCTCGCAGATGATCATCCAGCCGCGCGACCTCGCCACCCGCGAGGCGCTGCGCGTGCGGCTGCCGGCCCTGCTGGCGCAGGAGTTCCCGGAGGTGCGCGCCCGCGTGAAGCTGCTGGCCACCGGGCCGCCGGTGCCGTACCCGGTGCAGTTCCGCGTCGTCGGGCCCGAGCCGCTGGCGCTGCGCGAGCGCGCCGACGAAGTGAAGGCGGCCATGCGCGCCAGCCCCAACACGCGCGGCGTGAACGACAACTGGAACGAGGCGGTCAAGGTGATGCGCCTGGACATCGACCAGGCCAAGGCGCGCGCGCTGGGCGTGACCAGCCAGTCGATCGCGCAGGCGAGCCGCACCATCCTGAGCGGCACGCCGGTCGGCCAGTTCCGCGAGGGCGACAAGCTGATCGACATCGTGCTGCGCCAGCCGCTGGAGGAGCGCAACGCGATCAGCGACATCGCCAATGCCTACCTGCCGACCGCCTCGGGCAAGTCGATTCCGCTGACGCAGATCGCGCGGCCGGTGTTCACCTGGGAGCCGGGCGTGATCTGGCGCGAGGGGCGCAACTACGCGATCACCGTGCAGTCGGACATCGTCGAGGGCCTGCAGGGCGCCACCGTGACGGCGGAACTGCTGCCGAAGCTGAAGGCGCTGGAGGCCAGCTGGCCGCAGGGCTACCGCATCCAGGTCTCGGGCGCGGTGGAGGAAAGCGGCAAGGGATCGTCGTCCATCGCGGTGGGCGTGCCGGTGATGCTGTTCATCGTGTTCACGCTGCTGATGCTGCAGTTGCAGAGCTTCAGCCGCGCGATGCTGGTGTTCCTGACCGGGCCGCTCGGGATCGCGGGCGTGGCCGGCTCGCTGCTGGTGCTGAACCGGCCGTTCGGCTTCGTGGCGCTGCTGGGCGTGATCGCGCTCATGGGCATGATCCAGCGCAATTCCGTGATCCTGATCGACCAGATCGAGCAGGACCGCCGCCGCGGCGTGCCGGCCTGGAACGCCATCGTCGAAGCGGCGGTGCGGCGGCTGCGCCCCATCGTGCTGACGGCGGCCGCCGCGGTGCTGGCGATGATCCCGCTCTCGCGCTCGGTGTTCTGGGGGCCGATGGCGGTGGCGATCATGGGCGGGCTGGTGGTGGCCACCTTGCTGACCCTGCTGGCGCTGCCGGCGATGTATGCGGCGTGGTTCCGGGTGAAGCGGGAGGATTCCCGCCCTGCCGCACCGGCTGCGGCCGTAGCACCTGCATACGGCTAAAATCACCGGTTGACCGGATTCGAGCGGGCGGTCGAGGTCGATCCTCGCCGTCCGCTTTCCCTTTCAGTGACCTGCGCGGGTGGCGAAATTGGTAGACGCACCAGGTTTAGGTCCTGACGCCCTCACGGGCGTGTCGGTTCGAGTCCGACCCCGCGCACCACGCGTTTTTTCCAACCGAGATTGATCATGGCCGTGACCGTAGAAACCCTGGACAAGCTGGAACGCAAGATGACGTTGACCCTGCCCGTCAACGCGATCCAGTCGGAAGTCGACCAGCGCCTGAAGAAGCTGGCGCGCACCGTGAAGATGGACGGTTTCCGCCCCGGCAAGGTGCCGCTGTCGGTCGTGGCGCAGCGCTATGGCTATTCGGTGCACTACGAGGTCATGAACGACAAGGTGGGCGAGGCCTTCGCCGCCGCCGCCAACGAGGCCAAGCTGCGCGTGGCCGGCCAGCCGAAGATCACCGAGAAGGAAGGCGCCCCCGAGGGCGAGCTGGCCTTCGACGCGGTGTTCGAGGTGTACCCCGAGGTGAAGATCGGCGAGCTGGCCGAAGCCGACATCGAGCGCATCAGCAGCGACGTGAGCGACGCCGCCATCGACCGCACGCTGGACATCCTGCGCAAGCAGCGCCGCACCTTCGCCCAGCGCCCGCAGGACGCCGGCGCCGAAGCCGGTGACCGCGTCACCGTGGACTTCGAAGGCAAGATCGACGGCGAGCCCTTCGAGGGCGGCAAGGCCGAAGCCTTCCAGTTCATGGTCGGCGAAGGCCAGATGCTCAAGGAGTTCGACGAGGCCGTGCGCGGCATGAAGGCCGGCGAGAGCAAGACCTTCCCGCTCGCCTTCCCGGCGGACTACCACGGCAAGGACGTGGCGGGCAAGACGGCCGACTTCATGGTCACCGTCAGGAAGATCGAGGGCTCGAACCTGCCGGAGGTGAACGAGGCCTTCGCCAAGGCGCTGGGCATCGCCGACGGCACCGTCGAGGCGCTGCGCGCCGACATCCGCCGCAACCTCGAGCGCGAAGTGAAGTTCCGCCTGCTGGCCCGCAACAAGCAGGCCGCGATGGACGCGCTGATCGCCCGCTCCGAGCTGGACCTGCCGAACTCGATCGTCAAGAACGAGATCGACCGCCTGATCGAGATGCAGCGCAACGAGCTCAAGCAGCGTGGCCTGAAGGACGCCGACAAGCTGCCGATCCCCGAGGACATCGTGCGCCCGCAGGCCGAGCGCCGCGTGCGCCTGGGCCTGGTGGTGGCCGAACTGGTGCGCGCCAACGGCCTGGAAGCCAAGCCGGAACAGATCAAGCAGCACATCGAGGAACTGGCCGCCAGCTACGAGCGCCCGGCGGACGTCGTGCGCTGGTACTACAGCGACAATCGCCGCCTGGCCGAGGTGGAAGCGATCGTGATCGAGAATAACGTGACGGACTTCATCCTCACGAAGGCCAAGGTCACGGAGAAGAAGGTCGACTTCGACGAGCTGATGGGCCAGCAGACGCCGGCCGTCGAGGCGCCCGAAGCGCCGCCGGCGGCGTAAACGGACCAGAAGCGGCCTGCAGGCCGCGTCCTGGCGGGGCCTGGGGGGCTTGTCAAAGCCCTGCCAGGCCCCAACTCCATTCAGGCTAAAGTACAGCCAACCAACGGAGCCAAATTCCCCCCATGAGCGCACTTGATACCCAGGGCCTGGGCCTGATCCCCATGGTCATCGAGCAGTCCGGCCGCGGCGAGCGGTCGTACGACATCTATTCGCGCCTGCTGCGCGAGCGCGTGATCTTCATGGTGGGCCCGGTCAACGACCAGACCGCCAACCTGGTGGTCGCCCAGCTGCTGTTCCTGGAATCCGAGAACCCGGACAAGGACATCTCGCTGTACATCAACTCCCCGGGCGGCAGCGTCAGCGCCGGCATGGCGATCTACGACACGATGAACTTCATCAAGCCGGCGGTCTCCACCCTGTGCACCGGCATGGCCGCCTCCATGGGCGCCTTCCTGCTGGCGGCCGGCGAGAAGGGCAAGCGCTTCGCGCTGCCCAACTCCAAGATCATGATCCACCAGCCCCTGGGCGGCATGCAGGGCCAGGCGACGGACATCGAGATCCACGCCCGCGACATCCTGCGGACCAAGGGCACCCTGAACAAGATCCTGGCGGAGCGCACCGGGCAGCCGCTGGAGAAGATCGAACGCGACACCGACCGGGACTATTTCCTGGAAGCCGAAGAAGCGAAGGCCTACGGCCTGGTGGACCAGGTCATCGCGAAGCGGCCGTAAGGCCGCTGGCGGCGGCCCGACGGCCGCTTCGCAGGGGCTAGGGCCTAGGGGCCAGGGACTAGGGGAAAACCGGGGGATCGCCCCGGTCTTACAACACCCCTGGCCCCTAACCCCTAGGCCCTAGCCCCTTTCCCCTTATCATTGACGCAACTCACCTGTTACACAAAATGGCCGACCGAAAAGGCTCCTCCAGCGAGAAGACGCTGTATTGCTCGTTCTGCGGGAAGAGCCAGCACGAGGTCAAGAAACTCATCGCGGGGCCGTCGGTCTTCATCTGCGACGAGTGCATCGACCTGTGCAACGAGATCATCCGCGACGAGCTTCCCGCGGGCGACGAACAGCGCGAGGCCCGCGGCGACCTGCCGACGCCCGCCGAGATCAAGGCCAACCTCGACAACTACGTGATCGGCCAGGAGCCCGCCAAGCGCGCGCTCTCGGTGGCGGTCTACAACCACTACAAGCGCCTGCGCCACAAGGACAAGGCGAAGAAGGACGAAGTCGAGCTCACCAAGAGCAACATCCTCCTGATCGGCCCCACCGGTTCGGGCAAGACGCTGCTGGCGCAGACGCTCGCGCGCATGCTGGACGTGCCCTTCGTGATGGCCGACGCCACCACGCTGACGGAAGCCGGCTACGTCGGCGAGGACGTCGAGAACATCATCCAGAAGCTGCTGCAGAACTGCAACTACGAGGTGGAGCGGGCGCAGCGCGGCATCGTGTACATCGACGAGATCGACAAGATCTCGCGCAAGAGCGACAACCCCTCGATCACGCGCGACGTCTCGGGCGAGGGCGTGCAGCAGGCGCTGCTCAAGCTG
Organism: Ramlibacter sp. AN1133; assembly: GCF_037890035.1. NCBI lineage: Bacteria > Pseudomonadati > Pseudomonadota > Betaproteobacteria > Burkholderiales > Comamonadaceae > Ramlibacter > Ramlibacter sp. AN1133. Next base: position 91,066 of record NZ_JBBKTQ010000003.1, read on the forward strand.
ATCGAAGGCACGATGGCCAGCGTGCCGCCGCAGGGCGGGCGCAAGCACCCGAACCAGGACTTCCTGCAGATCGACACGACCAACATCCTGTTCATCTGCGGCGGCGCGTTCGCGGGCCTGGAAAAGGTGATCGAGCAGCGCACCGAAACCTCCGGCATGGGATTCTCCGCCACCGTCAAGACGAAGAAGGAGCGCAGCCTCTCGGACATGTTCCGCGAGGTGGAGCCGGAAGACCTGATCAAGTTCGGCCTGATCCCCGAACTGGTGGGCCGCCTGCCGGTGGTCACCACGCTGACCGAGCTGTCCGAAGACGCGCTGGTGCAGATCCTGACCGAGCCGAAGAACGCCATGGTCAAGCAGTACGCCAAGCTGCTGTCGATGGAAGGGGTCGAGCTGGAGGTGCGGCCCAGCGCGCTCAAGGCGATCGCCCGCAAGGCGCTGAACCGCAAGACCGGCGCGCGCGGCCTGCGCTCGATCCTGGAGCAGTCGCTGATCGACACGATGTTCGAACTGCCGAACATCAGCAACGTCGAGAAGGTGGTGGTCGACGAGAACACCATCGAGGAAAACAAGCCTCCGCTGCTGGTGTACCGCGAAGCGGCCAAGAAGGCCTGATGACCCGGGCCGGGCGCTTTCGCAACGATCGCACGCCGGCCCGCTTCGCTTTTTTCCTTACGATGCGACCTTGCGGCCCCCATGGTGGCGCTGCCGGGTTGAAAATGTCCCGAAACCGGCCATCTATGGCTGGTCACTATGAGGATTGCCATGTCAGGACATACCCCCTTGCCTTCTGACCCGATGGACCTGCCCCTCCTGCCCCTGCGGGACGTGGTGGTGTTCCCCCACATGGTCATCCCGCTGTTCGTCGGCCGCCCCAAGAGCATTAAGGCGCTGGAAGCCGCGATGGAGGCCGAGCGCCGCATCATGCTGGTCGCGCAGAAGGCCGCCGCCAAGGACGAGCCTTCCGTGTCCGACATGTTCGAGGTCGGCTGCATCTCCACCATCCTGCAGATGCTCAAGCTGCCCGATGGCACCGTGAAGGTGCTCGTCGAAGGCCAGCAGCGGGCCCGCGTCGCCAAGATCGTGGACGGCAACAACCACTTCACGGCCACCGTGATGCCGGTGGAATCCGGCGGCACGGACGCCAAGTCGGCCGAGATCGAGGCGCTGCGCCGCGCGGTGCTGCAGCAGTTCGACCAGTACGTGAAGTTGAACAAGAAGATCCCGCCCGAGATCCTGACCTCGATCGCATCGATCGACGATCCGGGCCGGCTGGCGGACACGATCGCGGCGCACCTGCCGCTCAAGCTGGACAACAAGCAGGTCGTGCTGGACCTGGCCGACGTCAAGGAACGCCTCGAGAACCTGTTCGAGCAGATCGAGCGCGAGGTCGAGATCCTCAACGTCGACAAGCGCATCCGCGGCCGCGTGAAGCGGCAGATGGAGAAGAACCAGCGCGATTTCTACCTGAACGAGCAGGTCAAGGCCATCCAGAAGGAACTCGGTGAAGGCGAGGAAGGTGCCGACATCGAGGAGATCGAGAAGAAGATCAAGCTCGCCAAGATGCCCAAGGAGGCCAAGAAGAAGGCCGACGCGGAACTCAAGAAGTTGAAGCTGATGTCGCCGATGTCCGCGGAAGCGACCGTCGTGCGCAACTACATCGACGTGCTGACCGCGCTGCCCTGGGCGAAGAAGACCAAGATCAAGCACGACCTCGCTTACGCGGAGCAGGTGCTCAACGAGGACCACTGGGGCCTCGAGAAGGTCAAGGACCGCATCCTCGAATACCTCGCGGTGCAGCAGCGCGTGGACAAGGTCAAGGCGCCGATCCTGTGCCTGGTCGGCCCTCCGGGCGTCGGCAAGACCTCGCTGGGCCAGTCGATCGCCAAGGCGACCGGCCGCAAGTACGTCCGCCAGGCCCTGGGTGGCATGCGCGACGAGGCGGAGATCCGCGGCCACCGCCGCACCTACATCGGCGCCATGCCGGGCAAGGTGCTGCAGTCGCTGTCGAAGGTCGGCACGCGCAACCCGCTGTTCCTGCTCGACGAGATCGACAAGCTGGGGCAGGACTTCCGCGGCGATCCGGCGTCGGCGCTGCTGGAGGTGCTGGACCCCGAGCAGAACCACACCTTCAGCGACCACTACGTCGAGGTCGACTTCGACCTGTCGGACGTGATGTTCGTGGCGACCTCGAACTCGATGAACATCCCGCCGGCGCTGCTGGACCGGATGGAAGTCATCCGCCTCTCGGGCTACACCGAGGACGAGAAGACCAACATCGCCATGCGCTACCTGCTGCCCAAGCAGATGAAGAACAACGGCGTGAAGGAAACCGAGCTGCTGGTCGAGGAATCGGCCGTGCGCGACATCGTGCGCTACTACACCCGCGAAGCCGGCGTGCGCTCGCTGGAACGCGAGCTGTCCAAGATCTGCCGCAAGGTGGTCAAGGGCCTGCAGCTGAAGAAGATGACGCCGATGGTGAAGGTCAACGCGGAAAACCTCAACGACTTCCTGGGCGTGCGCAAGCACACCTACGGGCGCGCCGAGGCGCAGAACCAGGTCGGACAGGTGGTGGGCCTCGCGTGGACGGAAGTGGGCGGCGACCTGCTGACCATCGAAACGGCGCTGATGCCCGGCAAGGGCGTCATCAGCCGCACCGGTTCGCTGGGCGACGTGATGAAGGAATCGGTGGAGGCCGCGCGCACCGTGGTGCGCAGCCGCTCCCGTGCGCTGGGCATCAAGGACGAGATGTTCGAGAAGAAGGACATCCACATCCACGTGCCGGATGGCGCGACGCCCAAGGACGGCCCGTCCGCCGGCGCCGCGATGACGACCGCGCTGGTCTCCGCGCTCACCGGCATCCCGGTGCGGGCCGACGTCGCGATGACCGGCGAGATCACGCTGCGCGGGGAAGTCACCGCGATCGGCGGCCTGAAGGAGAAGCTGCTCGCGGCCCTGCGTGGCGGCATCAAGACGGTGCTGATCCCCGAGGAGAACGCGAAGGACCTGCAGGACATCCCCGAGAACGTGAAGAACGGCCTCGAGATCGTGCCGGTGAAGTGGATCGACAAGGTGCTGGAAGTCGCGCTGGAGCGGCAGCCCACGCCGCTGACCGACGAGGAAGTGCAGGCGGCCGCGCCGGTGGCGGAGAAGACGACGCCGGTGGCGGTCAAGCACTGAGGTTGATGGCCCTGGGCCCCCGCCTGCGCGGGGGCGCAGTTTTTCAGCCTCCAGTCAGGAGGCTCGAAAACTGCGGCTATAATCTTGGCTTCGACGCGGGAATAGCTCAGTTGGTAGAGCGCAACCTTGCCAAGGTTGAGGTCGCGAGTTCGAGCCTCGTTTCCCGCTCCAGATTCGTCAAAGGGACGCCAGCCGGCGTCCCTTTGCATCTGATGTCCTCGGGCAATGGGGCGCGTTAGCAAAGCGGTTATGCAGCGGATTGCAAATCCGTTTAGATCGGTTCGACTCCGGTACGCGCCTCCAGACAAGTCGATGCGGGAGTAGCTCAGTTGGTAGAGCGCAACCTTGCCAAGGTTGAGGTCGCGAGTTCGAGACTCGTCTCCCGCTCCAATCGCAAAGGGAAGCCCGAAGGGCTTCCCTTTTTTGATGTCCGTTCCTTGATCCAAGGCACAGCAGGCGCAACGGACCCGACCATACTGAACAGGCTGGCTACCCAGGGAGTTGGAACCATGTCTGCTCAGAGGTTCTTGCGCTGCTGCGCCCGCATCGTGGCGCTGGTTTCGTTCTTGATGCTCGCCGCCTGTGGCGGTGGAGGGGGCGACGTGGTGGGTGTTCCTCCGGACGTCACTCCGGCCGACGTCACCCCCCCGACGCTCAGCCTGGTGACCAGTTCCCCGATCTCTGTCACTTCTTCGGTAACGATCGCCGCCGATGAACCACTTGCCGACGCGCTTCGGGTCGAGGCCGTGGGTTATGCGCGCGAACAGCGCGGCACGGCGGCCATCCTGGGAAGCACGGTGACCCTTGCGGCGGACCGGCGCTCGCTCGTGTGGAGCAACCCTGCGCCGCCGCTGCCCTATGACTGGGTGCTGGTCCTGAATGTCACGGCGCAGGACATGAGCGGCAACACCGGCACCGTGACAGTGTCGGTCACGACTGAACTGGAACCGGCGCCGCCGGGCTGGCCGCCGTCCACGATCGCGCCCGTCGGCACGAAGGTGTTCGGCGCCCATCAGTTGCCCGCCGCCTGCGACACCTGGCGCTCGGCCTGCTGGCAGCAGTCGGTGGCGAATGGCTCGGTCAAGTTCGTCACCCCGGGACGGGGAGGACCGCGCTCCGTGGTGATCGCCTATTTCCGCAACACCGCCAGTCGCGACGGAGTCACCGGCCTGTGGAACGTGATGCCCTTCTACCTGGATAACGGGGCGCCGTTATCGGGCGACATCCAGAGCAGCGGCTTCACGACCGAGGTCGACTACGTCGTCGGATCCGCCGAGGGCGTCATCCTGCACAACGCGGGCATGCCGACCTGCACGGAGCTGTTCTACGGCGGCTCCGGCACCCTCTGGACGCCGCGCGGCGTGGCCTGCCCGTAGGCCGCGGAGGTGCCCGCCGTGCGCTACAGTCGGCGGGCCGCCTCGATGGTGAAATCGGTAGACACAGCGGACTTAAAATCCGCCGCCGTGTAATAGCGGCGTCCGGGTTCGATTCCCGGTCGGGGCACCAACGGGGGTTCCATGGAGCCCCTCGCCGCCCCATCCATTCACGGCTCCAGCCAGATGAAACCCTGCCGGTTCGGTCCACAATAGGGCCGGAGAGCATCATGTCCCAATACGACGCCCCCTTCGAAATCCACGTGCACGGCGATGTGCCGTTGCGCACGGGCGTGACCTACGCCCAGCTGCAGGAGGCGCTGAAACCCCTGTGGACCTATGCCGGCGCCAAGTCGCTGGCCGACGGCGCCGAGAGCGCCTACGAGGAAGAGCCCGGCATCAAGTTCGACGCCCCGGAACGCCTGCTCACCATGTGCTGGACGGTCGCGGGCGACCTCGACTTCCGCCAGCAGCTCGACGAGATGTGCATGAGCCTCAACGAGCTCGCCGAGGAAGGCGCGGCCATCGAGGTGACCTTCTACGACGCCGAGTTCGACGAGGAAGAGGCCAGTCCCGAGGACGAGTCGCGCGACGACTTCCTCATGCTGTTCGTCGGCCCGACGCCGGCGGCCATCATGCAGGTCCAGCGCGACCTGCTGGTGCAGGACGTGGTGAACCTGATGGAGCGCCACTTCGAGCCCACGGAACTCGACGGCGTGGTGGGCGAGATCGACAAGCTGTTCTCCAAGCGCTTCGACGCGCTGGTGAGCTCGCTCGAGCTGGGCAAGCCGCCGCGCGGCAGCGGCGGCGGCCCGTCCGGCCACGGCGGCGGCCGGCGCCCGCGCCACCTGCACTGAGCGCGCCTCAAGCGCGCGCTTCGTACAGCGTCGCTATCGTCGCCGCAAAGCGCTCCTGCAGCGCGCTGCGGCGCAACTTCAGCGTGGGGGTGATGAGGCCCTCGTCGGTGGTCCAGGGCTCCAGCGTGAGCCACACCTGGCGCACCCGCGCGTACGAGGGGAAGCTCGCCACCCGCTCCTCCAGCCGCCCCAGCACGGCGCGCCGCACCTCCGGCTGCTGCAACGCCTCGGCGCTGTCCGCATCCACCTGCAGGCTCGCGGCCAGTGCGCGCCAGGTTTCGCGATTGAGCACCACCAGCGCCGCCACGTAGGGCCGCGCCTCCCCCAGCACCATCACCTGCTCGAACAGCGGATCCTCCGCGATCGCCATTTCCAGGTCCGCCGGCGGCACCTTCTCGCCGGTGGAGGTCACCAGGATCTCCTTGATGCGCCCGACGATGGAGACGTGCCCCGCGGCGTCGATGTGGGCGATGTCCCCGGTGCGCAGCCAGCCGTCCTCGCCGAGCACCTCGGCCGTCTTCTCCGCATCCCGCCAGTACCCCAGCATCACGTTGGGCCCGCGCACCAGCAGTTCGTCGCGATCGCCCAGCTTGAGCTCCACGCCCGGAATCGGGCGGCCGACGGACTCCGGCACGTTGTCCTCGAACCGGTTGGCGGTGACGATCGGCGCGGCTTCCGACAGGCCGTAGCCTTGCAGCAGCGGCAGGCCCAGGCCCACGAAGCAGTGCGTGAGCTTGTGCGACATCGGCGCGCCGCCGGAGACGGCCAGGCGCAGCCGTCCGCCCAGGCGCGACAGCAGCCGGTCGGCCACCAGGTGCCGCAGCACCGGCCACATCAGCGCCGCGAGCGGGCCGGGCGGCTCGCCGCGGTGCTGTCCCGCCTCGAAGCGTTGCCAGCCGATCGATTCGGCCCAGTCGAACAGCTGGCGCGCCGGCGCGCCGCGGGCCTGCAGGTCCTGCTGCATGCGCGCGTAGATGCGCTCGTAGATGCGCGGCACCGAGATCAGCACGGTGGGGCGGATCGCCTGCAGGTCCTCGGCGAGCTCCTGCACCGAGCGCGCGTACGCCACCGCGCTGCCGGTCGCGATCGCGGCGTAGTAGCCCACGGTGCGCTCCAGCGCATGCGACAGCGGCAGGAAGGACAGGAACAGGTCCTCGCGATACACGCGCACCGTGCGCAGCACGCCGTCGATGTTCGACAGGATGTTGCCGTGCGACAGCATCACGCCCTTCGGCCGCCCGGTGGTGCCGGAGGTGTAGACGATGGTGGCGAGCGCGCCCGGATCCTCCGCCGTGGCGGCCGGCGCCTCCGGTGCATCTTCCAGCCACTCGCGCACGTGGCGCAGCGTGGCGTCGCCCGCGGCGGGACCCAGGCACACGACGCGCGCCAGTGCGGGGAACTGCGGACGCAGCGCCTCCAGCGCCCGCCAGCGCGCCTCCTCCTCGAGCAGCAGCACCCGGGCGCCGCAGTGGCCCAGGATGTAGGCGAGGTTGCCGGCGCTGTCGGTGGCGTAGAGCGGCACCACGACCAGCCCCAGCGACAGCGCCGCCTGGTCGTAGCACACCCACTCGAGGCTGTTGCGCAGCAGGACCGCCACGCGCTCGCCGGGCGCGAGCCCCTCGCGCGCGAGCGCGGCGCGCCAGCGGCCCACCAGCGCCTGCGTCTCGCCCCAGCTGACGCTGCGCCAGCCGCCGGTGGCGGCCTCGAACTGGCGATAGGCCTCGGTGTCCGGCGAGCGCTCGCAGCGGCGCGCGAACAGCAGCGGCAGCGTCGGCGCCTCCGCGAACGCGATCGGATCGAAGGTGGAAGGGTGGCGGTCGGCCTCCTGCATGTCCGTGTCCTGCGGGCGCCATGGGGGCGCCGCAGGGATCAACTTAGACCCGGCGCCGGCGGCGATACTGATGGAGATCAAGGCTCCGCTATGCTTGCCGCCCATGGCCCTGTTCTCCCAGGACGCCCTGAACCCCGGGGTGCGCAAGCGCGAGGTGTTCGGCTGGGCGATGTACGACTTCGCCAACTCCGGCTACACCACGGTGGTCATCACCGCCGTCTTCGCCGCCTATTTCGTCGGCGGCATCGCCCAGAAGGCGGAATGGGCCACTTTCGCCTGGACGCTCGCCCTGAGCATCTCCTACTTCATCGTGATGGTCACGATGCCCAGCCTGGGCGCCTACGCGGACCTGCGGGCGGCCAAGAAGCGCATCCTCGCCGTGGTCACGCTCGGCTGCGTGGTGAGCACGGCGGCGCTCGCGCTCGCCCGCCCCGGCGCGGTGGGGCTGGCGATGGTCCTGATCGTCGTCTCGAACGTCTTCTACAGCTACGGCGAATCGCTCACCGCGGCCTTCCTGCCGGAGCTGGCGCGGCCCGAGTCGCTCGGCAAGGTGAGCGGCTGGGGCTGGGGCTTCGGCTATTTCGGCGGCATGCTGGCGCTGGGCATCTGCCTGGCGTACGTGCTGTGGGCGCAGGGGCACGGCATCCCGGCGTCGCAGTTCGTGCCGGTCACGATGCTGGTCACGGCGGCGCTCTACGGGCTGGCCTCCATCGCCACCTTCCGGCTGCTCACCGAACGCGCGCGGCCGCAAGCGCAGGCGCTGCGCGAGGGCGGCTTCGCGGCCTCGCTGCACCAGCTGCGGCGCACCTTCGCGGCGGCCCGCCGCTACCGCGATTTCATGTGGCTGCTGGCCTGCGCCGTGTTCTACCAGGGCGGGGTGGCGGTCGCGATCACGCTGGCGGCGATCTACGCCGAGAGCGTGATCGGCTTCCAGCAGCAGGAGACGATGGTGCTGATCTTCGTGCTGAACCTCGCGGCCGCCGGCGGCGCCTTCGCCTGGGGCTACCTGCAGGACCGCATCGGCCACAAGATCGCGCTGGGCAGCACGCTGGTGGGCTGGGTCGCCACCTGCGTGATCGCGGCCCTTTCGCAGACCAAGGGGCAGTTCTGGTGGGCCGCCGCCATCGCCGGCCTGTGCATGGGGTCGAGCCAGTCGGCCGGCCGCGCGCTCGCGGGCATGTTCGCGCCGCCGCGGCAGCTCGCCGAGTTCTACGGGCTATGGACCTTCGCGATCCGGCTCTCCAGCATCGTCGGGCCCCTGAGCTACGGCGCCATCACCTGGGCCACGCAGGGCAACCAGCGCCTCGCCATCCTGAGCACCGCCGTCCTGTTCGTCATCGGCCTGGTGCTGCTGCTGAAAGTCGATGTGGCCCGGGGCCGCGCGGCGGCCCTGGCCGCGCCATGAGAAAAGGCACCGGCCTTGCGGCCGGTGCCTCCGGGTCGCCGCTCTTCGCGGCGATGCCATGACGGCGTCATGGCACAGGGCGCCACAGGCGCTTATTTCTTCAGGATCGTCGCCGTGCCCGCGCCGCCGAGGACCGGCGAGCTGGAGAACACCTTCACCGAGGTCGGGACCTTGAACCAGTAGCTCGTGCTGGTCGGGTCCTTCGCGGTGCCGGCCGCGAAGATCTGGTCGAACAGGAAGTTGCCCGCGCCGTCGAGGGTGACCGTTCCGAGCACGCACTCCGGGATGGTCGCCGTGCCGTTGCAGGTGATGCCGCTCGCGCGCGTCTTGCCGTCGGCGTAGACCACCGTCAGCGTCTGGCCTTCGCGCACCGTGTCGGCGCCGCTCACGACCCAGCGCGCCTGCGCCGCCGTGTAGTCGGACTTGGTGAACGAGATCGTCTCCGCGGTCAGCACCGAGACGCTGCCGCTCGCGGTATTGGGCGACAGCGCGCCGGCTGCGTCCTTCACCTGGAACACGATGTTGTACGTCCCCGTGGCCGTCGGCGTGAACGTGACGCGGCCGTTGACCGGCGTCGGCCGCGCGCCCAGCTGCGTCGGCCAGCTCACGATCACGGCGTCCGTCAGGTCCGCGGCGCCGTCCGGGTCGGTGGAGGCCGACATCAGGTTCATCGAGTTCACCTTGTTCAGCACCGCCCCGCCGGCGACGTTCGCCGCGAAGGGCAGGTCGTTCACCGGGGTGATGTTGATGGTCAGCAGGCCCTGGTTCGACACCTTGCCGTTGACGGTCACCGTGTACGGGATCGAGTCCGCGCCGTTGACGTTCGGGTTCGGGATGTACGTCACCACGCCGTCGGCGGTGAGGTTGGCGATGCCGAGGCGCGGCGCCTGCCCGGCGACCGTGACGGTGCCGAGGCCCTGGCGCACGAAGTCGCGCAGCAGCGTGACCTGGCCATTGACCGTGATCGTGTCGTTGCCGATCAGGTCCACCTGCAGCGACTGGCCGGCGCCGCACATGTCGGAGGTGGTGGGCGAGCAGTCCTCGAACATCGTCGCCGTGTCGTTCACGGCCACCGGCGTGCCGATGGTGGGCGGGGGCGGGGTGCCACCGCCGCCGCCGGTTCCACCCGTGCCGCCGGTGCCGCCGGTGCCGGCGGGCATGCCGAGCGCCGTGTCGGTCGCCAGCAGGGCGGCGCCGCCCTTGGAAGAGGAAACCTGCAGCGTGGCGGGAGAGGCCATCAGCCCCGTCACCATGGCGGCGTTGTTGGCGAGGTCGAGGCCGGTGCCCGCGGCCGCGGCGGTGGCCACGCCGGGTGTCGTGGCGTCGGCCGGGCCGTAGCCGACGAGCGTCAGCACTGCGGTCGGGTCGCTGGACATGGCGTTGACCGACAGCGTGCCGTTGTTCGGGCCGTCGAAACCGGCGGCGCTGATGGTCACGGTGTCCGTCACGCGCTGCAGGTAGTAGGCGGGGACCGTCTGGCCGGTCGCATCGCGGGCCGAGGAGTCCATGATGCAGACGTGCGTGGGCGGCACGCCGCCCGGCTGGCTCTGCGCCCAGAACGTGGTGCCCTGCTGCGCCATCGCATGCGAGGTGCCGGCGGGGGCGCCGTAGGGCGGCGGATGGACGACCATGCCGTCGCCGTCGACGGTGACGGCGCCGGCGCACGGCACGTCGAAATAGGACAGCACGGGCATCGCCGGCGGCAGCACGGGCTGGGCCGGCAGTCGGGCCTGGGTCGTCGGCGAGGCGCTGGCGAACACGTCCAGCACCGTGAGGGTACCCACCGCGTCGGCCTTGTAGGCGGCGCGCGTGGGCGTGACCTTGCCCGGCAGCGTGCCGGTCATGAGGCGGCCGCCGATGGTGAAGTTGTTCGCGCCTTCGAGCGTGTAGAACACCGGGCCGTCGTGCGTGACGGAGGGCTCGCGCACCTCGATGCGGAAGGTGTTGTGGTTGCGCGGGCCGAAGGTGCCGTTGGTCTCGTAGGCGATGAAGTCGGGCAGTGTGCTGCCGGTGACGGGGCCGATGCGGCCGGGGTCGGCCAGGTACTTCTTGCCGGTGCCGGGGTCGGCCGTGGTGCCGCCCAGGGCGATCAGCGCGTCGTAGAACGGATCGGTGCCGGGAGGCGCGGTCTTGAGGTCCGGCAGCGGGGGCACTTCGTTGCCGCCCGGGAAGGGCGCGGGCAGCAGGAAGGGGCCGATGGCGGTCTTGAGCGTGCACTCGAAGGTGTTGACGCAGGCCAGGCCGATGTCGGTGGTGACGAAGATCTTGCCGCCCGCGACCTGGTCGACGTAGGTCGTGTCCGAGTAGGGCGTGATCACCCGGTAGTCGCCGTCGAAGGGCAGGTTGGGCACCACGATGCGCAGGCGCCCGAAGGTCACCTGGTCGCCATCGACCGGTACGTTGTTGGCGAACGCGGCTTCCATCGCGATCACCAGCTTCGCGCGCAGGCCGGTGCCGGCGTCGCGCATGTCGTTGGTCGCCGCGTAGTAGAAGTGCTCGGGGCCGTAGGACGTGGGGAAGACCTCCGGCAGCGTGCCGCCGAGGATCGTGCACCAGCCGCCATTGAGCTCCGCTCCGTTGAGCGGATCGCAGAACTCCAGCGTCACGCCGGTCTTGTCCTGGAACCAGGCCGGGAAGCCGCCCACGGTGGACGCCTTGTTGATGGGGCCCATGCGTTCGAGGACGGCGTGAGCGGGAGCGGCAGCCAACGCAAGGAGCGCCGCCGCAGAAACCAAGCTGCGTTTGGGTAATTTCATTCCGAGTCCCTCTTGTTCGAAAGTGCCCCACCGGCCGGCTCTTTCAGGCCCTTCTCCTCAGGCCGTATGCGCGGATGGTTGCGCCGGTGTACCAACGGTTACGCAAATGGCGTACCACCGGCGACGGCGGACATTCGGCCCGTTCGGGCCGGAAGCTCGGGTGAAATTCCCCTACGTTGGGGGCGTGCGCTCCCCAACCTTTGGGGGATCCGCCTGGGCCCTTTCGTGCCTCGTTGCGAGGCACGGAGTGCGCGGGCGGGAAGACCCTAAAGGGCCGGCGCCGCGGCTGTGCAAGCGGCGGCGAGCGGCAGCCTGTGCGCGGGGGGATCGCCGGCTGCGCCGTGCAGGCCCAGCCAGCGCGATGCCGCGGCCTGCAGCGCCTCGGGGCGGCCGGTGGTGCGCCACTCGACCCTGCCGCCGCCCTGCGGATTGAGCAGGCCCTGGGCCTGAAGCAGGCGTCGGGTCTGGCGGGCGACCGGCTCGCCGGTCTCCACGAGCCGGATGGAAGGCCCGAGCAGCTCCTGGAAGATCTCCGCCGCGAACGGGTAGTGCGTGCACCCGAGCACCAGCGTGTCGATCTCGCCGGGGCCGCTGCCGAAGCAGCAGATTTCCACCGTGTAGCGGCGGCACAGCTCGCGGATCTCGGCTTCGTCGCCGGACTCGATCGCGGCGGCCAGGCCGTCGCAGGGCACCAGCACGAAATCGGCCTCGTCGCGCAAGGAGGTGAGCAGGGCGTGGAACTTGGCGGAGGACAGCGTGCCGCGCGTGGCCAGCACGCCGACGCGGCCGGTCTTCGAGAGCGCCGCCGCCGGCTTCAGCGCGGGCTCGACGCCCACCACGGGCAACTGCGTGTGCTTCGCGCGCAGCAGGTGCACCGCGGCGGCGGTCGCCGTGTTGCAGGCGACCACGAGGCCCTTGATGCGGTGCTGCTCCAGCAGGTCCACCGCGATCGCCAGCGAGCGGCCGGAGACGAAGGCCTCGCCCTTCTCGCCGTAGGGCGCGTGCCCGGCGTCGGAGAAGTAGACGAAATCCTCGCGGGGCAGCTCGGCGCGCAGGGCCCGCAGGATGCTGAGCCCGCCTACGCCGCTGTCAAATACGCCGATGGGTCGATCGCGGTCCATTCCCGCAACTCTACGGCGGGGTTTCCGGCGGCGCTTGTGAGACAGTTTCAGGCTGCGGCGACAGGAATCTTCTTGAATTCGCCGGTCGCGATCTTCTTCGACCACTCCGCCGGCCCGGTGGTGTGCACGCTGGTGCCGTTGGCGTCCACCGCCACCGTGACCGGCATGTCGACCACGTCGAATTCGTAGATGGCTTCCATGCCCAGGTCGCCGAAGCCCAGCACTTTCGACTTCCTGATGGCCTTGGAGACGAGGTAGGCGGCGCCGCCGACGGCCATCAGGTAGGCCGCCTTGTGCTTGCGGATGGACTCGATCGCCTCCGGGCCGCGCTCGGACTTGCCGATCATGCCGATCAGGCCCGTCTGCGCCAGCATCATCTCGGTGAACTTGTCCATGCGGGTGGAGGTCGTCGGGCCGGCCGGGCCCACCACCTCGTCGCGCACCGGGTCGACCGGGCCGACGTAGTAGATCACGCGGTTGGTGAAGTCCACCGGCAGCTTCTCGCCCTTGGCCAGCATGTCCTGGATGCGCTTGTGCGCGGCGTCGCGGCCGGTGAGCATCTTGCCGTTCAGCAGCAGCGTCTGGCCCGCCTTCCAGGTGGCGATCTCTTCCTTCGTCAGCGTGTTCAGGTCGACGCGCTTGCTCTTCTGCGTGTCGGGCGCCCAGTCGATCTTCGGCCACAGGTCGAGGCTAGGCGGGTCGATGTAGGCGGGGCCGGAGCCATCGAGCTCGAAGTGCGCGTGGCGGGTGGCGGCGCAGTTGGGGATCATCGCGACCGGCTTGCCGGCGGCGTGGCAGGGGAACATCCTGATCTTGACGTCCAGCACGGTGGTCAGGCCGCCCAGGCCCTGCGCGCCGATGCCCAGGGCGTTGACCTTCTCGAACAGCTCCAGGCGCATCTCTTCCACCTTCGACAGCTTCTCGCCGCGGGCCGACTTGGCCTGCAGCTCGTACATGTCGAGGTCTTCCATCAGCGCTTCCTTGGCCAGCAGCACCGCCTTTTCCGCGGTGCCGCCGATGCCGATGCCCAGCATGCCGGGCGGGCACCAGCCGGCGCCCATCGTCGGCACGGTCTTGAGCACCCAGTCGACGATCGAGTCGCTGGGATTGAGCATGACCATCTTGCTCTTGTTCTCGCTGCCGCCGCCCTTGGCCGCCACCGTCACTTCCACCTTGTTGCCCGGGACCAGTTCCACGTTGACCACCGCGGGCGTGTTGTCCTTGGTGTTCTTGCGCTCGAACTGCGGGTCGGCGACCACCGAGGCGCGCAGCGTGTTGTCCGGGTGCAGGTAGCCGCGGCGCACGCCCTCGTTGACGGCGTCCTCCAGGCTGCCGGCGAAGCCTTCGAGCCTGCAGTCCATGCCGATCTTGAGGAACACGTTGACGATGCCGGTGTCCTGGCAGATCGGGCGGTGGCCCGTCGCGCTCATCTTGCTGTTGGTCAGGATCTGCGCGATCGCGTCCTTCGCCGCGGGACTCTGCTCGCGCTCGTAGGCGCGGGCGAGGTGGGCGATGTAGTCGGCGGGGTGGTAGTACGAGATGTACTGCAGCGCCGCAGCGACGGATTCGATCAGGTCGGCGGCCTTGATGGTCGTGGTCATGGCTTTGAGGGGGTGAAGCAGGTGCTTTCGGCATTATCCCACCCCTGCTGAGCAGGCCCTTACACTCTGCCCGCCACGTTGGCAACGCTTGCTTCCGCACGCAACGACCTGCAGGGCTGTTCGCCGAGGCGTCACCACTGCCAATGGCTCCTGGGCCAGTGACTGCGGCCGTTGCGATCGCGCCTCAGCCCGGGAAGGAAAGCAGGTCACTGCCATCTGTTTGCGCCTGACGCCCGGCACAATCTAAGCTCATCATTTGGGGGGTGGATTGAAATCCATGGGAGAAGGCCGAGTGCGAGGCCTGGAAGCGCTGCGGGGAGTTGCCGCCACCGCCGTGGCGATCTTTCACCTCCTGGCGCTCTACGTTCCTTTGCCGGAGGGGGTAGCCAGATCGGTCATCTTGAGTTTTGGATGGGCGGTGCCCTTCTTCTTCGCCCTGAGCGCGTTTTCCTTGCTTTGGGGATACCACGCGAAGGTCTGGAGCGAGGAAGGTCTGCTGCGCTTCTATGTGCGGCGCGCCTTCCGAATCTTGCCTCTGTTCTATTTTGTGCTCGTACTCCTGGTGCTCTTTGTTTACGGGAGCTCGATTACGCTCTGGACGTCTGAACTCGTCGTCAACCTGCTTTTCATGTTCCCCTTCTTTCCGGGCAAGCATGGAAGTCTCGTCTGGGGCGGGTGGTCGCTCGGAGTGGAGTGGGGCTTCTATTTGCTTTTCCCCTTCTTTGCCTTAATCGCCTCCCGGCAGCGGCTCAGCCTGGTGGTGTTGCTGGTGCTGTGCATCCTGGCCGTCGCATCTCGTCACCTCGTGGCAAGCACAGGGTTGCACAAGGATGGCTACACGGTGATGAACTTTCCTCGTAACCTTGTCTTCTTCCAGTCGGGAGTGTTCGCGTTTGTCCTCGTCCGGCATCTTCGCAGCCGCTCCGAAGTTGCCACGACCATAGCGTTCCTAGGACGTCACTCTCCTGCGATTCTGTTCGCATCCGCGCTGTTGTTCGTGTCGAGAATCTTCCTTCCACAAGGAGTTCTGGCGCTGCTCCCGCTCGAGCCCCTCGTCGCGTATGCGTGCGTCCTCTGGATCTGCCTCGCCGTCGCGGGGTTGCCCAGGATTCTGAACAATCCCCTGACATTCTGGCTCGGCCGGCACAGCTTCGGCATCTATCTTCTTCATCCTTTCGCGCTCTGGCAGCTCTCCCATCACGGCTTGTTCGCCTGGATTTCGGCGCATGTTTCGGCTGCAGGCACGGCCTTCGCACTCTGCGCCTTCGTGTCCATGCTTGTCGTGTGCGCAATGGCCGCAGTCGCGTACAGGTTCGTCGAAGCCCCATGCATCGAGATCGGCGACCGGCTCCTGATGCGGCGATCGTCATCTCGCTTCCTCGCCGGTACGCACGCCGTCGCAAGTGCTGGACAGACCCTGAGTTGACGCTTTCCCCGACGCGCAACTTGCGAGATGTACTGCAGCGCCGCGGCGACGGATTCGATCAGGTGGGCGGCCTTGATGGTCGGGGTCATGGCTTTGAGGGGGTGAAGCAGTGGCCCTTACATGGACCGTGATCACGGCCTCGCGCGACCGCGTGCCGAAACGACAAGGGCGCCCATCGGGCGCCCTGGCCTGCGGGGAGATCGAGCCTCAGGCGTGCGCGGGGCGCAGGCCGTGCCGGCCCGCCGGGCGGGCGTTCTTCGCGTACTCCTTCCAGGCGTCAAGCGCGACCAGCAGGCCGCACGCCGCCCAGAACACGTCGTATTCGATGCCGCCCGTGTTCCACGTCCAGCCATGCCCTTGACGGCCACGAAGGCGTAGCTGGCGATCGCGAGCACCGCGGCGGCGGCAATGCCGGAGAAGCGCATGCAGATGCCGAGGACGAGGGCGATGCCGATGGCGATGTCGGAGAACGCCGCGAAGCCGACCATGAATTCCGCGGGCTGGATGCCGGCCTTGGCGAAGAAGCCGATCGTGCCGGCGCTGGCCGCCGGCGGCGAACTTGGACGCGGCGTGCGGGAACATCAGCGCCCGACCATGATGCGCAGCAGGGTGTGAGTCTGCGTGAGGTCGAAGCTGGAGGCGCGGATGCGGAAGGCGTCACGGGTGAGCGTCAACATGGCGGGGGTCCTTGCCGATGGCCATGCGTAGGAGCCGGCATCCCGATCCGATTGCGTCGGGTCAATTGGAAAGAAGCTGCGCCAGCGACAGTTGCCGGTGTCAAATGTTCACGCGTTGACAGACGCGGGCGAAAAAAGGCGGGGGCGACTGCGCCCCCGCGATCACGCCAGCCGGTCGTTACCGGCGGCGCGCCTCTTCCCCCATCACAAGAAATCGCTCAGCGCGGCAACGGCTGCGCGCAGATCCCTTCGGCCAGGCCGCACAGGCTGGTGACGCCGCCGATCGCCAGGATGGCGCCCGGATCGAAGCCTTCCATGGCCGGCTGCGCTTCCGCGCTGGTGGTGACGTCCGGGTCGTCGCTCACCAGCACGAGGTAGTTCTCCGACATCCGCGCGACGCCGTCGGCCGTGTAGACGCAGTTGTCGTCGGCGATGAAGCCCGGGTGCACGGTGCCGTCGGAGGTTTGCACCGCCGCGCACACCAGGGTGCGCCGGCCGTCGCCGGCCACGCCCCCGATCACCGAACCCATGGGATAGCCCGTGGCGTGGCCCGGAACCCAGCTGAAACCCACGTCCGGCTTCAAGGCCTGCGCCAGCACCTCGAACTCCAGCACCGACTGCTGCTGGCCCGCCACCGCGACGCGGCACTCGCCGGAACGGTCGCTGCCGAATTCACCCACCGCCACCAGCGTGCCGATGGTGGCGCGGCACACGTTCAACGCCTGGCCACCGACCACACCGGCCGGAACGAGCGTGGCGCGCGTGGCCTTCGGTTCCCACTTCAGGCCGTCGGCGCACGCCAGGCCCGTTGCACCCAGAACGAGAATCCCGATGAGAGCTTTTCCCGTCAAACGCATAGCTGCCTCCAAATCCAATCAATCCTTGATCCACGTGCCGGCCGGCCCGGGCGGGGCAGGCCGGCACCCTGCGATGTCAATGCTGGTACGGCGAGAGTTCCAGGAACGGCGTGAGCGGGGTCGTGCGACCCTCCGAGCCCACCGCATCCAGGCACATCATGTCGTCGGCCGCGTTGCTCACGGACGATGCGGTCGTGACCAGCGAACTCTCGACGTGGCTCTTCGGCACGCACAGGGACGGGTGGTCGAACGGCCCCCGCTCCATGCGCACCCGGTCGTCGGTCAGCGACAGCAGGAAGCTCACGAGGTCGATCTTCTCCTGCTCCGTGAGGCCCAGGGGAACGATGGCCGGCGCCAGGTTGAACACATTGTCCCGGCCGAAGTCGGCGCCGCGGTTGTAGAAGTCCACCACCTGCATCAGCGTCGCCTTGCTGCCGTTGTGGAAGTACGGCCCGGTCAGTTCGGCGTTGCGCAGGCCCGGCGTCTTGAAGGCGCCCTGGACGTTCACGCGGTTGGTCCGCTCCGGGATCATGTACTGCCACGCGAACAGCTCGTTGCCCAGCGTCGCGGCGGCGGCGTCCTTGTCGAGCGCTTCCGTCATGAACATCGACTCGGACAACGGCTTGCCGAACGGGTCGCGTGCGCCGATGCCCAGGTCTTCCCTGGTCGGGCTCACGCCGATGTTGTAGAAGCCGTTGTCGTAGGTCATGGTGCGGCCGTCGCGCATGTCCATCCGCTCCAGGCGCACCGCCGTGACGTTGCGGAAGGAGGCACCGGTCGTTTCCGCGCCGGTGTGGCAGGCGTGGCAGTTGCCCTTGTTCATGAAGATGTCGAAGCCGCGCTTCTCGCTGTCCGTGAGCTTGGTCGCGTCGCCGATGGCGTACTGGTCGAAGCGCGTGTCGTCGGAGACCAGCGTCTGCTCGTAGGCCTGGATCGCGAGACCGAAGAACAGCGAGAAGTTCGCTTCCATCTGGCCGGTCGACTTCTTGAACTTGCGCTTGAAGGGCTTCGCACGCAGGTCCATGGAGGCGATCTTCTTGGCATCGAACTCGGTGATGTCCACGGTGGGCCACATCCAGAAGGCCGGGTTGAAGGCCTGCTGCACCAGCGCGCGGTAGGTGGGCCGCTTCGCCAGGTCCGTCGTGGCGTAGGCGCCCAGCACGCTGTCGCTCGCGGAGATCGTCTGGGCCGCCAGGATCGGCTGGTTCAGCAGCTTCTCGCCGAGTTCCATGAACGTGCGGTTGGCGCAGCTCATTTCCACCGAGGACAGCGCGGGGCCGACGGCCTGGGAGGCCAGGGCACCGGTGGGCAGCGCCACCGCCACCTGCTTCATCACGCCGTTGTCGATCTTCCAGATCATCGCGTTCGGGTTCTTGGCGCCGAACGGGTCGCCGCCGTTGAACACGTTGGTGGCGCGGCCATCCCAGAAGTTGCGGAAGTTGTACACCGCGTTGATCACGCTCGGGGCATTGCGGCCCGTCACCTGGCGCGTGTTGACCGAGCCGGAGTGGAACACCGCGTCGGCATTGGTGCTGCACACGTCGGATTGCGCACCGCCGCTCTTGGTCTTGTCCACGTTGGGGGCCGTGAAGTCGGCGTTGAACACACCCGCGGAGCCCGCCACGTCGTTGTGGCCGCTGCGCTTGGCCGGGTCGTTGCCGCTGAAGCCCGCCACGAACCTGGTGAACGGGAAGTCCGTCGGCTGCATCTGGTAGTTGGGACCGGGCATCAGCTGGAAGCTGAAGTCCGCGTCGCCCAGCTGCAGGTCCGCGGTCCGGCGGTTCAGGCCGGGATTGACTTCGTTGCGCGAACGCTTGTCGGCGCCGGCGTTGAAGTGGCAGCTCGCGCAGGCCATCTTGTTGTCGCTGCCGACCTTGGTTTCCCAGAACAGGGCCTTGCCCAGCTCCACCAGCGCCTTCCTGTCGGCCACGAATTCGGCCAGGGCGGTCTCCGGCGGGGCCGGCGGCGGCACGTTCTTCAGCGACATCGCCGGCAGCGACACCAGGGGCTCCTTGATCTCGGGGCGGATGATCGCGCCGAAGGTCTCGATGTTCGCCGGCGGCAGGATCGGCTGCAGCGCGCTGCCCTGGCCGGTGCGGAACGTCGGCAGGCCGACGGAGGGCGCGTAGGTCACGCCGTCCCAGGTGGGCAGCGGGGTGGGCATCAGCTGGAACTGGCCCGGCTTCTCGATGTCCCAGCGCAGCAGCATGGAGTTGTCCTCGTGCTGCGTGTTGTGGCAGTGCTCCACGTAGGTGCCGGCGAATTCGCGGAACTGGATGGCCAGTTCGACGGTCGACGTGCTCTCCGGCTCGTTGCCGATGCGGTAGACGTCCTTGCGGGCCCACTTCTCCCATTCGGGCGGCGCCTTGCCGCCGCGCTTGAGGATGATGCCTTCCTCGAAGTGGATGTGCACGGGGTGGCCCCAGCCGCCGCCGGTGCTGAGCGTCCACACTTCGAGCGTGCCGGCGCCGCTGTAGCCGGCGTCGGTCGGGCCGTTGGCCAGTTGCGGCGCGGCGGAGATGCGGCGCATGTCGGCGCCGAAGCCGGCACCGCCGTCGGTCTTGATCGTCCACGGCGCCAGGTCGGTGCCGTTGGAGCGGCCGAAGTGGAAGTCGCGGCGGCGCGCGTTCTGCAGCTTGGCGATGTCGGCCGGGTTGGAGCGATCCAGCCACAGCGGGATCATCTTCTTGCCGGCGGCCTTGGAGGGCTTGGGCGGCTCGAACTCGTACGGGTCCATGGACTGGTCGGTGCCGGCGTAGGCCTGCACGCGCAGCTCCATGAACTTGCCGACGGTGGGATCGCCCCTGGTCCAGATCTCCCTGCCGTTGCTGTCGGTCGTGGTCACGGCCTGGTAGGAGCCGGAAAGCACTTCGCCCAGCGGCACGTCGCGCTTGCTGCCCTTGCCGTCGGCGTGTTCCTTCACGTTGACCATGTACAGCTTGTCGCCCGGCTGGATGCCGTGGCGCGCGAAGTCGACCACGATGTCGTAGCGCTCGGCGATCGCGTGCGTGGGCAGCTGGCCGTTGTACTTGCCGGGGTTGCCGTCGCCCATGAGGTCCATGGAGCCGTCGAAGGGAACCGCGTGCTCCAGGATGTTGCCGTCGTTGGCGACCATGTGGAACGGCACGCGCTGGTACGACACGCCGGAGCCGGCCGGTCCGGGCAGCTCGCCGCCCGTGCCCTGCACCTCGCGCACGATCGCGATGCTGAAGTAGCGCGAGACCGAGCCGTTGAGGATGCGGAAGCGGTAGCGGCGCGCCCGCACGTCGAGGTAGGGCGCGTACTGCCAGTTCACCGTGATCCGGTCACCCAGGAAGCCGTCGGTGTTGAAGGGGTTGAACCACAGCTGGCCCTCGGCATCCCAGGCCTTGTCGGCCACGACCAGGTTGACGTCGTAATCGCGGTTGCCCCAGGGCATGGCGGAGCCGGAGGGCATCTTCAGGTTCACGCCGTCGTTGATGGCCTCGTTGCCGCGGTCCAGCGCCGAGTAGTAGTTCATCATCACGGCGTTGCCCTTGTAGACGTTCTGCGCCGTGAAATCGACCATGTGGTCGTGGAACCAGTGCGTGGACATCGTCTCGCGCCAGTCGCCGCGGATCGCGATCCTGCCGTTCTGGCAGGTCTTGACGCCCGGGTTGGCATCGTTCACCCACAGCGTCTCGCCTTCGGCGCAGGGGAAGCCCGCGCGGGGGTCGGTGGCCGAGGTGTTGATCGTGTCGTAGCCGGCGAGCTGCAGGGGCCAGCGGTAGTCGTAGAACTGGCCCGGGAAGAAGAAGGCGTTGGCGAAGCCGTCGCTTTCCGCCGGGTTGTGGCCGTTGTGCTCGTGGGTCGTGATCGTGTGCAGGCCGAACCCGCGGTTGGCGGCGGGGTCGATCGGCAGCGCGTTGTAGTGGCGCATGAGCATCGGCTGACCGTAGCGCGCCATCAGCAGCTTGGGCGGCAGCGTGCCGTCGAAGGTCCACACCGACTTGTGGTCCTGCACCGGCATGTTCGGGTGGATCTTGATCGGGATCCCCCGGGTCGTGCCGTCGAAGCCGGGCAGGCCGGTCGTGTTGTGGTACAGGCCGCCGGGGCCGAACTCACCATACTTGTACTGGTGCAGCTGCTTGCTGTCACGCACCCCGCCGTTGACGCGGGCGCCGGCCTGCACCGTCTTGAAGAAGTTCTGCGGGTAGAACTCGTTCCAGCGCTGGTGGGCCCAGCCTTCCCCGGGCGGGCGGCCTTCGGCCGGCGGCTTGTCCAGCGGGCGCTCGAGGAAGGTCTCCACCAGCGACTTCCACGGGTTCAGGGCCGTGATGTTGGCCTGGCGCGTGGGGAAGGGGAAGATGCTCGGCTGCTTGAGGAAGCCGTCGAGCGAGGTGCTCGCAGGGCCGCTGCGGTACACGTCGTCCGGGTCCTGCTCCGGCGCGGCGCCGGTGCTCGGGACCGGGAAGGGCGCGGTGCCCGCTTCGGCGGCCGCGTCCAGCTTCTCGGGACCGAACTCCTCGAACATCAGGAGCTTCTGCGTCCAGGGCTGCGCGCCGAACATGGGGCTCGCGTACCCGTTGGTCGGGTACATGATGGAGCTCTGGAGCGAAGGGGGCAGCACGTTTTCGGCGCGCTGTTCCACCTTGCCGCTGAACGCCCCGCCCGGAAGCGCGAACGCCCCCAGGTTGGTCTCCGGCAGCACATACAGCGACTTGAGCGCGGCGTCGGGGTCCGGCGGCGGGTCGCGGTAGGCGGATGGATCATCGGCGGGGGGCGGGCCGAAATAATCCAGGGCGCCCGCCTGAGTGGCGAGCGCCCCGGCAACCCCGATCAAAAGCGCGGTGGCCTTGAAAATGTTCAAGGCCCCGTCCAGGCGGCTCCTCTTCATCGTCCTCGCTCCTTATGTGCAAGCAAAGGTGCATAGGACGTGCCAACTTGTTGCGCGGCGAAACAGTGCGAAAGTGCTGCCCCGACGGCACCAAAGGGCCTTAGGGACGGCACCTAGGCCCGGGGCTGGGTGGGCGAATCCCCCAGCGTTGGGGAAAATGACCCGTGCCCGGCCGTGGGGGCTTTGAACCGGGGTCCGCTTGAGCTAGCGGCAGTGATAGATGCGCACGACCGGGTTTCCCCGGGAGCTGACGGCGAACGCGTCGATGCAGCCGCTGCCCGGATCGGTCCCGTAGACCACGGCGAAGCTGGGCGGCATGCCGCCGCCCGGGATGTTCATCACCATCCTGGGACGGCCGTAGGCGTCCAGCAGCTCGGCCAGCGGCTTGTTCTGCCACTGGCGGTTCATCTCGGATTCGCGCTCGGCGCGGGCGAGGGTGCCGGCGCCGCTGAAGGTGGGGTGGGACGGGCGGGGGATGCGGTGGATCTCGCCCTCGGCGCACGCGCCCAGGCCCAGCACCACCGCCAGGCCCCATGCGCCGCGCACGGCTGCCGTCCCGGGCAGCTGCCGGCCCATCGAATGCGTTCTTTCGTCCACTCTTCCACCCCGACTCCGATTGGAGCACGGTACGCAAGCAGCTCCGGCGGCGCTTGACCCAAACGGAGGAGGCCCGCACTCCTGTTTGATGCTCGTCAGGATCGGCACGCCGGAACGGTCGAGCCACGGCGGCGGCCAAAGCTGCTACGGTGGCTCCATGGCCACCCGCATCGAACACGACACCTTCGGGCCCATCGCGGTCCCGGCCGAGCGCCTGTGGGGCGCGCAGACGCAGCGCTCGCTGCAGAACTTCGACATCTCCGGCGAGCGCCAGCCGCGCGAGATCATCCGCGCCCTCGCCCAGATCAAGCGCTCGTCGGCGGTCGTCAACCACCTGCTGGGCCTGCTGGACCAGCAGAAGGCGGCGGCGATCGTCGCCGCGGCCGACGAAGTGCTGCAGGGCCGCCACGACCAGGAGTTTCCCCTGGTGGTGTGGCAGACCGGTTCGGGCACCCAGACCAACATGAACGTCAACGAGGTGCTGGCCAACCGGGCGAGCGAGCTGCTGGGGGGCAGCCGCGGCGAGGGCCGCAAGGTCCACCCGAACGACGACGTCAACAAGAGCCAGTCGTCGAACGACGTCTATCCCACGGCCATGCACCTGGCCGCGGTGGATGCGATCCGCAACAAGCTGCTGCCCTCGCTGGCGCACCTGAGGGAAACCCTGGCGGCGAAATCGGAGGCGTTCCGCGACATCGTCAAGATCGGCCGCACCCACCTGCAGGACGCCACGCCCCTCACGCTGGGCCAGGAGTTCTCGGGTTACGTCGCGCAGCTCGAACAGGCCGACCGGCACCTGCATGGCGCGCTGCCGCACCTGTGCGAACTGGCGCTGGGGGGTACCGCCGTGGGCACCGGGCTGAACGCTCCGAAGGGATATGCCGAGAAGGTGGCGGAGGAACTCGCGCGGCTGACGGGCCTGCCGCTGGTGACCGCCGCCAACAAGTTCGAGGTGATGGCCGCGGCCGACGCGCTGGTGCATGCGCATGGCGCGCTCAAGACGCTGGCGGCCAGCCTGATGAAGATCGCCAACGACATCCGCTGGCTGGCGAGCGGGCCGCGCAGCGGCATCGGGGAGCTGTCCATCCCGGAGAACGAGCCCGGTTCCTCGATCATGCCGGGCAAGGTCAATCCGACCCAGAGCGAGGCGCTGACGATGCTGTGCTGCCAGGTGTTCGGCAACGACGTGGCGATCAACTTCGGCGGGGCTTCGGGCAACTTCGAGCTGAACGTGTTCCGGCCGATGATCGCGCACAACTTCATGCAGAGCGTGCGGCTGCTGGCCGACGGCATGCGCAGCTTCAACGACCATTGCGCGGCGGGGATCGAGCCGAACCGCGAGCGCATCCGGGAACTGGTGGACCGCTCGCTGATGCTGGTGACGGCGCTGAACCCGCACATCGGCTACGACAAGGCGGCGCAGATCGCCAAGAAGGCGCACCGGGAAGGCACGAGCCTGCGCGAAGCCGCCATCGCCTCGGGCCACGTGACGGCGGAGCAGTTCGACCAGTGGGTGCGGGCGGAGGACATGGTGGGGCGCCCCTGAATACCGAACTTCCGGACGCAGAGGACGCAAAGGGTACGCAGAGGACGCAAAGAAGACACTTTTCCATTGGGTTTCTTTTGCGTCCTCTGCGTACCCTTCGCGTCCTCTGCGTCCGGTAGTTCGGGTTTTCATTGCGGCCTAATGTATGCAACAGCTGTCGACGTTATGGTCTGAACTGTTGACACTTGCGGAAACGCTCTCCACTATCGTCCTCCAGCGGCCAGCGTGAAGCCGCAGCAAGGAGACCTGCATGTCAGTGAAGTCTGCCGTCGCCGCGCTGGCGATCGCGGCCGCGCTCGTCCCGGGCGTGGCCTCGGCCCAAGCTCCCGCCCCCTACGAAGCCACGCCGCAGCTCGTGGCCGCCGCGCAGAAGGAGGGCAAGGTCGTGTGGTATTCGGCCACCGACGTCCAGGTCGCGGAGAAGCTCGCCCGCGCCTTCGAGGCCAAGTACCCGGGCATGAAGGTGCAGGTCGAACGCTCCGGCGCCGAGCGCATCTTCCAGCGCATCAACCAGGAGTACGGCAGCAGGATCTACAGCGCCGACGTCGTCGAGACCTCCGACGCCGTGCACTTCCTGCACTTCAAGAAGCAGGGCTGGCTGCTGCCGGCCGTGCCCGCCGACGTGGCGAAGTTCTGGGGCAAGGACTACAAGGATGCCGACGGCCAGTACGCGGCCTACCGCGCCCACCTCTCCGTCATCGCCTACAACACGAAGCTGGTGCCCAAGGACCAGGCGCCGAAGTCGCACGCCGACCTGCTGGACCCGAAGTGGGCCGGCAAGATCGTGAAGGCGCACCCGGGCTACAGCGGCACCATCATGACCGGCACCCAGGCGCTGAGCCAGTCGCCCCTGGGCTGGAAGTACTTCGAGCAGCTGGGCAAGCAGAAGATCATGCAGGTCCAGTCCTCGACCGAGCCGCCCAAGAAGCTGGCGGCCGGCGAGCGCCCCGTGATGGCCGACGGCAACGAATACAACGTCTTCCTGCTCAAGGAAAGCGGCGTGCCGATCGAGCCGGTGTACGCGCCGGAAGGCACGCCGCTCGTGATCGGCAACGCGGCGATCCTGAAGAACGCGCCCAACCCGAACGCGGCCAAGCTGTTCTACCACTTCATGTTCACGCGCGAGGCGCAGCAGCTCAATAGCGACGTGGGCGGCCTGCGCTCCTTCCACCCCGAGGTGAAGGAGAAGGCCGGGCGCGTGCCGCTGTCGCAGATCAAGCTGCTGAATTCGGATCCTTCGAAGCTCGAAGCCGAGACGATCAAGAAGAAGTACGAAGAGTATTTCGGGACTTGAAGCGATGTCGGTCGCCCTGCCGGACGTACCGGTCGCGATCGCCAGGCCGCAGTTCCGTATCGACCTGCTCAAGCCGGCGTTCTACGCGCTGGCCGCGGTGCTGGTCGTGCTGGTGGTGCTGCCGCTCGCCTGGCTGGGGTACTACAGCGTCGTCGACAAGGAGGGCCAGCTCACGCTGGCCAACTTCGCGACGCTCGTCACCGACCACCCGCTGCGCAAGGCCTTCGGCATCGCCGTGGCAATGGCACTGGCGGTCGGCGTGCTCTCCTGCGCCATCGCCACGCCGCTCGCCTGGCTGGTGGCGCGCACGGACCTGCCGGGCCGCCGCGTCGTGCGGGCGCTGGTCATCGCCTCCTTCGTCACGCCGCCCTTCCTGGGCGCGATCGCGTGGGAGATCCTCGCGGCGCCGAACAGCGGCCTCCTCAACGTCCTCTGGCGCCAGCTCACCGGCGCGCAGCCGTACGACGCGCTGGTCGACATCTACAGCTTCGGCGGGCTGGTGTTCGCCATTGCCTGCTACACCTTTCCCTACGTGTTCACGCTGGTGGCCAACGGCCTGGACCGCGTGCCGTCCGACCTGGAGGATGCGTCGTCCATCCTCGGCGGCCGCGGCTGGACCACGCTGCGCCGCATCACGCTGCCGCTGGTGCTGCCGGCGATCCTGGCCGGCGCGCTGATCGCCATCCTGCAGGCGCTGACCATGTTCGGCTCGCCGGCCATCGTCGCGCTGCCGGCCGGCTTCCACGTGATCACGACCAAGATCTGGAGCCTGTTCCAGTACCCGCCCAAGCCGGGCCTGGCCGCCGCGGCCTCGCTGCCGCTGCTGCTGGTCACCGTGCTGCTGCTGCAGGGCAAGTCGTGGATCCTCGGGCGCAAGGGCTACACGGTGCTCGGGGGCAAGAGCGGCGAGCCGCGCGTCACGCGCCTGGCGGGCTGGACGCCCGTGGCCCTGGCCTTCGCCGTCGTGGTGCTGTCGCTCACGGTGATCCTGCCGTACGCGGCGCTCGCGAAGGCGGCGCTGACGAAGAACGGCGTGGAGGGTCTCACGCTGCACCACTTCCGCTTCGTGTTCTTCGAGTTCTCCGCCACCCGGCTGGCGATGCGCAACACCTTCCTGCTCGGGTTCGCCACCGCGACGATCGGCACCGGCCTCGCGCTGCTGGCGGCCTACATGGTCTCGCGCAAGCCCGTCGCGGGCTCGCACTGGATCGGCATGCTGGCGACCGCGCCGGTGGCGATCCCCGGCATCGTGCTGGGCGTCGGCCTGTTCCTCACCTACTCTCATCCGCAGCTGATGCTGTACGGCACGCTGTGGATCCTGCTGGTCGCCTTCCTCACCATCGAGATGCCGGCGGGCTACCAGCAGATGTCGGCGGCCTTCCACGGCATCCACCCGGAACTGGAGGAGGCCAGCCGCATCCTCGGCGCCAGCCGCCTGAAGACGCTGCGCCTGATCACGGCACCGCTGCTGCGCAGCAGCGTGATCGCCACCTGGTGCTTCGTCTTCATCGGCACCATCCGCGAGCTGTCGGCCACCATCCTGCTCACCACGGCCAACACCAAGCTGGTGTCCGTGATCATCTACGACCTCAACGAAAGCGGCGACATGGGCGCGATCTCCGTGCTGGGGATCATGCTGCTCGTGGTGTCCTTCGCGGTGGTCGTGCTCGCCAACCGCCTGCCCCTGCTGGGCGGCCCGCGCCTGCCGGCGCCGCGCTGAAGACGAAGAATGCCCTTCCTCGAACTCGACGGACTGTCCAAGCGCTATGCCGGCGCGGCGGTGGTCAAGGACCTGTCCCTTGCGGTCGACAAGGGACAGCTGGTGTGCCTGCTCGGGCCGTCCGGCTGCGGCAAGACGACGACCCTGCGGCTGATCGCCGGCTTCATCGAACCCGATGCGGGCGAGATCCGCGTCGGCGGCCGGCGCATCTCGGCACCGGGCGCGAGCGAGGCGCCGGAGCGTCGCAACATGTCGATGATCTTCCAGAGCTACGCGCTGTGGCCGCACATGACGGTGTTCGACAACGTCGCCTACGGCCTGAAGCTGCGGGGCCTGGCCAAGGGCGAGGCGCAGCAGCGCGCCGACACGATCCTCGCGGCGACCCGGCTCTCGCAGCTCGCGCAGCGCTACCCGGGCGAGCTCTCCGGCGGCCAGCAGCAGCGCGTGTCGCTGGCGCGCGCGCTCGTCGTGGAGCCCGAAACGCTGCTGCTCGACGAGCCTCTCTCCAACCTCGACGCCAACCTGCGCGAGGAAATGCGCTTCGAGATCCGCCGGCTGCACGACAAGTACCGCTACACCACCGTGTACGTCACGCACGACCAGGCCGAAGCGATGACCACCGCCGACCTGATCGTCGTGATGAACCAGGGCGTGATCGAGCAGGCCGGCACGCCGGAGGAGATCTACCAGCGCCCGCGCACCGAGTTCGTGGCGCGTTTCATAGGCGGCACCAACCTGCTGCGCGGCCGCTGGGACGGCGCGGACGGCGTGGCCTGCGGCAACGGCCTGGTGCTGCGCTGCGGCTCCGGCGAGTTCCAGACCGGCGAGAGCGCCGCGGTCTCCGTGCGGCACCACGACGTGCGCCTCAGCCGCGGCAAGCCCGAGACGGAAACCAACACCGTGCAGGGCACGGTGGCCCGCCAGATCTACCTGGGCTCGCACCGCGACTACCTGGTCAGCCTGCCGGACGGCGAGACGGTGCGCGCGGTGGCGCCCGCCGGCCTGAGCATCCCGCCCGGCGAGAGCGTCTGGCTGCACCTGCCGCCGGAGCACTGCCGCGCGCTGGCGCACTGAACACCAACGTCAACACGAGGAGCATCGCGTGAGCATCATCGAGCAACAGGCGACGGAGCACCTGACCCGTTACGTGTCCGATTTCATCTGCAGCACCACGCTGTCCGAGCTGCCGCAGGACGTGGTGGCGCTCGGCAAGAAATCCATCCTCGATGGCATCGGCCTGGCGCTGTCGGGCGGTGCCAGCCATCTCGGCGCACTGGTGCGGCGCCACCTCGGTGAACTGCAGCTCGGCCCCGGCCCCGCCACGGTGATCGGCACGCGCATCAAGGTCGCGCCGCGCTTCGCCGCCTTCGCCAACGGCGTGGGCATCCACGCCGACGACTACGACGACACGCAGCTCGCGGTGGCGACCGACCGCGTCTACGGCCTGCTCACGCATCCCACCGCGCCGGCGCTGCCGGCGGCGCTGGCGATGGGCGAGGCCATGGACGCCAGCGGGGCGCAGGCCATGCTGGCCTACCACCTGGGGGTGGAGGTGGAGTGCAAGATCGCCGAGGCCATCAACCCGCGGCATTACCAGACCGGCTTCCACTCCACCGCGACCTGCGGCACCTTCGCGGCCGCGGCGGCGGCGGCGCGGCTGATGGGGCTGGACGAGGAGGCGACGGCGCGCGCGCTGTCGATCGCCGGCAGCCAGTCGGCGGGCCTGCGCGAGAACTTCGGCACCATGACCAAGCCGTTCCACGCCGGCCGGTCCTCGGAAAGCGGCGTGGCCGCGGCGCAGTTCGCCTCCTACGGCTGGACCGCCACCGACCGCATCCTGGAGGCGCCGCGCGGCTTCTTCAGCGCCGCCGGCGGCGGCTACGACAGCAAGGCGATCGCGGGCCGGCTGGGCCGGCCGTGGACCTTCGCGGAGCCGGGCGTGTCGATCAAGCCGCATCCCTCCGGCTCGCTCACGCACCCGGGCATGACGGAGATGCTGCGCCTGATCCGCGAGCACCGCATCGAGGCCAGGGACGTCGTGCGGGTGCGCGTCGGCACCAACCACAACATGCCCAATGCGCTGATCCACCATCGTCCGCGCAACGAACTGCAGGCCAAGTTCTCGATGGAGTTCTGCATGGCCATCCTGCTGCTGGAAGGGCGCGCGGGGCTCAACGAGTTCACCGACGCCGTCGTGCTGCGCCCGGACGTGCAGCAGATGATCGAGAAGGTGGATTTCGTCGTCGACCAGGAGGCCGAGGACGCGGGCTACCACAAGATGACCACGCTGATCGACATCGAGCTGGCCGGCGGCCGCAAGGTGAGGGGCAGCGCCGACTTCGGCAAGGGCAGTCCCGCGATGCCGATGACCTACGACGAGGTGGCCGGCAAGTTCCGCGAGAACGCCGAGTTCGCGCGCTTCCCGCAGGCGCGCGCTCAGGAGGTCGTGGCCATGGTGCGCGAGCTCGAATCGCTGCCGAAGATCGCGACGCTGATG
Organism: Ramlibacter sp. AN1133; assembly: GCF_037890035.1. Taxonomy (NCBI): domain Bacteria; kingdom Pseudomonadati; phylum Pseudomonadota; class Betaproteobacteria; order Burkholderiales; family Comamonadaceae; genus Ramlibacter; species Ramlibacter sp. AN1133. The sequence continues at coordinate 120,659 of NZ_JBBKTQ010000003.1, forward strand.
GCGGCGCTGCAGGCGTGAACCCTCCCGCAAATGGCGTCACCCCCGCGCAGGCGGGGGCCCAGGGCGCGCGCAGCGCGGAAGCGCAAGCCCTGGATTCCCGCCTGCGCGGGAATGACGTGATCGTCGGCCTGATGCCCGGCGACATGACCGGCATCGGCCCCGAGATCACCGCGAAGCTGCTCGCGGGCGGCCGCCTGCGTGACGTGGCACGCATCGTCGTGATCGGCGATGCGCGTGTCTTCGCGCTGGGGTGCCGCGAGGCGGGCGTGCAGCCGCCCTGGCGTGCCTGCGCCAGCGTGGAGGCGATCGACTGGTCGCGCGACGAGATCCCGGTGCTGGACCTGGGCAACACCGATCCGGCCACGCTGCCGCGGCGCGAGAACTCCGCCGAGTCCGGGCGCCTGTGCGGGGAGACGCTGCTGCACATGACGCGGCTCGCGCAGGAGGGCCGGCTCGACGCCGTCTCCTTCGCGCCGCTGTCCAAGGCGGCACTGCACGCCGGTGGCTGGAACTACCCCGACGAGCACCAGATGTTCGCGGCCTGGAACGCCCACGAGGGCTTCTTCGGCGAGATGAACGTGATCGAGCAGTTCTCCACCTTCCGCGTGACCTCGCACGTCGCCTTGCGCAAGGCCCTCGACCTGATCACCCCCGAGCGCATCGCTGCCGCCGTGCGGCTGGCGGATGCGACGCTGCGCGCGCGCGGCTTGGCGCGGCCGCGCATCGGCGTGGCGGCGCTCAACCCGCATTGCGGCGAGGGCGGCCTGTTCGGCGACGAGGAGATCCGCCTCATCGCGCCGGCGGTGCGCGGCCTGGCCGAGGAGGGCATCGCGGTGAGCGGCCCGGTCTCCTCCGACGCGATCTTCCTGAAGGCCCTGAAGGGCGAGTACGACGGCGTGGTCATGATGTACCACGACCATGGCCAGATCGCGACCAAGCTGCTCGGCTTCCACAAGGGCGTGACGGTCACCGCGGGCCTGCGCACGATCTACACCACGCCCGCGCACGGCACGGCGTTCGACATCGTGGGGCAGGGGAAGGCGGATACGGGAGCGCTGGAGCAGGCGGTGCGGATCGCGGCGCGGATGGCTGCGGCGCGCAGGGCGCACGCTTGACGCGTGCATTCGCGCGCTGGCGGTGTTCGTAGGCTGGCGCTGACGGAGGAAGCCCAGCGATCGCGAGCGCAGCGGAGCGCTGGGGTTCACGCGCTTCGCGGTTCACCACCAGCAGCGCTGGGGTTCACGCGCTTCGCGGTTCACCACCAGCAGCGCCGGGGTTCACGCGCTTCGCGCTTCACCACCAGCAGCGCTGGGGTTCACGCGCTTCGCGGTTCACCACCAGCCTACGCAGACCCCGCCAGCAGCCGCTGCTTGCCCGCCTGGATATGCTCCTCGGCGAACTGCTTGGCCTTGGCCGCATTCCCCTTCGCGATCGCGTCGTACAGCCTGCGGTGTTCAGCATTCGAGCGCCGCATGTTGCCCGCGGTGTTGAAGTTCTGCCGCCGGTACAGGTGCAGCTCCTTCACGTAGCTGTCATAGAGCTGGTGCGCCCGCTCGTTGTGGGCGAGCCGCAGCACCAGCGCGTGGAACTGCACGTTGCGCTCGTAGTACGCGCCGCCGTCGCCGGCCTGCGAAGCCTGCTCCATGCCTTCGAGCAGCGCCTGGAAGCGGGCCCGCTCTTCGTCCGTGATGTTCTCCGCCGCCCGCGCCGCGGCGAAGCCGAACACCAGCGCGCGCAGGTCGTAGATCTCCAGCAGTTCGCGCACCGACACCTGGCGCACGAACACGCCCCGGTTGACGACGGGCGTGACCAGCCCGGTGCCCGTGAGGATGCGGATCGCCTCGCGGATGGGGCCCCGGCTGGTGCCCATGCGCACCGCCAGCGCCGCTTCGTTCAGCCGGTCGCCCGCCTTGAACTCGCCGGCGTAGATCAGCTGCTGCAACTGCTGCGCGATGCTGCGCGAAAGGCTTTCGGCGGTGGCGATGGGCGGGACGCTCGTCATGCGATGGATCGCCGCCGGCCAGCGGCGGCGATGTCGTCAATCATAGCAAGGCTGTCGACGTTGCCGTGCCGATTGTCGACACTTTGGGCCCGCCGTGGCGGGCGCCTGGCCTCAGTGTTCATCGGCCCCGTGGTACCGCGGCGGCGCCATCAGGCGGTCGGTGAACGCGATCGCCATCGCCGAGAGCAGGAAGGTGATGTGGATGACCGTCTGCGCGATCAGCACCTTGTCCGAATAGTTGTCGGCGTTGATGAAGGTCTTGAGCAGGTGGATCGAGGAGATGCCGATGATGGCGGTGGCCAGCTTGACCTTCAGCACCGAGGCATTCACGTGGCTGAGCCACTCGGGCTGGTCCGGGTGGCTCTCGAGGTTCATGCGGCTGACGAAGGTCTCGTAGCCGCCCACGATGACCATGATCAGCAGGTTGGAGATCATGACCACGTCGATCAGCGCCAGCACCACCAGCATGATGATCGTCTCGTTGAGCGCGGTCGTCTCGGTGGTGACGCGGTAGCCGATGCTCGAAATCAGCTGCTGCAGGGCGGCCTTGCTGCCGGCCGCGGCCTCGATCAGGTGCCACAGTTCCAGCAGGAAGTGCACGACGTAGACCGCCTGCGCGGCGATGAGGCCGAGATAGAGGGGCAGCTGCAGCCAGCGGCTGGCGAAGATGAGGTTGGGCAGCGGGCGCAGGGGGGAGGCGGGGCTGGTACCGGGAAGTCGTTCCATGCGGGGATGAGTGGTCGTGAACCGCGCGATTGTAGGGACTGCACTCTGGCGCCCGCCGCCGCCCTCTGTAAGCTACCCGCCAGTCAGTGGGCCGTAAGTGCCGAACCGGACATTACGGCCCAATTTCCCCATCCTTTCCGGAGACAAAGAGCATGAGCGCCATCGAGTCGACCCTCGTCGAAAACCGCGTCTTCCCCCCCAGCGATGCCACGGTCAAGGCCGCCCGCATTTCCGGCATGGCCGCGTACGAGGCGCTGTGCAAGGAGGCGGAGCAGAACTTCGAGGGTTTCTGGGCGCGCCTGGGCCGCGACAACCTGCAGTGGACCAAGCCGTTCACGAAGACGCTCGACGAGTCGAACGCGCCGTTCTACAAGTGGTTCTCCGACGGCGAGCTCAACGCCAGCGCCAACTGCCTGGACCGCCACATCGGCACGCCGGTCGAGAACAAGACGGCCATCATCTTCGAGTCCGATGACGGCAAGGTGTCGCAGGTCACGTACAAGGAGCTGCTGGCGCGCGTGAGCCAGTTCGCCAACGCGCTGAAGGCGCAGGGCATCAGGAAGGGCGACCGCGTCATCGTCTACATGCCCATGGGCGTCGAAGGCGTGGTGGCCATGCAGGCCTGCGCGCGCATCGGCGCCACGCACAGCGTGGTGTTCGGCGGCTTCTCCGCCAAGTCCCTGCAGGAACGCATCATCGACGCCGGCGCGGTGGCCGTGATCACGGCCAACTTCCAGATGCGCGGCGGCAAGGAACTGGGCCTGAAGTCCATCGTCGACGAGGCGCTCGACATGGGCGGCTGCGACACGATCAAGTCCGTCATCGTCTTCCAGCGCACCCCCACCGCCTGCAACATGGTGGCCGGCCGCGACAAGACCTGGGACGAAGCGGTCAAGGGCCAGTCCACCGAGTGCAAGCCCGAGCCCGTGAACGCGGAGCACCCGCTGTTCATCCTCTACACCTCCGGCTCCACCGGCAAGCCCAAGGGCGTGCAGCATTCCACCGGCGGCTACCTGCTGTGGGCCAAGCTCACGATGGAATGGACCTTCGACATCAAGCCGCAGGACGTGTTCTGGTGCACGGCCGACATCGGCTGGGTCACGGGCCACACCTACATCGCCTACGGCCCGCTGGCCGCCGGCGCGACGGAAGTGATCTTCGAAGGCATCCCCACCTTCCCGCACGCCGGCCGCTTCTGGCAGATGATCGAGAAGCACAAGGTGAGCGTGTTCTACACGGCGCCCACCGCGATCCGCTCGCTGATCAAGGCCTCCGAGACCGACGCGAAGGTGCACCCGAAGAACTGGGACCTGAGCTCGCTGCGCATCCTGGGCACGGTGGGCGAGCCGATCAACCCGGAAGCCTGGATGTGGTACCACCGGAACGTCGGCGGCGAGCGCTGCCCGATCGTGGACACGTTCTGGCAGACCGAGACCGGCGGCCACATGATCACCCCGCTGCCCGGCGCGACGCCGACGGTGCCGGGCTCCTGCACGCTGCCGCTGCCCGGCATCATGGCCGCGATCGTCGACGAGGCGGGCCACGACATCCCGAACGGCTCCGGCGGCATGCTGGTGGTCAAGCGTCCCTGGCCCGCGATGATCCGCACGATCTGGGGCGACCCGGAGCGTTACAAGAAGAGCTATTTCCCCGAGGAGATGGGCGGCACGCTCTACCTGGCCGGCGACGGCGCCGTGCGTGACGCCAAGACGGGCTACTTCCGCATCACGGGCCGCATCGACGACGTGCTGAACGTGTCGGGCCACCGCATGGGCACGATGGAGATCGAGTCGGCGCTGGTGGGCAAGACCGACCTGGTGGCGGAAGCGGCGGTGGTGGGTCGTCCCGACGACCTCACCGGCGAGGCGATCTGCGCCTTCGTCGTGCTCAAGCGCCCGCGCCCGACCGGCGAGGAAGCCAAGAAGATCGCCAACGAGCTGCGCAACTGGGTGGCGCACGAGATCGGCCCGATCGCCAAGCCCAAGGACATCCGCTTCGGCGACAACCTGCCCAAGACGCGCAGCGGCAAGATCATGCGCCGCCTGCTGCGTTCGATCGCCAAGGGTGAGAAGGTGACGCAGGACACGTCGACGCTGGAGAATCCGGCGATCCTGGACCAGTTGTCGGAAACGAACTGACGGTCTCGCTCCCGCTCGGGGGCGGCTGTCCTGCTCCTCCCCCCTCTGGGGGGAGGCTGGGAGGGGGGCGCTTTCGGCGCCTCTTCTTCACTGTGGCGCGGGGAGGGGGGGGGGGGGGGGGGGGGGGGGGGGCGGGGGGGCGGGGCGGGGGGGCGGCGGGCCCGGGGGGGGGGGCGGGGCGGGGGGCGGGGCGGGGGGCCGGGCGGGGGGGGCGGGGGGGGCCGGGGGGGGGGGGGGGGCCCTTTTGGGGGGGGGGGGGGGGGGGGGGGCCCGCGCCCCGCCCCCCCCCCCCCCCGGGGGGGGGGGGGGGGGGGGGGGGCCCCGCTTCGGCCCGGGAGTGCCCCCACCCCAGCCCTCCCCCGGAGGGGGAGGGAGCGAAGACCGCCACCTCGGCGGCGTCTTCCCAGATTCCACGCCGGCGCAAGCCGCTCAGGAAGCGTCCGGCATCTTCCGTGCCGAGCGTGACCGGCGTGTGACCCGGCAGCAGCGCTTCGACCGGCAGCAGCCGGTGGACCCTGTCTGATTCCGCCAGCGCCTCGAGTTCCGCCAGCGTGATGCACTGGGCGAGGTCGAACGGCCCGGTGGCAATTCTTCGCAGCGCCACGAGATGCGCGCCGCATCCGAGCGCCGCGCCGATGTCTTCGCCGAGCGTGCGGATGTAGGTGCCCTTGCTGACCTTGGCCACGATCTTCAGGCGATCGGGCGCCAGCAGGCCCAGCTGCAGGTCGAAGATGGTGGCCTTGCGGGCTTCCCGCTCCACCTCGAGGCCCGCGCGGGCGTATTCGTAGAGCGCCTTGCCGTCCTTCTTCAAGGCGCTGTGCATCGGCGGCACCTGCGTGATCGGGCCGGTGAACTGCGCCTGCACCTGGGCCAGGCGTTCGGGGCCGATCGCCGGCACCTCGCGCCGTTCGATCACCTCGCCTTCGCTGTCGCCGCAAGCGGTGCGCACGCCCAGCTGCGCGACGGCCTCGTAGGTCTTGTCGGCATCGAGATGGATCTGGCTGAACTTGGTGGCCGCGCCGAAGCACAGCGGCAGCACGCCGGTGGCCATCGGGTCGAGCGTGCCGGTATGGCCGGCCTTTTCCGCCCGCAGCAGCCACTTGGCTTTCTGCAGCGCGTCGTTGCTGGAGAGACCCAGCGGCTTGTCGAGCAGCAACACCCCATGCACAGGGCGCCGCTGCACCCTGGTGCGTGGCGCGTTCATTCGCTAGTCGTCCTTGGAACGGGACGAGACCGCCTTGGCGATCAGTGCGTTCATGTCGGCCGCGCGCTCGGTGGTGCGGTCGAAGTGGAAGTGCAGCGTCGGCACGGTGTGGATGTGCAGGCGCTTGAACAGGTGGGTGCGGAGGAACCCGGCCGAGTGGTTCAGGGCGTCCTCGGTCTCCTGCGGGTCACCCACGAGGATGGTGAAGAACACCTTGGCATGCGCGTAATCCGGCGTGACCTCCACCGCGCTGATCGTGACCATGCCCACCCGCGGGTCCTTCAACTCGCGCGCAATCAGCTCCGTCAGATCGCGCTGGATCTGGTCGGCGATCTGGAAACCGCGGTTGGGCTTGGTGGACTTCTTGGGCATGGTGGGTCAGTGCGCGTGCTGGCAGGGAAACCGAACTTCCGGACGCAGAGGACGCAAAGGGTACGCAGAGGGCGCAAAAGGAATGCAGGAAAGGAAGATCCCTTTGATGGATGTTCTTTCGCGTCCTTTGCGTACCCTTCGCGTCCTCTGCGTCCGGCTGTCCGCTTTCGGCTGTCCGCTTTCGGCTGTTTACAGCGTCCGCGCAATCTCCTTGACCTCGAAGAATTCGAGCACGTCGCCTTCCTTGATGTCGTTGTAGTTCTTCAGCTTGACGCCGCACTCGAAGCCTTCCTTGACTTCGCGCACGTCGTCCTTCATCCGCTTGAGCGACTCGAGTTCGCCCGTGTAGATCACCACGTTCTGGCGCAGCAGGCGGAAGTGCGCGCTGCGCGTGACCGTGCCGGAGGTGACCATGCAGCCGGCCACCGTGCCGATCTTGGACGCCACGAACACCGTGCGGATCTCGGCGGAGCCGATGACCTCTTCGCGCTTCTCCGGCGCCAGCATCCCGGACATCGCCGTCTTCAGTTCGTCGACGGCGTCGTAGATGATGCTGTAGTAGCGGATGTCGATGCCGTTGCCTTCGGCCAGCTTGCGCGCACCGGCGTCGGCGCGCACGTTGAAGCCCACGATGACGGCCTTGGAGGCGATCGCCAGGTTGACGTCCGACTCGCTGATCGCGCCCACCGCGGTGTACACCATCTGCACCTTCACCTCCTCGGTGGAGAGCTTCAGCAGCGACTGCGCCAGCGCTTCCTGCGAACCCTGCACGTCGGCCTTGATGATGATCGGCAGCGTCTTCACCTCGCCGGCGGTCATGTCCGAGAACATGTTCTCCAGCTTGGCGGCCTGCTGCTTGGCCAGCTTCGTGTTGCGGAACTTGCCCGCGCGGTAGGTCGCGATCTCGCGCGCCCGGCGCTCGTCGGACATCACCATGAACTCGTCGCCGGCCTGCGGCACTTCCGTCAGGCCCTGGATTTCCACCGGCATCGACGGGCCGGCCGACTTGATGGTCTTGCCGTCCTCGTCCAGCATGGCGCGCACGCGGCCGAAGGTCTGGCCGGCCAGCACCACGTCGCCGACCTTCAGCGTGCCGGTCTGCACCAGCACGGTGGCGACCGGGCCGCGGCCCTTGTCCAGCTGCGCCTCGATCACGAGGCCCTTGGCCATCGATTCCGTCGGCGCCTTCAGTTCCAGCACTTCGGCCTGCAGCAGCACCTGCTCCAGCAGTTCGTCGATGCCCTGGCCGGTCTTGGCGGACACGGGCACGAACGGCGACTCGCCGCCGTACTCTTCCGGCACGACCTGCTCGGCCACCAGCTCCTGCTTGACGCGGTCGGTGTGGGCATCGGGCTTGTCGATCTTGTTGATCGCGACCACGATCGGCACCCCCGCCGCCTTCGCGTGCTTGATGGCTTCCCTGGTCTGCGGCATCACGCCGTCGTCCGCCGCGACCACCAGGATCACGATGTCCGTGGCCTGCGCGCCGCGGGCCCGCATGGCGGTGAACGCCTCGTGGCCCGGGGTGTCGAGGAAGGTGACGGTGCCGCGCGGCGTGTCGACGTGGTAGGCGCCGATGTGCTGCGTGATGCCGCCCGCTTCGCCCGCCGCCACCTTGGTGCGGCGGATGTAGTCCAGCAGCGAGGTCTTGCCGTGGTCGACGTGGCCCATGACGGTCACGACCGGCGCGCGCGGCAGCGACTCGGCCGCCTGGCCGGACACTTCCTCCTCGGTGAAGGCTTCCGGATCGTCCAGGGCGGCCGTGACCGCCTTGTGGCCCATTTCCTCGACCAGGATCATGGCCGTGTCCTGGTCCAGCGACTGGTTGATGGTGACGAGCTGGCCCATCTTCATGAGGACCTTGATCACCTCGGAGGCCTTCACGGCCATCTTGTGCGCGAGTTCGGAGACCGTGATGGTCTCCGGCACGTGCACTTCGATGACGCGCTGTTCCACCGGTGCGGACTGCTGGTGGTCGTCGCGATCGCGATGGTCGCCCCTGCGGCCGCCACCCCGGGGGCCGCCGCGCCACGAATTGCGGCCGACGCCGCCGGACGCATCGCCGCGGGTCTTGATTTCCTTCTTCTTGGCCGGATCGTTGGCCCAGCTGGAGGACAGCTTGGCCGACTTGACTTCCTTGCCGGCGCCGGGCGCGGCCGGCGCGCCTGCGGGCGCGGGCGCACCGGGGGCGCGGGCCTGGGTCGGCGGCTTGTGCAGCGTGCCCTTGACGCCCGGCTTGCCGGGTTCCGGCGCCTTGGCGACCGGCTTGGCTTCTTCCGGCTTCTTGGCCACCAGCACCTTCTTGGGCTGGGCCATCATGGAACGGATCGCGGCGGCCTCGGCCTCGGCCTTGCGGCGGCGCTCCTGCAGGTCGTTGGCGCGCGCAGCCTCTTCGTCCGCGCGCTTCTTCGATTCGGCCGCGGCCTTCTCGCGGGCGTCCGCGGCGGCCTTCTCGCGCGCTTCGGACTGCGCCTTGGCGACGGCCTGTGCCGCTTCCGCCTCGGCGGCCTTCGCCGCGGTCGCGCCGGCCTTGGCGGCGGAATACGCTTCCGCGCGTGCCTCGGCTTCCTGGCGCGCCTTCTCCTCGGCGGCCCGGGCCTCCTCGGCGGCGCGCTCGCGGGCTTCCTGTTCCTCGCGCTCGCGGCGCTTGGCGGCCAGTTCTTCTTCCTGGCGGCGGATCAGTTCGGCCTGGCGGCGCGCCTCTTCCTCGCGGCGCGCCAGATCGGCGTCGTCCGGGCCCTGGGGCTGCGGCGGCGCGGCGACCTCGGGCGCCTCCACCACGGCGGTGTCGGAGCCCTCGTCGCGCTTGATGAAGGTGCGCTTCTTGCGCACCTCCACCTGGATCGTGCGGGCCTTGCCGCTCGAGTCCGCCTGCTTGATCTCGCTGGTGGACTTCTTCACCAGGGTGATCTTCTTGCGTTCGGGCGTGGCGGTGCCGTGGCTGGCCTGGAGATACCCCAGCAGCTTCTGCTTGTCCGCGTCGGTCAGCGAGTCGGTCGGCGCGGTCTTGGTCACGCCGGCGCTGCGCAACTGTTCCAGCAGCGTCTCGGTCGATTTCTTGAGTTCGTTCGCGAACTCGGCGACGGTGGTACTAGACATGTTCTGCTCGTCTTCCTCCCTTTACTCATGGGCGGCCGTGGCCGCCTGGCCCGTGAACCAGTGTTCGCGCGCCTTCATGATCAGGGTCTTGGCCTCTTCCGCGGACTGGCCAGTGATGTCCGTAAGTTCGTCGACGGCCAGGTCGGCCAGATCGTCGCGCGTGTGCACGCCGGCTTCCGCCAGCTTGCCGATCAGGGCGGGGCTCAGGCCTTCGAGGTCGCGCAGGTCCTGCGAGACTTCCTCGACGCTTTCCTCGCGCGCGATCTCCATCGTCAGCAGCGCATCCTTGGCGCGCGTACGCAGTTCGTTGACCGTGTCCTCGTCGAAGGACTCGATCTCCAGCATCTCGGAGATGGGCACGTAGGCCACTTCCTCCAGGCTGGTGAAGCCTTCCACGATCAGGATGTCGGCGATTTCCTCGTCCACATCCAGCTTCTCCATGAACAGCGAGCGCAGCCCCTGCTGCTCCTCGGCCTGCTTCTGCGCCGATTCGTTCGCGTCCATGATGTTGATCTTCCAGCCGGTGAGCTCGCTGGCGAGCCGCACGTTCTGGCCGCCGCGGCCGATGGCGATGGCGAGGTTCTCCTCGTCCACCACCACGTCCATCGCGTGCTTCTCTTCGTCGACGACGATGGAGCTCACGTTCGCGGGCGCCAGCGCGCCGATCACGAACTGCGCCGGGTCCTCGGACCACAGCACGATGTCGACGCGCTCGCCGGCGAGTTCGTTCGTCACCGCGTTCACGCGCGAACCGCGCACGCCCACGCAGGTGCCGATCGGGTCGACGCGCTTGTCGTGGGAGATCACGGCGATCTTGGCGCGCGAGCCGGGATCGCGGGCGCAGCTCTTGATTTCCAGCAGGCCCTGCTCGATCTCGGGCACTTCCTGGCGGAACAGCTCGATCATGAACTCGGGGGCCGAGCGCGACAGGATGATGGGCGCGCCGCGCAGCGTCAGGTCCACCTCCATGATCATGGCGCGGACGCGGTCGCCGTTGCGCAGGTTCTCCTTGGGGATCATCTCGCCGCGCCGCAGCCTGCCTTCGACGCGGCCGCTCTCGACGATGATGTCGCCCTTGTCCATGCGCTTGACGGTGCCCACGAAGATCTTGTCGCCGCGCGACATGAAGTCGTTCAGCAGCATCTCGCGCTCGGCGTCGCGGATCTTCTGCAGGATCACCTGCTTGGCGGCCATGGCGCCGATGCGGCCGATCGGCAGCGACTCGATGGCTTCCTCGATGTGCTCGCCGGCTTCCGCGCCCTCGACGCGGTCCTTGGCGTCCATCAGCAGTTCCTCGGCGTCGGGGTTCTGCAGCCCCTGTTCGTCGGGCACCACCAGCCAGCGGCGGAAGGTCTCGTAGTCGCCGGTGTCGCGGTCGACCGCCACGCGGATGTCGACTTCGCCCTGGTAGAGCTTCTTGGTGGCCTGCGCCAGCGCGGCCTCGACCGCGCCGAACACGACATCGCGTTCCACGTTCTTCTCGCGCGAGATGGCGTCCACCAGCATCAACAGTTCGCGATTCATGTCCCTACTCCTGCACCCCGGCGCGCCTGCGCCCCTTGAAATCGACAATCGGTGCCAGACGGGCATCCTTGACCTCGTCCAGCGTGAAACCCAGGACCTGCACCGGTGCAGGCTCCTTCTTCTTCGAGCGCTTCACCCCCGGCTGCGGGGGCGGCTCGTCGCTCCAGGTGATCTCCCAGCCTGCCTGCGCCTTGCCCAGCGTGCCGCGGAACTTGCGGCGGTTGGCGGCCACCTGGCCCGCGGCAGCGGACCCCATCGGCGCCCTCAGGGTGATATCGACCACCTCACCCGCGAAGCGTTCGAAATCCTTCTCGCCGCGCAGGGGCCGATCGATCCCCGGCGAGGAGACCTCGAGGCGCTTGTAGTCCACCTCTTCGACCTCGAGCGTGTACTGCAGCTGGCGCGTGACGCGCTCGCAATCCTCGACGTTGACGTGGCGCTCTTCCTCGTCCGCATTCCAGGGGAAGTCGATCGTCACGCGCAACGTGCCCCCGGCGGAGCGTTCCAGCTCCACCAGTTCGTAGCCGAGTCCGGCCACCGTCTGCGTAACGATATCCCCGAGGGACGTAGTACTTGCCAAGGTCGTGGGTCGATCCGCCAAAAAAAACGGGCGGTAGATACCCGCCCGTTTGGTCGTGAAGCCGGTATTGTAGCGGCCAAACCCTTCACTCGCAAGGCTTTGGCTCGCATCCGGCCCCCCTGGCGCAGGTGGCGACACGCGCCGGCCCGCGGACTGGGGATCTGCACAGAGGTGGTTGCGACGCGCGAGATTTCAAGGGCCGCCGCCCGGGTGCGCGCGCGGGCCCAGGCTCAGCCGCACCAGCGCCTGCACCAGCGTGACGCTGGCCACCATGCCCCACACCATGCCCGCGAACATGCCGGCCAGCACCGCCGCCGGCTCGCGCACGGCCTGGGCCCAGCCGGCGAGTTCCAGCATCGCCAGCGAGCCCGCCGCCATCCCCACCACCATCCAGGCGGAGCAGACGAGGTTCTGCCCCAGTTGCGCGCAAAGCTGGCGGCGGCAGCCGCGGCGCAAGCGCGGCATCAGCGGCAGCACCACCAGGCCGCCCGCGACCATGCCGATGTGCGCCAGCGGCAGCTGGGTCACGTGCACCAGCACCATGGCGCCCAGATCGGCCGGGCCGGTGCACAGGGCGGACAGCGTTTCCAGGCCGCCGGAATGGGCGTCGATCGCCATGCCGGCCAGCATGCCGACGGCGCCGAGCAGCAGCATCCACTGCGGGGAGTTGAGGCCGCTGCGGCTGGGGCGCAGCTTCGCCAGGGCGAGCAGGCCGATGAGGATCAGGCCGGCGCCGAGCGCGGCCCAGGCGGTGCCGTTCATTTGGCCCTCCGACGGGCCGCCCCTAGGAGGGCTACGGCCCCCCCGGGGGGCAGCGACGACACGAAGTGCGGAGCGTGGGGGCTCATTGTTCACACCTCCGCGGCTTGCGGCAGGCCCAGGCGTTCCAGCAGGCGCTGGTAGGCCTCGGGGGTGTCGCAGTCGGTGGTGAAGCGGTCGTGGCTGGCCTCGTGCCAGAAGGTCTCCTCCGGATATTGCTGGGCCAGCTTGCGGCATCCGATCAGGCGCCGGCCGGCGGCGACCTCGGGGGCGTAGGCCGCCGCGAAGACGATGGGGTTGCCGCGCTCGCCCTGGTGGCGCGGGATGACGATGGAGCTGGCCGGATGCGCGAGGTACACGTCCATCAGTTCGTGCAGGTCCCCGGTGCGCAGCAGCGGCAGGTCGCCGGGGCAGACGAGGATCGCGTCGGTGGCCATCGTCAATGCCGCGACGCCGGCGGCCACCGAACGCATCTGCCCGTCTTCGTACCGCAGGTTCGCCTGCAAGGTCACCGGCAGGTCCAGCACGGCGCGCATCACCTCGCGCCCCTGCCAGCCCGTGACGACCACCGTTTCCTGCATGCCGGCGGCGAGCACGGTGCGCACGGTGCGCCGCACCAGCGCTTCGCCCTCGAAGGGCAGCAGCAGCTTGTTGGCGCCGCCCATGCGCGAGGATTGCCCCGCCGCCAGGACGACGGCGGAAAAGCGGATGCCGGAGAGGTCGGTGTTCATTGCAGTGCCTCCAGGAGTTCGGGCAGGACGGCGCGGATGCTGGCCAGGTCGCCCCCCGGCGCCAGCAGGTCCAGGTGCGGCAGCGCCGCCCGCATCCCCTGGCTCACCGGCGCGAAGCCGGGCCGCTTGCACAGGGGGTTGAGCCAGACGATGCGGCGCGCGCGCCGGCGCAGTTGCGCCAGCGCCCCGGACAGCAGCGCCGGGTCGCCGGTGTCGTAGCCGTCGCTCATCACGACCAGGGCGGTGCGCGAGTGCACGAGGCGCGCCGCGTGGCCGGCGTTGAACTGCGCCAGGCTCTCGCCGATGCGCGTGCCGCCGCCCCAGCCCTGTGCCAGCAGGTGCAGCCGCTCCTGCGCGCGCCAGGGATCGGGGTCGCGCAGCGCCTCGGACACCGCCGTGATGCGCGTGTGGAAGATGAAGGTGTGGACGTCCGCGAGTTCGGCGCTCAGCGCCCGCGCCAGGCGCAGGTAGAAGAAGCTGTAGGCGGCCATCGAGCGGCTGACGTCCAGCAGCAGGACGAGGCGCGGCCGCACGCGGCGCGGCGCCTGCCACGCCAGCCGGATGGGCGTGCCGCCGGTTTCGACGCTGCGGCGGATCGTGGCCTGCAGCGCGAGGCGCTTGTGCTGGTGGGCGCGGGCCTGCCGCCGCAGGCGCAGGTGCTTCAGGCGCCGTGCGAACCGGCGCATGAGGGCTTCGATGTCCAGCGTGTGCTCGCGCGCGAGGTCGCGGAAGTCGGTGGACGAGAGCGATTCGGCGTGGCTGGCGGCGTCGCGGGGCTTGAGCGGGTCGCCGGCTTGCTTCGTCCCGGCATCGCCTCCCGGGCGGCTCGCGGCCTGCTGCACGCCGGTCTCGACCAGCCGCTGTTGCGGCGCGGCCCAGCGGTTGGCGGGCAGGAACCAGGCGTCGAACAGTCCGTCGAAGCGCCGCCACTCGTCGCAGCGGCCGCACAGCAGGGCCTTCAGGCTCCAGCGCAGGACCTGCGCATCGAGCACGCCGACGTCGCGGGCGGTGCGCAGGACCTGGACGGAATCGGTGGCGCCGACGCCGAAGCCGTTGGCGTGGAGGAAGGCGGGGAAGCCGGCGAGGCGGTCGCCAGCGCGCGCTGCGAGGGACGGCGCGTCGTTCAACATGCTGCCGCCAGCCGCGCGACCGCTTCGCGGGGGAAGGCGGCGCGGTCGTCGCGGGTCTTGATGAGGGCGCCCAGCGTCTCCAGGATGCGCTCGGCGCCATCGCGCTCGATCACCGAGATGCCCAGGCGCAGCAGCGCCGCCGTCCAGTCCAGCGTCTCGGCCACGCCCGGCTTCTTCTGCAGCTCCATGCGGCGCACGCCCTGCACGAAGGACACGATCTGGCGCGCGAGTCCCGGCGCGGCCTGCGGCGCCTTCAGGCGCACGATGGCCAGTTCCTTCTCCGGGTCCGGATAGTCGATGTACTGGTACAGGCAGCGGCGGCGCAAGGCGTCCGACAGCTCGCGGGTGCCGTTGGAGGTGATCACCACCAGCGGCCGGCTCGTCGCGCGCACGGTGCCCAGCTCGGGAATCGAGAGCTGGAAGTCCGACAGCAGCTCCAGCAGGTAGGCTTCGAAGGCTTCGTCCGCGCGGTCGACCTCGTCGATCAGCAGCACCGGCGGCACCGCGCAGGTGATCGCCTCCAGCAAGGGGCGCTTGAGGAGATAGCGTTCGGAGAAGATGTCCTGCTCCTTCTGCTCCATGCTGCGGCCGTCCTGTTCCAGCAGCTTGATCGCCAGCAGCTGGCGCTGGTAGTTCCATTCGTACATGGCCGCGTGCGTGTCCAGGCCCTCGTAGCACTGCAGCCGGATCAGGCGCGTGTCCCGCACGGTGGCCAGGGCCTTGGCGATCTCGGTCTTGCCCACGCCGGCGTCGCCCTCCAGCAGCAGCGGCCGCTGCAGGTCCAGCATCAGCAGCAGCGCGGCCGCCAGCGCAGGCTCGGCGATGTAGCCGGCGCGCGCCAGCTCGCCCTGCAAGGCGCCGACTTCGTTCATGCGCCCGTCGGTCACACGGCGCCTTCAGGCCCGGCGGGCCGGGAAGAGCTGGTGCAGCCAGTCGCGGAACACGGCCCACAGCAGCGCCAGGCCATTGAGCTCGCGCGCCGCGGCCGGAGTGGCGGGCACCGCGGCCGCAGCGGCGGAGAGCGCGGCCGGCGTGGCGGGCGCCGCCCCGTCGGCCCGCGCAGCAGCCGGTTCGGGTATAGCCTCGGCCTGCGGCGGCACCGGCACGCTGCGCAGCTTCTCGGCGAAGTTGGCGGCGAACTGCTGCAGCACCTGGTCGGCCACCGCGGACATCATCCGCCCGCCGAAGGTCGCCGCCTTGCCGCTGACCGATACCTCCGCGGCCCCCACGAGGCGGCAGGCCGTGCTGCCCTCCTCCTCGATGTGCGCGCGCAGGTCCATGGCGGCCCCCGAGGTGCCGGTGGTATCCGTGCCCCGGCCGACCAGGAACAGGCTGCGGGCCGCGTCGTCGACGTCCTTGACCTCCACCTCGCCGCGGAACACCAGGCTCGCGGGCCCGAGCTTCACCGTGACCGTGCCCTTGACGTGGCGCTCGTCCACGCGTTCGGTGATGCGCGCGCCCGGCATGCAGGCAGCGACCGCCTCCAGGTCCTGCAGCAGCACCCAGGCGGCGGCCGCGGGCCCGGCCAGCGCGAACGACTTCTCCAGTTGCACCTTCATCCGTTGTCTCCCCGAGGGACCTCTTGGCGTGTGTGACGGTTCATTCAGTGGCGGTCGATGCCCAGCGCGTGGCACTGCTGCCAGACGCGGTACGCCGTGTGCGGCATGTCCATGTGCGTCACGCCCAGGTGCGCGAAGGCATCGATCACGGCGTTGCTGATGCACGGGATGCCGCCGACGTGCGGCGACTCGGCCACGCCCTTGGCGCCCAGCGGGTGGTGCGGCGACGGCGTGACGGTGTGGTCGGTTTCCCAGCGCGGCGTCTCGACGGCCGTGGGCAGGAAGTAGTCCATGAGGCTGTTGCCCAGGTGGTTGCCGTTGTCGTCGAACGGCACCTGCTGGCCCATGGTCACCGCGAAGGCTTCCGTGAGGCCGCCGTGGATCTGGCCCTCGATGATCATCGGGTTGATGCGCGTGCCGCAGTCGTCCAGGGCGTAGAAGCGGCGCACCTTCACTTCGCCGGTGTGCTTGTCGATGTCGACCACGCACACGTAGGCGCCGAAGGGATAGGTCAGGTTCGGCGGGTCGTAGTAGGCCACCGCGTTGAGGCCCTGCTCCATCCCGTCGGGGATGTTGCCGGTGTGCGCGGCCATGCAGATCTCCTTCATGGTCTTGCAGGCCTCGGGGTTGCCCTTGACGCGGAAGCGGTCCACCTCCCATTCGAGGTCGCCCTCGCCCACCTCCAGCAGGTGCGCGGCGATCTGCATGGCCTTTTCCTTGATCTTGCGCGCGGCCTTGGCCGTGGCGGCGCCGGAGACGGGCGTGGAGCGCGAACCCCAGGTGCCCGCGCCGTACGGTGCCTTGTCGGTGTCGCCCTCTTCCACCACGATGTCGCTGGCGGGCAGGCCCAGCTCGGTGGCGATGATCTGGGCGTAGGTGGTGGCGTGGCCCTGCCCCTGGCTCATGGTGCCCAGGCGCGCGATCACGCCGCCGGTGGGGTGCACGCGGATCTCGCAGGAATCGAACAGGCCGATGCCCAGGATGTCGCAGGCCTTGGTCGGCCCGGCGCCGACGATCTCGGTGAAGGTGGAGATGCCGATCCCCATCAGCTCGCCCTTGGCACGCTTCTCGGCCTGTTCGCGCCGCAGCCCTTCGTAGTCGACGGCCTGCAGCACCTTCTCCAGCGCCGGGGCGTAGTCGCCGCTGTCGAGCGTCCAGCCCATGGAGGTGGTGTACGGGAACTGCTCCTTGGCCACGAAGTTGCGCCGCCGGATCTCCGCCTTGTCGATGCCCAGCTTCTGGGCCAGCACGTCGATCATCCGTTCGATCAGGTAGACGGCCTCGGTCACGCGCAGCGAGCAGCGGTAGGCCACGCCGCCGGGCGCCTTGTTCGTATAGACCGCGTCCACCCGGCAATACGCATTCGGGATCGCGTAGGAGCCGGTGCAGATCGAGAACAGGCCGGCCGGGAACTTCGAGGCCGACACATGCGAGTTGAAGGCGCCGTGGTCGGCCAGCGCGGTGAAGCGCAGGCCCTTGATGCGGCCGTCGGTGTCCGCCGCCAGCTCGCCCACGCCGTGGTAGTCGCGGGCGAAGCCGGTGGTGGAGATGTTGTCGATGCGCGATTCGATCCACTTGACCGGCACGCCCGTCACGATGGAGGCGACGATCGCCACCACGTAGCCGGGATACACCGGCACCTTGTTGCCGAAGCCGCCGCCGATGTCGCCGCCCACCACGCGGATCTTGCTTTCCGCGATGCCGGAGAGCATGGCCAGCACGGTGCGCACCAGGTGCGGCGCCTGCGTGGTCATGTAGACCGTGAGGTAGCCCGTGGCCTTGTTGAACGAGGCCACGCAGCCGCAGGTTTCCAGCGGGCACGGATGCACGCGCGGATTCAGGATCTCCTCGCGCACCGTGATCGGCGCGTTCTCGAACGCGCTGTCCGCGGCCGCCTTGTCGCCCGCCTCCCAGGTGAAGATGTGGTTCGGGTGCGTGCGCGGCCCGTGGCCGACGTCCTTCTTCTCGGCGATGTCCTCGCGGATGGTGGGCGCGTCGCTGTCCATCGACTTCTTCGGGTCGACGATCGCGGGCAGTTCCTCGTAATCCACTTCGACCAGCGCCGCGCCGTCGGCCGCCGCATAGCGGTCGCTGGCCAGCACCATCGCCACTTCCTGCAGCTGGAAGCAGACCTTCTTGTCCGCCAGCACCGCCTGCACGTCGCCGCCGAGCGTGGGCATCCAGTGCAGGTTGACCGGCTTCAGGTCGTCGGCAGTCAGCACCGCCACCACGCCCGGCGAGGCCAGCGCCTTGCTCTTGTCGATGCCGCGGATGCGCGCATGCGCGTAGGGGCTGCGCACGAGCGCGCCGAACAGCATGCCCGGCAGCTTGATGTCGTCGACGTAGCTGCCCTGCCCGCGGATGAAGCGCGCATCTTCCTTGCGCAGCAGGGACGTGCCCATGCCCTGGAGCGCTTCTTCCCTTTGCTGGAGTTCCGACATGTCGCCCATGGTGCTCTCCTTCAGGCCGGCTGAGCCGCGAGTTTCCGGGCCGCGGCCTGCACCGCCTTGACGATGTTCTGGTAACCCGTGCAGCGGCACAGGTTCCCGGCGATCCAGTAGCGGATCTCTTCTTCCGTCGGGTTGGGGTTCTCCTGCAGCAGCCGGTAGGCCCGCGTGATCATCCCGGGCGTGCAGTAGCCGCACTGCAGGCCGTGTTCCTCGTGGAAGGCCTGCTGCAGCGCATGCAGCGCGCCGTTGCGCTCCAGCCCCTCGATGGTGAGCATCGAGGCGCCCTGGCACTGCACCGTGAGCATGGTGCAGGACTTGACGCTCATGCCGTCGATGTCGACCGTGCAGGCGCCGCAGTGCGAGGTCTCGCAGCCGATGTGCGGGCCGGTGTGCAGCAGCCGCTCGCGCAGCGTGTGGATCAGCAGCTCGCGCGGCTCCACCGCCACGTCCGCTTCCTTGCCGTTCAGCGTGAACGACACCAGGGTCTTCTGGGCCATGCTTGTCTCCTCGTGGGGTCGTTCGTCAGGCGGCGGCGCGGGACTGCGCCTTCAGCAGGGCGCGGCGCGTCATCTCGCCGGCCATCGCGCGCTTGTAGTCGGCATCGCCGCGCTGGTCGGCCACGGGGTCGCAGATGTCCATGGCGAGGCGCGCGGCCTCGGCGAGGCTGGCTTTGTCCAGGGCCTGGCCGACCAGGAACTCTTCGGCCGCCGTCGCCTTCAGCGGGGTCGCCCCGACGTTGGTGAGCGCGATGCTGGCGCTGGCGACCTTGCCGCCGTCGATGCGCAGCAGCACGGCGGCAGCGGCCGTGGCGAAGTCGCCGATCTTGCGCTTGAGCTTTTCGTAGGCATAGCCCGTGCCCGCCGGCGGCACGCGGACCTGGATGCGCGTGAGCACCTCGCCCGGCTCCAGCGCGGTGGCATAGAGGCCGAAGAAGAAGTCCGCCGCCTTCACCGTGCGCTCGCCCTTCGGGCCGCGCAGCACGAAGGAGGCGTCCAGCGCCAGCATGAGCGCGGGATGGTCGTTGCCGGGGTCGCCATGCGAGATGTCGCCGCCGATCGTGCCGCGGTAGCGCACCTGCGGGTCGGCGATGGCGCGGGCGCCTTCCACCAGCAGCGGCAGCTTCTCGGCCAGCAACTTGGACCAGACCAGCTCGTTCTCGGTGGTCATCGCGCCGATGTGGATCTCGCCGCCGACGTCCGCGATGCCGCGCAGGTCGGGGATGCGGCCCAGGTCGATCAGGTGCGCCGGCTGGGCGAAGCGCAGCTTCATCATCGGCAGCAGGCTGTGGCCGCCGGCCAGCAGCCTGGCCTCGTCGCCGTAGCGGCCGAGCAGCGCGATCGCATCGGGCAGGCTGGTGGGGGCGTGGTATTCGAAGGGGCTGGGGATCACGCTTGTCTCCTCTCACGCCTCTGACGCCGGACGTGGTTCGGGCGACTGTAGGAAAAGCGCCGAGTGCCGAGCGCGGCACCGAACCAAACCGGGGAAACGCTGCACGAACGGCAGCGCGCTTGCACGAACGCGAATCAGTCGCGTGCCGCGTGGGCCAGCGAGTCGCCCAGGCCGAGCTGCTCCATCAGGTGCGGAGCGCTCGCGCGCGACACCGGGATGTCGGCGGGCGTGGAGCCCATCATGCGCAGCGTGATGCGGCCGTCGTCGCGCACGATCTCGTCGACCTGCGCCAGGTTGACGATGTAGCTGCGGTGCACCCGCAGGAACAGCTGCGGATCCAGCCGCGACTCCAGGTCGCTGATCGCCAGGTTGCAGAACTGCGCGCCCTGGCTGGTGTGCACCCAGGTGTAGTGGCCCTCCGAGCGGATGAAGGACACGGCGGGCACGTCCACCAGCAGCACGCGGTTCTTCTTGATCGTGGGGATCTTGCGCAGCCGCCGCCGCTCCGGCGCGTCGGCCGCGCCGCGCTCGTGGCCCTCCTCGACCTTCTGGCTCACGACCTCGGTGATGTCGTAGAAGACGAGCGTGTAGCCCGTGGTGGCGCCCTGGGCGTCGCCGATCTTCGACACCTTGATCAGCAGCACGCGGTCGGGGATGTTGATCATCAGCGCCATCGGCGGCGCGTTGTTCACCGGGCATTCCGCCTGGCCCAGCAGGAACTTGAGCTTGGCCTTGGCGGCCTCCGGGTGGAAGGAGGTGACGATCTTGCCGAAGGGCAGCTTCTCCTGCACCGGCAGGCTGCGCCGGGCGAAGTCGTTCATGCCGGTCACGCGCAGTTCGCGGTCCACGTTGACCACGCCGACGTCGAATCGCTCGAGCAGGTAGAGCCAGGAACTCGAGGACGACGGGGTGGGAACGGCAGCGCTGAACGGGCAGGACTTCACCTTGTCTCCTCGGCAACGGATGGCAAAAGTACTCCCATGCGCCGGCGCTCGCAAGGCCCGAACGGGCCGTGCTGTTGTGCAGTGCAGCGGGGCCATGACCCTTCCACCTTCCGGGTGCTTGCTTCACGGGGTGCACGGGCGGAGCATGGCCGCGCCGCCGTCGCGGATGCCGCGGCGGCGGGTCACCTCGACGAGGAGCTACCCCATGATCGAAACCCTGCGACCGGACCCGACCTTCCATCCCTCGCCCAAGCTGGCGATGGAGGCCGAAGCCGAACACATCTGCTACACCGCGCTGCTCTCGCCGGACCGCTCGCGCCCCGATGCGCTGGCGGTGGTCGACCTCGATCCGTCGTCGCCGACCTATTCGAGCGTGCTGCGCCGCGTCGACCTGCCGAACAAGGGCGACGAGCTGCACCACTTCGGCTGGAATGCCTGCAGCTCCGCGCTGTCGCCCCTGACCGGGCACGCCTTCCTGCAGCGCCGCTACCTGATCGTGCCTGGGATGCGCTCCTCGCGCATGTACGTGTTCGACACGCAGCCCGACCCCACCGCGCCGAAGCTGGTCAAGACCATCGAGCCGGACGAGATCCTGCGCAAGACCGGCTATTCGCGGCCGCACACCGTGCACTGCGGGCCGGAAGGCATCTACGTCAGCACGCTGGGCGGCGCGGGCCCCGATGGCACGCAAGGCCCGCCCGGCATCTTCATCATGGACTGCCAGACCTTCGAGGTGCTGGGGCGCTGGGAGATCGACCGCGGGCCGCAGACGCGCCACTACGACTTCTGGTGGAACCTGCCGCGCGACTACATGGTGTCCAGCGAATGGGCGCTGCCGCCGCAGTTCGAGAACGGCCTGGTGGCGGAGGACCTGCTGGCCAACAAGTACGGCCACGCCCTGCACTTCTGGAACCTGCGCGAGCGCAAGCACGTGCAGACCATCGACCTGGGCGCCAACCACCAGATGGCGCTGGAGATCCGCCCCGCGCACGACCCGACGCGCGAATACGGCTTCCTCGGCGTGGTGGTGGACACGACCAACCTCGAAGCCTCGGTGTGGACCTGGTGGCGCGAGAACGGCAAGTTCCACGCGCGCAAGACGGCCACCATCCCGCCGGAGCCCGCCCCGGCCGACCAGTTGCCGGCGCTGCTGAAAGGCTTCGGTGCCGTGCCGCCGCTGGTGAGCGACATCGACCTGTCGCTGGACGACAAGTACCTGTACGTCGCCTGCTGGGGCACCGGCGAACTGCGGCAGTACGACGTGCGCGATCCGCTCAAGCCCGAACTGGCCGGCAGCGTGCGCATCGGCGGCGTCGCGCGGCACGAGAAGCATCCCACCGGGCGCGCCTTCGGCGGCGGCCCGCAGATGATCGAGATCAGCCGCGACGGCCAGCGCGTCTACTTCACCAACTCGCTGTACAGCACTTGGGACACGCAGTTCTATCCGGACGGCATCCCCGGCGTGCAGGCCATGTGCAAGGTCGGCGCGGGCGGCGGGCTGAGCGTGGACCGCGAGTTCCACGTGGACTTCGGCAAGGAGTACGGCGCGCACCAGGTGCGGCTGCAGGGCGGCGACTGCTCCACCGACTCGTTCTGCTATCCCTCGGCTTGAACGCGAGCGCGGCGCTCTGGACGACCGTGATCGTCCTGGGCGCATACCACGGGCTCAACCCCGCCATGGGCTGGCCGCTGGCGGTGGCCAACGGCCTGACCGCGCGGCGCGGCGGCGCGGTCCTCGTGACGGCGCTGCCGCTGGGCGGCGGCCATTTCGCGGCGATGGCGGTGGTGCTGGTGCCGCTCGCCGCGCTGGCCTGGCTGGTGGAATGGAGCCGGCCGCTGCGCATCGGCGCGGGTGCCCTGGTGCTGCTGTTCGGCCTGTGGAAGATGGTGGACACGCGGCATCCGCGCGCGCTGGCGCGCATCCCGCCGTCGCGGCTGGCGTGGTGGTCCTTCCTGATGGCGACGGCGCATGGCGCGGGCCTGATGCTGGTGCCCTTCATGCTGCGGCTGTGCGAGGCGCCGCCGCCGTCGGCCGGTGGGATCGAACGGGCGCACGGACGGGTGATGGACACGCTGGCGCGCTCGGACGTCGCGACGGCGCTCGCGGTCGCGGGCGTGCACACGCTGGCGATGCTGCTGGCGGGGGTGGGGATGGCTTATGCCGTGTACCGCTGGCTGGGGCTGCAGTTCCTGCGGCGGGCGTGGTTCAACCTGGATCGGGTGTGGGGGGCGAGCCTGGCGCTCGCCGGCGCGGCCGGGATCTGGATGGCGCTGTGATGCCAGCGGATGTCCCGTAGGCTGGCGGTGACGAAGGAACCCCGGCGTTGCGCGAGCGATGCCAGCGCTGGGGTTTCGCTTTCGCTCCACCGCCAGCCTGCGGATCACCAAGGGGCCGGCCTCAGCTCGCGGCAGCGACCAGGGTCTGCGTATACGGATCCCGCGGCCTGCGCAACACCTCGTCCACGGTGCCCGATTCGATCACCTGCCCGTCCTTCATCACCAGCACGTCGTGCGCCATCGCCCAGATCACGTCGACGTCGTGCGTGATCAGCAGGTAGCTCAGGCCCCGCTCGCGCTGCAGCCGCTGCAGCAGCTTGAGCACCTGCTGCTGGATCGTCACGTCCAGCGCGCTGGTGGGTTCGTCCAGCACCAGCACCTGCGGCTGCACGATCAGCGCCCGCGCGATCGCCAGCCGCTGCCGCTGGCCGCCGGAGAATTCGTGCGGGTAGCGACCGAGCAGGCCCGGGAACTGCGCTTCGGTGAGGCCCACCTCCTGCAGCACCCGGTAGACGTGCTCGCGCCGCTGCTCCAGCGTCAGCGCCGGCTGGTGCACCAGGAGGCCTTCGCCCACGATCTCCTCCACCGTCATGCGCGGCGAGAGCGACGAGAACGGGTCCTGGAACACCACCTGCACCAGCCGCCGGATCGAACGGTTCTTCACGCTGTCGGGACCCCAGCGCGTGCCGACCACGTCCAGCTGCCCCTGGTGCGGGATCAGCCCCAGCGCGGCCAGCGCCATGGTGGACTTGCCGGAGCCCGATTCGCCGACGATGCCCAGCGTGCCGCCGGGCGGCACGTGGAACTGCGCGCCGTGGACGGCCACGAATTCGCCCTTGCGGAACCAGCCGCGGAAGCCCGGAATGGGCACCGGGTAGGACACGCGCAGTTCCCGCGCCTGCATCACCGGCGCTTCGCCGCTGCGCGGCTCCTGCACGTCGCGCTCGGGCCGGCTCTTCATCAGCTTGATCGTGTAGGGGTGCTGCGGCTGCTCGAAGACGCGCGCCACGGGGCCCTGCTCCACGAGGCTGCCGTTCTCCATCACCGCCACCCGGTCGGCGAAGCGCCGCACCAGGTTGAGGTCGTGCGTGATCAGGAGCACCGCCATGCCATTCTGGCGCTGCAGGTCGGCCAGCAGGTCGAGGATCTGCTGGCGCAGCGTCACGTCCAGCGCGGTGGTGGGTTCGTCGGCCAGCAGCAGCCGGGGCCGGCAGGCCAGCGCCATGGCGATCATCGCGCGCTGCCGCTGGCCACCCGAGAGCTGGTGCGGATAGGTGGACGCGCGGCGCCGGGGCTCGGGGATGCCGGTGGCCGCGAGCGCCTCGATGGCGGCGTCCCAGCCCTGCTTCGGTGACAGGCCCTGCTTGACCTGCAGCACTTCCGCGATCTGGTCGCCGATCGTGTAGACCGGGTTCAGGGCCGTCATCGGCTCCTGGAAGATCATCGCGATGTCGCGGCCGCGGATGCCGAGCAGCTCGCGCTCGGAGGCCTGCAGCAGTTCGGTGGGGGCACCGCCCGGTTCACGCGCGGCCAGCCGGGCCGAGCCCGTGATGCGGGCGTTGTGCACCAGGCGCACGAGGCTCAGTGCCGTGACCGTCTTGCCGGAGCCGGACTCGCCGACGAGCGCCAGCTTCTCCCCGGGTGCGATGGAGAAGTCGACGCCGTGGACGACCTCCTTGGGGCCGAAGGCGACGCGCAGGTCCTTGACTTCGAGCAGCGGGGGGAGCGGCATGTTCTGTTTCATCGGGGAGCGCCCCCACCCCTGCCCTCCCCCGGAGGGGGAGGGAGCAAGACGGGGGGCATCATGCGTCCGCCTTTCGCGGGTCGAGGGCGTCGCGCAGCGCGTCGCCCATGAAGGTCAGGAGCAGCAGCGTCATCACCAGCACGCTGAAGGTGGTGAGCGAGATCCACCAGGCGTCGATGTTGTTCTTGCCCTGGCTCAGGAGCTCGCCCAGCGACGGGGTGCCGGGCGGCACGCCCAGGCCCAGGAAGTCCAGCGAGGTCAGCGCCAGGATCGCGGCGCTCATCCGGAACGGCAGGAAGGTGATGACCGGCGTCATGCTGTTCGGCAGGATGTGCTTGGCCATGATCCGGCCGTTGCCCACGCCCAGGGCCCTCGCCGCGCGCACGTAGTCCATCTGCCGGTTGCGCAGGAACTCGGCCCGCACGTACTGCGACAGGCCGGTCCAGCCGAACAGGGACAGCAGGATCAGCAGCAGCGCCACGCTGGGCGAGAAGATCGCGCTGAAGATGATCAGCAGGTACAGCTCCGGCATCGACTCCCAGATCTCGATGAAGCGCTGGAACGCCAGGTCGGTCTTGCCGGCGAAGAAGCCCTGGATGGCGCCCGTGATCACCCCGAGCACCACGCCGATGAAGGTCAGGGCCAGGCCGAACAGCACGCTCAGGCGGAAGCCGTAAATGAGCTGCGCCAGCATGTCGCGTCCGCGGTCGTCGGTGCCCAGCAGGTTGTCGCGCGTGGGCTTCGAGGGATTCGGCTCCTTGGCGAAGTAGTTCAGCGTCTTCGCCCCGTAGGGATTGGGCGGATAGAGCGCGAAGTTGTCGCCCTTGGTGAGCTGCTGCCGGATGAAGGGGTCGAGGTAGTCCGTCTCGGTCAGGAAGTCGCCGCCGAAGGTGGTCTCGGGATAGCTGTTGACGAGCGGCGAGTAGTACTGGCCGTTGTAGCGCACCAGCAGCGGCCGGTCGTTGGAGATCACCTCCGCAAAGAGGCTCAGGATCACCAGCGTCAGGAACAGCACGAGGCTGACGAAGCCCAGGCGGTTCCGGCGGAAGCGCCGCCAGGCGCGCCGCGTGGGCGACACGTGCACCCACACGGCCGGCGGCGTGGGGTTGGCGGAGCCGGCACCGGCCGTCTGGCCCGCCGCGGTGGGATCGGCCAGCAACGAGGGACTAGTCGAACTTGACACGCGGATCCACCCAGACGTACATGAGGTCGCTGACCAGCTTGGTCAGCAGGCCGATCACGGTGAAGAGGTACAGCGTGCCCAGGACGACGGGATAGTCGCGCCGGATCACGCTCTCGTAGCTCAGGAGCCCCAGGCCGTCGAGGGAGAACAGCGTCTCGATCAGCAGCGAGCCGGTGAAGAAGGCGCCGAGGAAGGCCGCCGGGAAGCCCGCGATGATCGGCATCAGCGCGTTGCGGAACACGTGCTTCCACAGCACCCGGCGCTCGTCCAGGCCCTTGGCCCGGGCCGTCAGCACGTACTGCTTGCGGATCTCCTCCAGGAAGGAATTCTTGGTGAGCATCGTGGTCACGGCGAAGCTGCCCACCACCATGGCCGTCACCGGCAGCGTGATGTGCCACAGGTAGTCGACGATCCGGGCGCCCCAGCTCAGTTCGTCCCAGTTGCCGGAGGTGAGGCCGCGCAGCGGAAACCATCCGAGCTGGCCGCCGAAGATCACCAGCAGCGCCACGCCCAGCACGAAGCCCGGGATGGCATACCCCACCAGCACGATCAGCGTGGTCACCAGGTCGAAGCGCGAGCCGGCCCGCACGGCCTTCGCCACCCCGAGCGGCACGGCGATGAGGTAGCTGATGAAGAAGGTCCACAGCCCCAGGCTCACCGACACGGGCAGCTTCTCCTTGATCAGGGTGGCGACTTCCTTGTTCTGGAAGAAGCTCTTGCCCAGGTCGAAGCGGGCGTACTGCCCCAGCATCTGGAAGAAGCGTTCGTGCGGCGGCTTGTCGAAGCCGTACAGGGCCTTGATCTGCTCGATGCGCTTGGGGTCCACGCCCTGGCCGCCCCGGTAGGCGAAGGTGCCGCCGCCCTCGCCGCCGCCGCCGGCGGTGTTCGCGCGGGCCTCGGCCAGGTACTGCTCCACCGGGCCGCCCGGAACGAACTGCGTGACGAGGAAGGTGACCAGCAGCACGCCCAGCAGCGTGGGCAGCATCAGCAGCAGGCGCTTGAGGATGTAGGCAGCCATGTCAGCTCACAGGGGTGCCTGCTGGGGCTTGGCCCACCAGGTGTCGATGGCCCAGCCCTCGCCCTGCGAATACGGCGGCATGGTCGCCGTCGGCTGCAGCCGCCAGGCGTTGTAGACGATGCGGTGGGTGGGCGCCGTCCATTGCGGGATCAGGATGTGCGAATGCATGATCACGCGCTCCAGCGCGCGGCAGGCCGGCAGCATTTCCGCCTTGGTGTTGGCACTGGTCATGCGGCGCAGCAGCTCGTCGACCGCGGGGCTCTTGATGCCCGTGAGGTTGCCGGAGTCCTCGATGTCGGCGGACTTGCTGCCGAACAGGTCCACGTAGTCCTGGCCGGGCGTCGCGGTGCCGGGGTAGGCGAGCGAAATGATCTCGAACTCCTTGCGCTGGAAGCGCTGCTGGTACAGGGCGAAATCGACCGTGCGGAAATTCAGGGTGATGCCCAGCTTCTCCAGGTTGCGAATCCAGGGCGTGACGGTGCGCGCGCCGCCCTCCGCACTATCGAGGTATTCCAGCACGAGCGGCTCGCCCTTGGGGTTGCGCAGCGCGCCGTCGCGCACTTCCCAGCCGGCCTGCTTGAGCAGCTCGCGGGCCTTGCGCAGGTTGTCGCGCAGGGTGTTCGGCGGGTCCGTGCGCGGCGCCTGGTAGGCCGGGCCGAACACCGCATCGGGAATCTTGCCGCGCCAGGGCTCCAGCAGCGCCAGTTCCTCGGGCGGCGGCGTGCCCGTGGACTTGCATTCCGTGTTGCCGAACAGGCCCTGCACCCGCTGGTACGAGTTGTAGAACAGCTGCCGGTTCATGTATTCGAAGTCCACGGCCAGGTCCAGCGCCTCGCGCACGCGCACGTCCTGCAGCTTGGGGTTGCGCAGGTTCAGCACGTAGCTCTGGAAGCCCGAGGGCAGCTGGTGGCGGAACTCCGCCTTCACCAGCTCGCCGGTCTTGAAGCGGCGGCCGTTGACGCGCCGGGCCCAGTCGCCGGCGGAAAAGAAGCGCATGAGGTCGAACTCGCCGGCCTTCAGGGCCTCCAGCCGCGCCGTGTTGTCCTTGTAGATCTTGACCGTGATGCGGTCGAAGTTCGACGTGCCGCGGCGCACGTTCAGGTCGCGGCCCCAGTAGTTCGGATCGCGCACGTAGGTGATGTCCTTGCCGAAGTTCACCGGCCCGATCCGGTACGGGCCGCTGCCGATGGGGACGTCCATCACCACCTCGTCGAACCTCTTCGGCTTGCCGCCGACCATGCCCCACTTGCGGCTGAAGATCGGCAGGCCGCCCACCGTGAGCGGCATCTCGCGGTTCTTGCGCTTGAAGCGGAAGCGCACCGTGCGCTCGTCGACCACGTCCAGGCCCGCGAGGTCGTCGAGCGTGGTCTTGTAGGCCGGCGAGGTGTAGGGGCCCAGCAGGGTGTCGAAGGTGTACTTGACGTCCGCCGCCAGCACCGGGTCCCCGTTGTGGAAGCGGGCCTCCTTGCGCAGGCGGAAGGTGGCGGCCAGGCCATCGGGCGTGACGTCCACGTCCTCGGCCAGCAGGCCGTAGCCGGAGCCGATCTCGTCGGCCGCGCCGGCCAGCAGGCTGTCGAACATCAGGGCGGGCAGGTAGGCCGGCGGCGAGCCCTTGATCGTGAACGGGTTGTACTTGTCGAAGGTCGAGTAGCGCAGGTTGCTCACCAGCCGCAATTCGCCCCCCTTGGGGGCCTGCGGATTGACGTAGGCAAAGGCCGGGAAGCCCGGGGGATACTTCAGGTCGCCCCACAGCGCATAGCCATGGGCGGACCAGGCGGCCGGGCTGAACGCCAGGGCCAGCAATATCGGCAAACCTCGCATGCGACAATTCTGCCGAGAATTTTCAAACGAGAGACCCATGGGCTTCCTCACTGGCAAGAAATTGTTGATCACCGGCCTGCTGTCGAACCGCTCGATCGCCTATGGCATCGCGCGGGCCTGCCGCGACCAGGGCGCGGAGCTGGCGTTCAGCTACGTAGGCGAGCGCTTCAAGGACCGCATCACGGAGTTCGCGGCCGAGTTCGATTCCACCCTCGTGTTCGAGTGCGACGTCGGCGACGACGCGCAGATCGACAAGCTGTTCAAGGACCTTTCGGCCACCTGGCCGAAGTTCGACGGCTTCGTCCACAGCATCGGCTTCGCCCCGCGCGAGTCGATCTCGGGCGATTTCCTCGAAGGCCTGTCGCGCGAAGCCTTCCGGATCGCGCAGGACATCAGCGCCTACAGCTTCCCGGCGCTGGCCAAGGCGGCCCTGCCCTACCTCAACGACAAGGCGGCGCTGCTGACGCTGACCTACCTCGGTTCGGTGAGCATCGTGCCGCACTACAACACCATGGGCCTGGCCAAGGCCTCGCTGGAAGCCTCGGTGCGCTACCTGGCGGGTTCGCTGGGGCCCAGGGGCATCCGCGTCAACGGCATCAGCGCCGGCCCGATCAAGACGCTGGCGGCCAGCGGCATCAAGGACTTCGGCAAGCTCCTCAGCATCGTTGCCAGCGCCGCGCCCCTGCGCCGCAACGTCACGATCGAGGACGTCGGCAACGTCGCCGCCTTCCTGCTGAGCGACCTGGCCGGCGGCGTGACCTCCGAGATCACCTACGTGGACGGCGGTTTCTCCCAGGTGGCGATCGGGGTCGAAGACCAGCGCTGAGCGCGGGGTTTGGGCAGGGTCGAAAACAAGACTGCCGAACGCAGAGGGCGCAAAGGATACGCAGAGGACGCAGAAGGACATCCATTTGAAGTGGATGTCTTCTGCGTCCTTTGCGTGTTCTCTGCGCCCTCTGCGTTCGGTATCTGGTTTCCTTGCTGCCAGTCTGTTGGCAATGCGCCGCACAGGTGCGCACCTTTGTTTGCGTACCGTCAAGAATCCTTCTTGACGCAATCCGCGTAATACCGCACCTTGCCCGTCGCATCCTCCTCCGCGACGAGGCCGTGGATGTCGGTCTCGAAGCCGGGGCACTCGGCGTTGAAGGCCCGCGCGAACTTCAGGTAGTCCACGATCTTGCGGTTGAAGACCTCGCCCGGGATCAGCAGCGGGATGCCGGGCGGGTACGGCGTCACCAGGCTGGTGGTGATGCGGCCTTCCAGTTCGTCGATCTCCACCCGCTCCGTCTTGCGGTGGGCGATGTGCGCGAAGGCGTCCGCCGGGCGCATCGCCGGCTGCAGGTCCGACAGGTAGATGTCGGTCGACAGGCGCGCGATGTCGTACTTGGCGTACATCTCGTGCACGTACTGGCACAGGTCCGCCAGCCCCATGCGCTCGTAGCGCGGGTACTGCTGGCAGAACTCCGGCAGGATGCGCCACATCGGCTGGTTCTTGGCGTAGTCGTCCTTGAACTGCTGCAGGGCGGACAGCAGCGTGTTCCAGCGGCCCTTGGTGATGCCGATGGTGAACAGGATGAAGAAGCTGTAGAGGCCCGTCTTCTCCACGATCACCCCGTGCTCCGCCAGGAACTTGGTGACGATCGAGGCCGGGATGCCGGTCTTGGCGAACTTGCCGTTCAGGTCCAGGCCGGGCGTGACGACCGTGGACTTGATCGGGTCCAGCATGTTGAAGCCTTCGGCCAGGTTGCCGAAGCCGTGCCACTTGGCCGAGCGCGCCTCGCCCTTGATGATCCAGTCGTCGGCGCGGCCGATGCCCGACTCCACCAGCTTGTCCGGGCCCCAGACCTTGAACCACCAGTCCTTGCCGTACTCCTGGTCCACCTTGCGCATGGCGCGGCGGAAGTCGAGGGCCTCGAGGATGGACTCCTCCACCAGCGCGGTGCCGCCGGGCGGCTCCATCATCGCCGCGGCCACGTCGCAGCTGGCGATGATCGCGTACTGCGGGCTGGTGGACGTGTGCATCAGGAACGCCTCGTTGAACAGGTGGCGGTCCAGCTTGTTCTCGTTGGCGTCCTGCACCAGCACGTGGCTGGCCTGGCTGATGCCGGCCAGCAGCTTGTGGATGGACTGGGTGGAGTACACCAGCGATTTCTGCGGCCGCTTGCGCTTCTTGCCCATGGCATGGAAGGTGCCGTAGAACGGGTGGAAGGCCGCGTGCGGCAGCCAGGCCTCGTCGAAGTGCAGCGCCTCCACGTAGCCATCGAGCATCGACTTGATGGTCTCGGTGTTGTACAGGACGCCGTCGTAGGTGGATTGCGTGAGCGTCAGGATGCGCGGCTTGACCGTCTCGGGGTCCACCCCCTTGAGCAGCGGATTGGCGCGGATCTTGGCCTGGATCGCCTCCGGCGTGAACTCGCTCTGCGGGATGGGGCCGATGATGCCGAAGTGGTTGCGCGTCGGCCGCAGGAACACGGGGATCGCCCCCGTCATGATGATCGAGTGCAGGATCGACTTGTGGCAGTTGCGGTCCACCACCACCACGTCGCCGGGCGCCACCTCGTGGTGCCACACCATCTTGTTGGAGGTGCTGGTGCCGTTGGTGACGAAGAAGCAGTGGTCGGCGTTGAAGATGCGGGCCGCGTTGCGCTCGGAAGCGGCCACCGGGCCGGTGTGATCGAGCAGCTGCCCCAGTTCGTCCACCGCGTTGCAGACGTCCGCGCGCAGCATGTTCTCGCCGAAGAACTGGTGGAACATCTGGCCCACCGGGCTCTTGAGGAAGGCGACGCCGCCCGAGTGCCCCGGGCAGTGCCAGGAATACGAGCCGTCCTCCGCGTAATCGAGCAGCGCCTTGAAGAACGGCGGCTGGATGCCCTCCAGGTACGCCCGCGCCTCGCGGATGATGTGGCGCGCCATGAACTCCGGCGTGTCCTCGTACATGTGGATGAAGCCGTGCAGCTCGCGCAGGATGTCGTTGGGCAGGTGCTGCGAGGTCTTGGTCTCGCCGTAGATGTACAGCGGCACGTCCGCGTTCTTGCGCCGCACCTGCTCGATGAAGTTGCGCAGGTTCACCACCGCCGGATCGAGGTCCGGCCCCGGCGTGAACTCCTCGTCGTCGATCGACAGGATGAAGGCGCTGGCGCGGCTTTGCTGCTGCGCGAACTGCGACAGGTCGCCATAGCTCGTGACGCCCAGCACCTCGAAGCCCTCGGCCACGATCGCCTCCGCCAGCGCGCGGATGCCGAGGCCGGAGGTGTTCTCCGAGCGGAAGTCTTCGTCGATGATGACGATGGGGAAGCGGAACTTCATGGGGAGGGGCGTCGCGGGGCGAAAAAGGCGAATGAGGCGCGAAGTGTATGAAATCCGCGCCACCCGTACTGTCCCACGGTCGGGGAATTGGCCACAATGCGCCCAAAGGGGGCTTATGGCCGACTCCACACTCTGGTGGCTGCTCGCCGGCGCGGCGGTGGCTGTCGAACTCCTGACGGGGACTTTCTACCTGCTGATGCTGGCCATCGGCCTGGCCGCCGGTGCGCTCGCGGCCCATGCCGGCACGGGCCAGGCGATCCAGCTGGTGGTGGCGGCCCTGGTGGGCGGCGGCGCAGTCGCCGCCTGGCACCTGAAACGGGGGCGCCGTCCCGCCGGAGCCCTCGCCAACGCCGACCCGGTCGGGAACCTGGACGTGGGCGAGGAAGTCCACGTGGAGCACTGGGGGCCGGACCACACGGCCACCGTGCGCTATCGCGGGACGAACTGGACGGTCGTGCCCCTGGGCGGCACCTCCCAGGGCCCCGGCACCTACCGCGTGCGCGAGGTGGCGGGCAGCCGCCTCGTCGTGGAAAAGACCTGAAGAAGGAAAAGAAGAATGACCGTCGCCCTCGTCCTGTTCGTCATCGCCGTCATCTTCGTGGTGCGCGCGATCAAGGTCGTCCCCCAGCAGAACGCCTGGGTGGTGGAGCGCCTGGGCAAGTACCACGCCACGCTCACGCCCGGCCTGAACTTCCTGGTGCCCTTCGTCGACCGGGTCGCGTACAGGCACGGCCTGAAGGAGATCCCGCTGGACGTGCCCAGCCAGATCTGCATCACCCGCGACAACACGCAGCTGCAGGTGGACGGGATCCTGTACTTCCAGGTGACCGATCCGATGCGCGCCAGCTACGGCTCGTCGAACTACATCGTCGCCATCACGCAGCTGGCCCAGACGACGCTGCGCAGCGTGATCGGCCGGCTGGAACTGGACAAGACCTTCGAGGAACGCGACCTGATCAACGCGCAGGTGGTGCAGGCCATCGACGAGGCGGCGCTGACCTGGGGCGTGAAGGTGCTGCGCTACGAGATCAAGGACCTGACGCCGCCCAAGGAGATCCTGCATGCGATGCAGGCGCAGATCACGGCGGAGCGCGAGAAGCGCGCCCTGATCGCGGCCTCCGAGGGCCGCCGGCAGGAGCAGATCAACATCGCCACCGGCGAGCGCGAGGCCTTCATCGCCCGCTCGGAAGGCGCCAAGCAGGCCGAGATCAACAAGGCGCAGGGCGAGGCGGCGGCCATCGTGGCGGTGGCGGAAGCGACGGCGGATGCGATCCGCCAGGTGGCCGCGGCGATCCGCGAACCGGGCGGCGAGCAGGCGGTGCAGCTGAAGGTGGCCGAACGGGCCGTCGACGCGTTCGGCCGGGTGGCGCAGGATTCGACCACCACGCTGGTCATTCCCGCCAACATGAGCGAGGTGTCGGGGCTCATCGCCTCGGCGATGAAGATGGTGGCCGGCACGCGCTCGTCGGGGCCGCTCGGGCCGGCCCCGGCGGCGCCCGCTCAGTCCTCGCCGGGGCGGCTGGACCGGTAGCTGCCGTCCAGGGGGCTCGGGCGCGAACGCAGCCCGCGCGGCAGCAGTTCCTTGAACAGGCCGCTGAGCGCATCCACCTTCTCGCGCGCCGCCAGCTCGCCGTCCACCTTGGCCAGTTGCCCCATCAATTCGCCGCGCGCGTACCAGAGGGACTCCACCGTCGCGGCGTACCGGATGCGGCGGGCCAGCGCCTCCGAGCGCTCGCCGTGGGTGAGCACGGCCAGCGCCAGCATCTTGCGGCGGATCAGGTCCAGCTTCTCGGCCTGCTCCGCTGGCGTGGGCGCCGGCGCGGTGCTCACCGTGAAGATGGCCGATATGGTGCTCCTCAGATCCTTTGTATTGAACCAGCTCATGGGGACGTCCTCACTCTTGTCTTTTCTTCAGCGGGAACCGCCGTGGGAATGGGTTGCGCTCGCGTGCAGGGCCAGCAGTTCGGCCACGGCCACGTCGGCCACGGCGGCTGGCGCCGCACCCGCGCCGGCCAGGTCGCCCAGCCGCGCGAAGGTGAAAAGAAGGGGTGCCTCGCCGTGCGTGCCCTCCAGGCGAGGCACCCCGTAAGTCAGTTGCTGGCGCTCGTCGCGCGTGAGCTTGCCCACCAGGTTGCGCGTGAGCAGGATCGCGCCCATGCGGCTGCAGCGCGAAAGATGCGTGGCGCGGTCGGCGGCGTCGCCGAGGACGCGCAGGTCCGACTGCCCGGGCAGGCCGAGGCTGCCCAGCCAGTCCTGGCCCTCGTCGATGCCGACGTTGATGCGCAGTTCCAGGTCCCAGCCCTTGCGCACGCGCCAGCGCTGGCTGACCTGCCGCATCGCCTCGCGGGCCCGGTGCGCCGCCGCGATGGCGTTCCACAGGTAGCTGCCTTGCGGCTGCGGCAGGAAATAGCACACCAGCGCTTCGCCCACCGGACGGCCGGGCCGGCCCTGGTACGCGCGGAAGATGGCGTCCAGCTCCACGCCCACCTCGTTCAGGAGTTCGAAGTACTCCTCGGCGCTCAGGCGCACCCACAGGTCCGCGGCGTCCTGCAGCACGGCGACGAGCACCGCCACCGGCGTGAGGCTCGGGGGTGCGGCCTTCGTGTGCGGCGCCGCGCCAGCAGGTTCGTCCGGCGCTTCGCCCACCGCGAACAGCACGCCCTCGTGGAAGTGCACGGCGTGGATGCGGCGGGCCGGCATCGTTCCCGCGGCGGGCAGCACCGACTGCGCCACCAGCGGCAGCGCCGCCGGCCGGGGGATCTGGCGGTAGAGGGCCTGCATGGAGGCGGAGGCGTCCGCATCCAGGCCGTCGAGGAGTTGCGCGGCCGGCAGTCCGCGCGAGCGCGCGGCCTCCAGGTGGAAGCGCAGCAGCGCGTCGCGCCCGCGCGCCTCGTCCAGGGCCAGCAGGTGCCGGAACACATTTCCCGCCGCCGGGCGGTGCGCCATCGGGGACAGCGCGGAGCTCGCGGCCGGCTCGTTCATCCACAGGACGCCGAAACCCTCGTTCACCAGGTACGCCGGCTGGCCGGCATCGGCGGGGGTGAGTGCCAGGCCCGCGGCGCCGAGGTTGCGCGCGGCCGCGGGCGCTGGCGCCGGCACGGTCGAGGTCGGCGCAGGCGCGGCGGGGGCTTCGATGCGGGTGCGCTCGGCCGCCCCGTCCGCGGGCGCTTCGGCCGTGGACGCGGCGGACGCCGGCGCGGCGGTCTCGGGCCGGCCGGTGAAGTGCTTGGCGATGCGCATGATGCTCCAGCCCTCGCGCTTGAGGCGCTGGATGGTCTCGATGCGCTCGATGGTTTCGTCCGGGAAGTAGCCGATGCGCGGCGCCGCTCCGTGCTCCGGCCCGGGCGGCAACACCCGCGGCCTGGCGATGAGGCCGCTGGCGATGTAGTTGTTGAGAGTGGCCCGCGAGATGCCGGTTCTCTCGATGATCTCCTTGCTGGTGAGCAAGACAACCCTTCCTGGACAGTTCAGACACAACTGTAGACACAGGTCAACAGTTAGTCAAACATGTTTTGGACAAAGGTTGCCAGACGGCAACGCGCGGCACGTGAAAAAGGCCGCACCCCGCCGCCGTTTACTTCGGAGAAACATCGGCGACGCCCACCTGATCCCCTCTGCGTAGACGACTGTCTCGATGGTTACAGATATGTCTAATCTAACTGTCTTATTGTCCAATTACGGTTTAGACAGTTAGACAGTTCGCTCCCTCGGCGGGTCAGCGCCCGCCGAGGGTCCGGCCTGACCGGCGGGGGAACGGGGCTCCCGCTCACGGCATCTGTCAGGCAACCCAAGGAGAGCCGAAATGGATGCACAGACCATGCTTCGCACCGCGATCCTGCTGCTGGCCGTCACCGCGCTCGGCGGGCTGCTGATGGCCGGCATGCGCTTCAGCGGCCGCCCCCACCCGCCCAGCTTCATCGCGATGGTGCACGGCCTCCTGGCGGCCTCGGGCCTGACGCTGATCCTGTACGCCGGGCTGACCAGCGGAATGCCCGGCGGCGGCTGGGGCGGCCTGGCCCTGCTGCTCGTCGCCGTGCTGGGCGGGCTTGTCCTGAACCTGCGCTACCACTGGGAGAAGCGCGAGCTGCCGATGGGCCTGATGCTCGGGCACGCAGGCCTGGCCGTGGTCGGCTTCGTCGTGCTGGCGCTCTCGGTCTGGAATCTCGGGGCAAAGTGAGGCGGGCTCAGAGCAGGCTGCCCTCCCCGGGGCGCTTCTCGTAGAACAGCACGCCGTGGGTGGCGATGCCCGGCCCGGGCACGACGGGCCGCGCGAGCACGCGCGCAAGGGTGGCGTACAGCTGCACCTTGGGGACGTGCTGGGCCAGCCGCTCCAGGAAGACGATGTTCTCGCCCGGGCGGAAGAACACGGCGAACTCCTCCTCCGTGGCCGCGAACAGCTCGCTCGCCGCGTTGTCTTCGCTGCCGACAATCTCGATGTTCTTCACGCAGCCGCCCCGGAGGTCATGGAGAAACAAAAAAACCCGCCGGGGGCGGGTTTTCCTTCTTTGTCTGGCGGAGAGGGCGGGATTCGAACCCGCGGAGGGCTGTTAACCCTCACACGCTTTCCAGGCGTGCGACTTAAACCGCTCATCCACCTCTCCAGCAGAGCCCGCGATTGTAGCAGGCACGCGCGGGCCCTCAGGCCGTCGCCGCCACCTTGCTGCGGGCCTCGTCGGGGTCGGCCAGCATCGTCAGCAGCAGGTTCACGTCCGCGGGCTTGACCATGTGGAAGTCGAAGCCGGCCTGGGCCGAGCGCGAGCGGCTTTCGGCCTCGCCGTAGCCGGTCAGCGCGATCAGCAGCGCATCCTGGGACTCGGGCTGGTTGCGCAGGCCATGCGCGACCTCGAAGCCGTTCATGCCCGGCAGGCCGATGTCCAGCAGCACGACATGCGGCTTGAACTCGCGCGCGATCTCCAGCGCGGTCTGGCCTTCGTGCGCCACCCGCACCTCGAAGCCTTCCATCTCCAGCAGCGTCATGAGCGTCTCGGCCGAGGCGGCCAGGTCGTCCACCACGAGGATCCGCGAGACCCCCGCGCGACTCTGCACCGGCTTGTGCGTGACCGAAGGCAGCGGCTGCGCGGGTTCGGTGGCGGGCTTCGCGGGCAGGGCCAGGTAGACCTGCGCGCCCTTCCCCAGCCCCTCGCTGGTGGCCCACACGCGGCCGCCGTGCAGCTCCACCAGGTGCTTGACCAGCGTGAGGCCGATGCCCAGGCCGCCCTGCGAGCGGTCCAGCGACTGGTCCGCCTGCGCGAACAGCTCGAACATGTGCGGCAGGAACTCCGGCGCGATGCCCGCGCCCTCGTCCTTCACCGCGATCTGCAGTTCGCCCTCGGAGTAGCTCGCCTCCAGCCGGATGCGGCTCCTGACCGGCGAGAACTTGCTGGCGTTGTTGACCAGGTTGGACAGCACCTGCGACAGGCGCACGCCGTCGCCCTCGATCTCGATCGCCTCCTTGGGCAGCATCACGTCCAGCACCTGTTCGCGCTGGCCCAGCCGCGGCGAGCTGGCCTCCACCGAACGCTCGATCAGCGTGGCCAGCTGCAGCCTTTCCGGCTTGACGGTCACCTTGCCCTGCACGATGCGCGAGACATCCAGCAGGTCTTCGATGAGCCGCGTCATGTGGTCCGCCTGCCGGCCGATCACGTCGCGCGCCCAGGCCAGCTTGGGCGGCAGCGCTTCCGCCGCGGCCAGGATGTGCACCGCGTTGCGGATCGGCGCCAGCGGGTTGCGCAGCTCGTGGGCGAGCATCGCCAGGAACTCGTTCTTGCGCCGGTCGGCCTCCTGCACCGCGGAGTACAGTCGCGCGTTCTCCATCGCGATGGAGGCACGGCTCGCGAACTCGCGGATCAGCGACACATGGCCGGAATCGAACTGGGCCGAGTCGCCCAGCAGCGCGATGGCGCCGCGGATCTCGTCGCCCGCCGTGAGCGGGCAGATCGCGGCCGCGCGGCCCTCCTTCTTCCACAGGCGGAACTGCTTGTCGCGGATCACCTGGTCGGCGGCGGCGCGCAGTTCGGGCGTGAACACCTCCGGATCGTCCGCCCGCGGCGCCGGATGCATTTCCAGCCGGCGCACGCCGCCGTCCTTGTCGGGGATGCCCAGGATCGCGCGGTCGCCCAGCATGGGCACGGCGAGGTTCAGGATCGCCGCGATCGTGTCGTCGATGTTCAGCGACCGCGAGAGCACCTGGCTCGCCTCGGCCAGGTAGTCGGCCCGGTGGATGGCCTCCTCCGCCGCCGTGCGGGCGGCTTCCGAGCGCGCCAGCTCCTCGCGTTGCGCCGCCTGCTTCTGCAGCTGGCGGTTCATGCGGAACAGCTCGACGAACACCCGCACCTTGGAGCGCAGCACTTCCGGCACCACGGGCGACGGGATGTAGTCGACCGCGCCCAGCGCGTAGCCGCGCCGGGCCTGCAGTTCATCCACGTAGGCCGTGATGAACACGATCGGGGTCTGGGCGGACTTCTTGTACTGCCGGATCAGGCTGGCCGTCTCCAGGCCGTCGATGTCGGGCATGTTCACGTCCAGCAGGATGACCGCGAACTCCATCTCGAGGATGTACTTCAGGGCCTCCTGCCCGGACCGGGCATTCACGATGTTCTGGTCGAGCTCCTCCAGGATCGTGCTGAACACGACGTGCTTCTCCGGCAGGTCGTCCACCACCAGGATGTTGACCTTGTCGGAGGCCTCCTGCGCACTCGCAGTGTTCGTCGTCACCGGTACTCCCAACGGTCCAATCAGTCGGGGACAGAGCACGCTTGGCCGTGGTCTGTCCCCAGGGTCACTGTTGCAGCCAGGCCCGCAGCACCGCCAGCAGGTCCGGCGTGTTGACCGGCTTGGCCAGGTAGTCCCAGGCGCCGGCCTCGATGCACTTCTCGCGGTCGCCCTTCATCGCCTTGGCGGTGACCGCGATCATAGGCAGATTGCGGCCCTGCGGGAGCTTGCGGATCTCCTTCATGGTCGCCATGCCGTCCATCTCCGGCATCATGATGTCCATCAGCACCACCTGGATGCCCGGGTCGTTGGCCACGCGGTTGATGGCCTCGCGGCCGTTGTCGGCCCAGACGATGTCCATGCCGTGCTCTTCCAGCACGGTGGCCAGGGCGAAGATGTTGCGCATGTCGTCGTCCACGATGAGCACGCGCTTGCCGGCCAGCGGCTTGGCGGACTCGTAGACGTTGTCGATCACGTTGCGCTTGACCTCCGGCAGCCGCGCCAGGCTCTTGTGCAGCGCGATCAGCGCCGCGTCGAACAGGCGCGCCTCGCCGCTCACCTCGTGCACGATCAGGCTCTCGTCGGAGTGCCACGCATGGTGCACACCGCTGTCGCCGCGGTACAGGACCAGCGGCAGGGGCCCGATGCTGTCCTGGGCCGAGAGGGCGCGGCGCAGGTCGCGCGGATCGCCGCCGCCGAAGCCGTCTTCCAGCACGATCGCGTCGAAGCGGCCCTCGTCGAGCGCCTGCAGCATCTGCTGCGTGCTGGCGACCACCGTCACGTCGATCTGCTCGCCCTCGATCTGGGCCAGCAGTTCGTTGCGCACCTCCTCGTCGTCGAGCGCCAGCAGCAGGTTCTTCTCGCTGCGCGCGACATACGTGTAGAGCTTCTCCAGCATGCCATCGAGCACCTCCTTGGAGCGGATCGGCTTTTCCAGGAAGGCGAGCGCGCCGGACTTGAAGGCCCGGTCCTTGCTGTCGTCGGTGGAGATCACGCAAACGGGCACGTGCCGCAGCGACAGGTCGTGCTTGATGCGATCGAGCACGCGCCAGCCGGCCATGTCGGGCAGGTGCATGTCGAGCGTCACCGCGGAGGGCTTGTGGTGGTTCGCCAGCGTCAGCGCGCCGGCGCCGACCGTGGTCACCAGGCCCTTGAAGCCCTTGGCGCGGGCGGCATCCAGCAGGAAGCGCGCGAAGGCCAGGTCGTTCTCCACGATCAGCAGCACCTGGTCGCCCTGGTGGATGCTGTCGCGGTCGTCGTTGGCCACGTTGTCGGCGGCGAATACCTCCTCGGGCTCGACGGGCACTTCCACCACGTCCGGCTGCAGTTCCTCGGCCAGCGGCGCCGGCTGCGAGTTCTGCGGCTGGCTGCTCGGCAGGCGCTTGGGCACCGGGGTGATCGTCGTGTCGCCGCGGAAGTCGCTCGACACCCGCCGCGCCGTGCGCGTGGCCATGTAGACCAGCGGCAGGTACAGCGTGAAGGTCGAGCCCTGCCCCGGCGCGGAGACGAGGCGGATCTCGCCGCCCAGCAGCTTCGACAGCTCGCGGCTGATGGCCAGTCCCAGGCCCGTGCCGCCGTACTTGCGGCTCGTCGAGCCGTCGGCCTGCTGGAAGGCCTCGAAGATGATCTGCTGCTTGTCCGGCGAGATGCCGATGCCGGTGTCGGAGACCGAGAAGGCCAGCACCTGCTGCGCGCGGTTCAGGTCCTCGTTGTCGGAGCTCCAGCCCGCGAACACTTCGTCCACCGTCAGCGTGACATGGCCCTGGTGGGTGAACTTGAAGGCGTTCGACAGCAGGTTCTTCAGGATCTGCTGCAGGCGCTTGGCGTCCGTGACCATGGAGCCCGGCAGGTTCAGGCCGGTGCGGACGGTGAAGTCCACGTTCTTCGCCTCGGCCACGTGGCGGAAGGTGCGCTCCACGTAAAGCTGAAGGTCGGACAGGCGCAGCTCGTTGACGTCCACCACCACCGTGCCGGACTCGATCTTGGACAGGTCCAGGATGTCGTTGATCAGCATCAGCAGGTCATTGCCGGACGAGTGGATCGTCTTGGCGAACTCCACCTGCTTGGGCGTGAGGTTGCCTTCCGGGTTCTTGCACAGCTGGTCGGACAGGATCAGCAGCGAGTTCAGCGGCGTGCGCAGCTCGTGCGACATGTTGGCCAGGAACTCGGACTTGTACTTGGAGGTCAGCGCGAGCTGCTTGGCCTTTTCCTCCAGGGCCTGGCGCGCCTGCTCCACTTCCGCGTTCTTGCGCTCCACCTCCTGGTTCTGGTGGGCGAGCAGCCGGGCCTTCTCCTGCAGTTCCTCGTTGGTCTGCTGCAGTTCTTCCTGGCGCGACTGGAGTTCCTGCGCCAGCGACTGGGACTGCGCCAGCAGGTCTTCGGTCCGCATGTTGGCCTCGATCGTGTTGATCACGATGCCGATCGATTCCGTCAGCTGGTCGAGGAAGGCCTGGTGGGTCGGGTTGAAGCGCTCGACCGACGCGAGTTCGATCACGCCCCGCACCTGGCCCTCGAAGATGATCGGCAGCACCAGCACGTTCAGCGGCGTGGTCTCCGTCAGGCCCGAAGCGATCTTCAGTGCCTCGGGGAAGCTGGAGGTCAGCAGGATCTTCTTCTTGTCGAAGGCGCACTGGCCGACCAGGCCCTGCCCCAGGTCGACTTCCTTGCCGTAGGCGCCGTGGCCGTCGGAGGCATAGGAGGCCATCAGGCGCAGCTTGGGCTGCTCCTGCGAGTAGCGCAGCACGTAGAACTCGGCCTGCTGCGCGCCCACCACGGGCGCCAGCTCGGACAGGATCAGGTGGCCCACGGCCACGAGGTCGCGCTGGCCCTGCAGCATGCGCGAGAACTTGGCCAGGTTGGTCTTCAGCCAGTCCTGCTCCGTGTTCACCTGCGTGGTATCGCGCAGGTTGCGGATCATCTCGTTGATCGTGTCCTTCAGCGCGGCCACTTCGCCCTGCGCTTCCACGGTGATGGAGCGCGTCAGGTCACCCTGCGTCACGGCGGTGGCCACTTCGGCGATCGCTCGCACCTGCGTGGTGAGGTTGGCGGCCAGCTGGTTCACGTTCTCCGTCAGGCCCTTCCAGGTGCCCGCGGCGCCCGGCACCTTGGCCTGGCCGCCCAGCTTGCCTTCCACGCCCACTTCGCGCGCCACGGTGGTCACCTGGTCGGCGAAGGTCGCGAGCGTGTCGGTCATCGAGTTGATCGTATCGGCCAGCGAGGCGATCTCGCCCTTGGCTTCCACGGTCAGCTTCTGTTCGAGGTCGCCGTTGGCCACGGCGGTCACCACCTTGGCGATGCCGCGCACCTGCGAGGTCAGGTTGCCGGCCATGAAGTTCACGTTGTCGGTGAGGTCCTTCCAGGTGCCTGCCACGCCCTGCACGTAGGCCTGGCCACCCAGCTTGCCTTCGGTGCCCACTTCGCGCGCCACCCGGGTCACTTCCGAGGCGAAGGAAGAGAGCTGGTCCACCATCGTGTTGATGGTGTTCTTCAGCTCCAGGATCTCGCCCTTCACGTCCACGGTGATCTTCTTGGAGAGGTCGCCGGCGGCCACGGCCTTGGTCACGTCGGCGATGTTCCGCACTTGGGACGTGAGGTTGCCCGCCATGAAGTTCACGTTGTCGGTGAGGTCCTTCCAGGTGCCGGCCACGCCCTGCACGTAGGCCTGGCCGCCCAGCTTGCCTTCGGTGCCCACTTCCCGCGCCACGCGCGTCACTTCCGAGGCGAAGGACCGCAGCTGGTCCACCATCGTGTTGATGGTGTTCTTCAGCTCCAGGATCTCGCCCTTCACGTCCACCGTGATCTTCTTGGACAGGTCGCCGGCCGCCACGGCGGTCGTCACCTCGGCGATGTTCCGCACCTGCGCCGTCAGGTTGCCGGCCATGGAGTTCACGGAATCGGTCAGGTCCTTCCAGGTACCCGCCACGCCCTGCACGTCGGCCTGGCCCCCCAGCTTGCCCTCGGTACCCACTTCGCGCGCCACCCGCGTCACTTCGGAAGCGAACGAACGCAGCTGGTCCACCATCGTGTTGATGGTGTTCTTCAGCTCCAGGATCTCGCCCTTCACGTCCACGGTGATCTTCTTGGACAGGTCACCGGCGGCCACCGCCTTCGTCACGTCGGCGATGTTGCGCACCTGAGAGGTCAGGTTGCCGGCCATGAAGTTCACGTTGTCGGTGAGGTCCTTCCACGTGCCGGCCACGCCCTGCACGTCCGCCTGGCCGCCCAGCTTGCCTTCGGTACCCACTTCGCGGGCCACCCGCGTCACTTCCGAGGCGAAGGAGCGCAGCTGGTCCACCATCGTGTTGATGGTGTTCTTCAGCTCCAGGATCTCGCCCTTCACGTCCACCGTGATCTTCTTGGACAGGTCACCGGCGGCCACGGCCTTCGTCACGTCCGCGATGTTGCGCACCTGGGCGGTCAGGTTGCCTGCCATCGAGTTCACCGAGTCGGTCAGGTCCTTCCAGGTGCCGGCCACACCCTGCACGTCGGCCTGGCCGCCCAGCTTGCCTTCGGTGCCCACTTCGCGGGCCACCCGGGTCACCTCCGAAGCGAACGAGGAGAGCTGGTCCACCATCGTGTTGATGGTGTTCTTCAGTTCCAGGATCTCGCCCTTCACGTCCACCGTGATCTTCTTGGACAGGTCACCGGCGGCCACGGCCTTCGTCACGTCGGCGATGTTGCGCACCTGGGACGTCAGGTTGCCGGCCATGAAGTTCACCGACTCGGTCAGGTCCTTCCACGTACCCGCGACGCCTTGCACGTCGGCCTGGCCGCCCAGCTTGCCTTCGGTGCCCACTTCGCGCGCCACCCGCGTCACTTCCGAAGCGAACGAGGAGAGCTGGTCCACCATCGTGTTGATGGTGTTCTTCAGCTCCAGGATCTCGCCCTTCACGTCCACGGTGATCTTCTTGGAGAGGTCCCCAGCCGCCACGGCGGTCGTCACCTCCGCGATGTTCCGCACCTGCGCCGTCAGGTTGCCGGCCATGGAGTTCACCGAGTCGGTCAGGTCCTTCCAGGTGCCGGCCACGCCTTGCACGTCGGCCTGGCCGCCCAGCTTGCCTTCGGTACCCACTTCGCGCGCCACCCGCGTCACTTCCGAGGCGAACGATCGCAGCTGGTCCACCATCGTGTTGATGGTGTTCTTCAGCTCCAGGATCTCGCCCTTCACGTCCACCGTGATCTTCTTCGAGAGGTCACCGGCGGCCACCGCCTTGGTGACGTCCGCGATGTTCCGCACCTGAGCGGTCAGGTTGCCGGCCATCGAGTTCACGGAGTCGGTCAGGTCCTTCCAGGTGCCCGCCACGCCCTGCACGTCGGCCTGGCCGCCCAGCTTGCCTTCGGTACCCACTTCGCGCGCCACGCGCGTCACTTCCGAGGCGAAGGACCGCAGCTGGTCCACCATGGTGTTGATGGTGTTCTTCAGCTCCAGGATCTCGCCCTTCACGTCCACGGTGATCTTCTTGGACAGGTCACCGGCGGCCACCGCCTTGGTCACGTCCGCGATGTTGCGCACCTGCGAGGTCAGGTTGCCGGCCATGAAGTTCACGGACTCGGTCAGGTCCTTCCAGGTACCCGCCACGCCCTGCACGTCGGCCTGGCCGCCCAGCTTGCCTTCGGTACCCACTTCGCGCGCCACCCGCGTCACTTCCGAGGCGAAGGACCGCAGCTGGTCCACCATCGTGTTGATGGTGTTCTTCAACTCCAGGATCTCGCCCTTCACGTCCACGGTGATCTTCTTGGACAGGTCACCGGCGGCCACCGCCTTGGTCACCTCCGCGATGTTGCGCACCTGCGCCGTGAGGTTGCCGGCCATGGAGTTCACCGAGTCGGTGAGGTCTTTCCACGTACCCGCCACGCCCTGCACTTCGGCCTGGCCGCCCAGCTTGCCTTCCGTGCCCACTTCGCGCGCCACGCGCGTCACTTCGGCGGAGAAGGTCCCCAGCTGCTGCACCATCTTGTTGATGGTCATGGCGGTGCGCAGGAATTCGCCTTCCAGCGCGCGGCCGTCGGCCTCCAGCGCCATCGACTTCGACAGGTCGCCCTGCGCCACCGCGCCGATCACGCGCGCCACTTCGGACGTCGGGTGCACCAGGTCGGAGATCAGCGAGTTGATCGAT
Source organism: Ramlibacter sp. AN1133 (assembly GCF_037890035.1). NCBI lineage: Bacteria > Pseudomonadati > Pseudomonadota > Betaproteobacteria > Burkholderiales > Comamonadaceae > Ramlibacter > Ramlibacter sp. AN1133. The sequence continues at coordinate 165,442 of NZ_JBBKTQ010000003.1, forward strand.
TCGGCGGAGTCGCGCCAGAAGCCGCCGGCCGCCGGCATGGCCGCGCGCTCCTTCAGCTTGCCTTCCTTGCCGACCACGCGCGACAGGCGCGCGAGTTCCTGCGACATGCGCACGTTCTCGGAGACGACATCGTTGAAGGAGTCGGCCACCTTGCCGAACAGGCCGGTCCAGTCGTGCGGCAGTTCGGCCTGCACGTTGCCCTTCTTCAGTTCCGTCAGGGATCCCAGGAGCGTGCGCGTGCGGTCGGCGGAGAGCTCCACTTCGTCCAGCAGCTGGTTGACGCTGGCGACGTTCTCCTGCCAGAAGCCGGTGAGCTTGTCGTCGTTCACGCGGCGGCCCGCGCGCGAGCCGCTGTGCGGACCGTTCGCGACCGCGCGCAACTTGTGATGGGTGCGGGAGGTCTGTGACGAAAGCTCGTTGAACTCCGCCGCGATCTTGCCGAACAGGCCGTCCCACTCGGTGGGCAGGGACACCCCCTGCTCCCCGCGCCGGAACGCAGACAGCGCCTTCAAGACCAGCCTCAAGTCTCCGTCTCGATGCTCAGCGGTGGGCGGCTTCGCCAGAACTTCCATGTGATCCCCCAAAGGTAAGCAACTGTTGGCACGCCAACAGAGCTTGGGAGGGTAGCGCCTCCGCCAAAAGCCTTCAACGCGACAGGAAGGCCCACCCCCCGGCAAACCCAATGCTGGCGCGGCCTGTAGGAGCGCACCGACAAGAAAAGAACCCCGGCGCCTACAGGACTGAAGCGCCGGCGCGACGGCGTGCCATCAGCACGGTTCGACGGCCCACGGTCCGGCGCGGCCAGCCGAGGCGAAACAACACGTTACGCTGCATCAGCAGAACCCGCGCTTGCACTCCCGCGCGCCGGCATGCGCATGAAAAAAGGCCGCCCGGAGGCGGCCTTTCGCGCGAAGTGCGCAGTGCTTACTGCACCGCCGCCTTCTTGCCGTCCTTGTACGTGTACAGGGTGCTGGCCGCGTTCTTCAGCTCGCCGTTCTTCTCGAACACGATGTTGGCGGTGACGCCCTTGTAGTTCGTCTTCTGCAGGAACGGGATGTACTTCTTCGGGTCCGTGGAGTTGGCGCGCTTCATCGCGTCGACCAGCACGAACGTCGCGTCGTACGTGTACGGGCTGTAGATCTGGAACTGGCCCGGATACTTCTTGTCGTAGCGGTCCTTCCAGGCCTTGCCGCCGGGCATCTTGTCCAGCGAGGCGCCGCCTTCGGCGCAGACCACGTTGTCCAGCGTCTTGGCGCCGGCAGCCAGCTTGGCGATCTCGGCGGTGCAGATGCCGTCGCCGCCGAAGAAGCGCGCCTTGGTCAGGCCCAGCTGCTCCATCTGGCGCAGCATCGGGCCGGCCTGGACGTCCATGCCGCCGTAGAAGATCGCGTCGGGGTTCTTGGACTTGATGGAGGTCAGGATGGCCATGAAGTCCGTGGCCTTGTCGTTGGTGAACTGCTGTTCCACCACCTTCATGCCCTTGGATTCGGCGGTCTTCTTGAACACCTCGGCGACGCCCTGGCCGTAGGCCGTGCGGTCGTCGATGATGGCGACGGTCTTGAGCTTGAGCTTGTCGGCCGCATACAGCGCCAGCGCCGCGCCCAGCGCGTTGTCGTTGGCGATGATGCGGTACGTGGTGTTGTAGCCGGGCTTGGTCAGGTTGGGGTTGGTGGCCGCGCCGGTGACGTGCGGGATGCCGCAGTCGTTGTAGACCTTCGAGGCGGGGATGGTGGTGCCCGAGTTCAGGTGGCCGACCACGCCGGCGACCTTGGCGTCGCACAGCTTCTGGGCCGCGGCGGTACCCTGCTTCGGATCGGCGGCGTCGTCTTCGGCCTGGATCTCGAACTTGACCTTCTTGCCGCCGATCGTGACGCCCTGCGTGTTCAGATCCTCGATGGCCATGCGGACGCCGTTCTCGTTGTCCTTGCCATAGTGGGCCTGCGGGCCCGACATGGGCGCCACGTGACCGATCTTGACGACCTGATCCTGCGCGGACGCGATGCCGGATGCGGCAGCCAGCGCCACGACGACCGTCAATCTCAGTTTGAATTGCATGGAAACCTCCAGTGTGGGTGATGGTTGAGATCCACTGTGTTCGCTCAACGGCGCGGACCATATCGCAATTCCCGGGCCCGGGCCAGAGGGACACCTCTAGGACGTCAGCGGATTGCTAGCTTCGCGTCGCCCACGCGACGCAAACCTTGCCTCACCTCAAACGTTTGCGCCGGCCGCGCGTTGACGTGCCTGCATTTCATCGGCGAGCGCTTCGGCCACGACTTCGCGCACGACGCTCTCCACGCGCTCGCGCAAGAGGGGGGTGAGCGCGCTGGTGTGCTCCAGGATCGCGGCGGCGATCGCCTCGCGCAGGCGCGTGTCGAGCGCCAGTTCCACCCGCTGCAGCACGCGCTGGGCGAGCTGGTCCTGCGTCAGGGCGGGCAGCGTGCCGAGCGCCGGAGCGAGCGGCGCGGGCCCGGTCTGCACCACTTCGGTCAGCGTGGGCACGAACTTGGGGGGGATGCGCGTGGCCATCAGCGCGCCTCCCGCCCGGCGAGGTCGTGCCGCGTGATGGCATAGCCGCGATCGGAGTAATGCTTCCAGCGCGTGCGGGCCTGCAGGCGATCGGGTTCGTCCTGCGACACCAGCTCGATCAGGCGCTCGAATCGCTCGAAGCCCTCCGGCACCGGCCCCCCCAGGTTCACCAGCACCTCCTGGTGCGGCGTGCCGCGCGGCACGTCGGCCAGCACCACGGGCGAGGCGGCGAGCACCTGCGCTGGCGCCGAAGCGGCATGGGCGTGGGGGATGAATTCGAGCGGGGAGAAGGTCCACAGCTCGGTATCGAGACAGCGCAGCAGCTCCGGCTCGCCCGTGACCACCACGCGCGCACCGGCGCCGGTCGCCTTGCGCACCAGCCGGCAGGCATACGCGAGCTTGTCCGGCACGTTGAAATGGAAGGCGACCTCGGTCATTCCCAGGGGCGAGGGGCTGGAGGGCAGGAGCCAGGGATCACGCCGCGGCGTGCCCCTTCTTGCCCTTGGTCGACGGCTTGCCCTTGGCGGCGGGGGCTGCGTCCTTGCCGGCCGGGCGCGCGCCGGTCGCGGACTGCGCCAGCAGGTATTCCAGCAGCAGTCCGACCGGCCGGCCGGTCGAGCCCTTGTTGTTGCCGCCCTTCCAGGCGGTACCCGCGATGTCCAGGTGCGCCCAGGGATAGTTCTGCGTGAAGCGGTGCAGGAACTTGGCCGCCACCACGGCGCCGCCAGCGCGGCCCGCCACGTTGGCGACGTCGGCGAAGTTGGTCTTCAGGCCTTCGGCGTATTCCTCGTCCAGCGGCAGGCGCCAGCACGGGTCGAGGGCGTCCTCGCCGGCCTGCTGCAGTTGCTGCGCGAGGTCCTCGTCGCTGGCGAACAGGCCGCTGCGCACGCCGCCCAGGGCCACCACGCAGGCGCCGGTGAGCGTGGCGATGTCGATCACCGCGCGCGGCTTGAAGCGCTCCGCATAGGTCAGCGCGTCGCACAGGATCAGCCGGCCCTCGGCGTCGGTGTTCAGGACTTCGATGGTCTGGCCGCTGAGGCTCGTGAGGATGTCCCCGGGCTTGTACGCGCTGCCATCGGGCATGTTCTCGCAGGTCGGGATCAGGCCGACCACGTTCAGGCGCGGCTTGAGTTCGGCCAGGGCGCGGAAGGTGCCGAGCACGCTGGCCGCGCCGCCCATGTCGAACTTCATCTCGTCCATCTCGGCCGAGGGCTTGATCGAGATGCCGCCGGTGTCGAAGGTGATGCCCTTGCCCACCAGCACGATGGGCGCCTGGCCCTTGCCGCCGCCCTCGTAGCGCAGGATGATGAAGCGCAGCGGCTCGGCCGAACCCTTGGCCACGCCCATGAAGGAGCCCATGCCGATGCGCGCGACCTCCTTGGGGCCCAGCACTTCGACGCCGAAGCCGTGCGCCTTGGCGAGCTTCGTCGCCTCTTCGCCCAGGCGGGTCGGGGTGGCGTAGTTCGGCGGCAGGTTGCCGAGTTCGCGGGCGAATTCGATGCCGGCCGCCGCGGCACGGGCGCGCACGAAGGCTTCGCGATCGGTGGCGGCGTCGGCCACGCACACCACCACCTTCTTCAACTCGCGCGCCTCCGGCTTGGACTTGGTGGTGATGTACACATAGCTGCTTTCCGCCGTGCCGCAGACCGCGGCACGCACGCCGTCGGCGCCGCTGCCCGGGGGCACGAGGATCGCCAGGCGCCTGGCCGGCGAGGACTTGACCGAGGCGACGGCAGCCTGCACGGCGCTGTGCAGCCGCTTGCCGGAGCCATCGCCCGCGCCGGCGAGGATCACGCGCGGCGCCGCGATGCCCTGCGCGCGGTAGGCCTGCAGCAGCTTGCCGGGCTTGGGTTCGAGATCCTTGGCCGCCAGGGCGGCCGACACCAGGGCCGAAACCGGGTCCTTGCCGGCCTGGAAGTTCTCGGGCACGAGGACCACCAGCACGTCGCACTTTTCCGCGGCCGCACCCGCGAGGTCCAGGGTCTTGAGTTCGAAGTCCATAATCCGTTGTTGTTCCACGCGAGTGTCGCGCCCGCAGCCGCCGATGTTATTCCATTCAACCGTTCGCAAGGAACTGGCCCGCAGTTTCGGCGCCTCGCTCGTGGTGCTGGTCACGATCATCGTGACGATGACGCTGATCCGCACCCTCAGCCTCGCCAACCGCGGCAGCGTGAACCCCGAGGAAGTGATGATGGTGATGGGCTACACCGTGCTCGGTTACCTCGCCACCATCCTCACGCTGTCGCTGTTCATCGCCATCGTCGGCACCCTCTCGCGCATGTACCGCGACAGCGAGATGGTGATCTGGTTCAGCGCCGGCCGCGGCCTGTCCTCGCTGGTCAAGCCGCTGTTCCGCTTCGCCTGGCCGGTGCTGGCCGTGATCGCGCTGCTGTCGCTGGTGGTGTGGCCCTGGGCCAACCAGCAGACGCAGGAACTCAAGGACCGCTACGGCAAGCGCGGCGACCTCGAGCGCGTCGCGCCCGGCCAGTTCCAGGAGTCGGCCAGCGGCCAGCGCGTGTTCTTCCTGGACAAGGACACGCCGGACAACAAGTCGGGCCGCAACATCTTCATCTCGACCCGCGAAAAGGGCCGCGAGACGGTCACGTCCGCGCGCAGCGGCCGCGTGGAGACCATCGGCGACAGCCAGTTCCTGCTGCTGTCCAACGGCCAGCGGCTGGAGAACTCGCTGGCCGGCGAGGGCCTGCGCATCAGCGAGTTCGAGCTGCACGGCAGCCGCGTCAAGGGCACCACGCTCACCAGCATGGACGAAAGCCCCACCAAGGCCCGCTCCACGCTGGAACTCGTGCGCGACCGCACGCCGCGCAACAAGGGCGAACTGGCCTGGCGCCTCGGCAACGCGCTGGCCGCGCTCAACTTCATCCTGCTGGCCATCACCGTCTCCAGCGTCAACCCGCGGGTGGGCCGCAGCGGCAACCTCGTCTTCGCCCTGTTCGCCTTCGTCGTGTACTACAACCTGCTGAACCTCGGCCAGAGCTGGATCGCCTCCGGCCGCGTGCCCTTCGCGCCCTACATGCTGCTGCTGCACGGGGGGACCTTCGTCGCCGCGCTGCTGTGGCTCGGCAAGCAGCACAACAACTGGGGCTTCGTGCCGCTGCTGCGCCGCCTGCGGGGGCGCGGCGCGTGAAGACGATCCGGCGGCTGATCTACGTCGAGGTGGTGCAGGCGGTGGCCTTCGTGTCGCTCGGCTTCCTCGCGCTGTTCTTCTTCTTCGACTTCGTCGACGAACTGCCCAACCTGGGCAAGGGCGGCATCCAGCCTTACCGCATGACGCAGGCGCTGCTGTACGTGGCCCTGCGCATGCCCAGCCACCTGTACGAGCTGCTGCCGATCGCGGTGCTGATCGGCACCATCTTCGTGATGGCGCGTTTCGCCCAGAGTTCGGAATACACGATCCTGCGCACCAGCGGGCTGGGGCCCTGGCGGGCGCTGCGCGCCCTGCTGCTGCTCGGGTTCGGCTTCACGGTGCTGACCGTGCTCACCGGCGACTACCTCACGCCCCTGAGCGACCGCACGGCGCAACTGCTCAAGGCGCGCATGGACGGCGCCCTGTCGGTGGGGACCACGGGCGCCTGGCTGAAGGAGCGGCAGCGCTACTTCTCGTACAACGTCAACGTGAAGTCGCTCTCGCCCGAGGGCCAGCTCCTGGGCATCCGCATCTTCGAGGGCGACTCGCGCGGCTACCTCGTCTCCCTCACGCAGGCCGCGCGGGGCAGCTTCGCCGACGACGGCGCCTGGGTGCTGGAGAACGTGGACCGCACCGAGTTCGGCAGCGGCGACGCCTCGCGCGTGCAGCACATCAAGCTGCCCACCCTGCGCTGGCCCACCGAGATCACGCAGGAGATGGTGGCGGTGGCGCTGCTCAAGCCGGAACGCATGAGCACCATCGCGCTGTTCCAGTACATCCAGCACCTGGAGGCCAACTCGCAGACCTCGCAGCGCTACGAGATCGAGTTCTGGCGCAAGGTGTTCTATCCCTTGAGCTGCCTGGTGATGGTGGTGCTCGCGCTGCCCTTCGCCTACCTGCATTTCCGCTCCGGCGGGATCACCAGCTACGTCTTCGGCGGGGTGCTGATCGGCATCAGCTTCTTCCTGTTGAACAACGTGTTCGGCTACGTCGGCAACCTGCAGAACTGGGTGCCGTGGATCGCCGCGGGCGCGCCGGGCCTGCTGTACATGCTGCTGTCGCTGGGCGCCTTCGTCTGGCTGGTGCTGCGGCGGTGAACATGGCACGTGCGGTGATCCTCTTCGGCCACGGCTCGCGGGACCCGCTGTGGCGGCTGCCGATGGAGACGGTGGCCGCCCGGCTGCGCAGCCAGCATCCGGACGTCGCCGTGCGCTGCGCCTACCTCGAACTGGACGCGCCCGACCTCGCCACGGCGGCCGCGGACGTGATCGCCGGCGGCGCCGAGCGTGTCACCATCCTGCCGATGTTCCTCGGCACCGGCCGCCACGCGCGCGAGGACCTGCCGGTGCTGCTGCGCACCCTGCAAGCCTCCCATCCCCATGTGGCGTTCGTGCTGCAGAAGGCCGTGGGGGAAGACGCCAGGGTGCTGGACCTCATCGCAAAGATTGCCCTGGAATAACGAGCGAAGGCATAATGAATTTCTTTCTTAGAAGAAATTCGGCATGAACCTGCATCAGTTTCGCTTCGTCCAGGAAGCGGTGCGGCGGAACCTCAACCTGACGGAAGCAGCCAAGGCGCTGCACACCTCCCAGCCGGGGGTGTCGAAGGCGATCATCGAGCTCGAGGACGAGCTGGGGGTCGAGATTTTCGCGCGCCACGGCAAGCGCCTCAAGCGCGTGACCGAGCCCGGCCAGCACGTCCTCAAGAGCATCGAGCTGATCATGCGCGAGGTGGGCAACTTGAAGCGCATCGGCGAGCAGTTCAGCGCGCAGGACAGCGGCACCCTCTCCATCGCCACCACGCACACCCAGGCGCGCTACGTGCTGCCTCTGTCGGTGGCCAAGCTGCGCGAGCTGTATCCCAAGGTCAGCGTGAGCCTGCACCAGGGCTCGCCCGACCAGGTGGCCAAGATGGTGATGGAGGAGACGGCGGAGATCGGCATCGCCACCGAGTCGCTGGGCGACTACCCGGACCTGGTCACCCTGCCCTGCTACGAGTGGCAGCACGTGCTGGTGCTGCCGCAGGGGCACCCGCTGGCGAAGAAGGAACGGATCACGCTGGAGGACATCGCGGCCGAGCCGCTGGTGACCTACCACCCGTCCTTCACCGGCCGCACCCGGATCGACACCGCCTTCGCCCAGAAGAAGCTGCAGCCGCGCATCGCGCTGGAAGCGATCGATTCGGACGTGATCAAGACCTACGTGCGCCTGGGCCTGGGCATCGGCATCGTCGCCGAGATGGCCGTGCGCGACGACGGCAGCAACAACGACCTGGCCACCCGGCCGCTGGGCACGCTGTTCGGCCAGAATCTGGCCCGGGTCGCCTTCAAGCGCGGCGCCTACCTGCGCAACTTCGTCTACCGCTTCGCCGAACTGCTTTCCCCCGACCGCCTGGACCGCAACCTGATCGCCAAGGCGATGAGCGGCCACGGCAACGACTACGACATGTGACCGCCATGCCTGCCATCGAACGCACGCCCCCGATCGCCACCAAGTTCCCCACCATGGGGATCACCATCTTCACGGTGATGTCCGCGCTGGCCACCGAGAAGAACGCCGTCAACCTGGGCCAGGGCTTCCCGGATTTCGAGTGCGACCCGAAACTGGTCGACGCCGTCACCGAAGCCATGCGCGCCGGCCTGAACCAGTACCCGCCCATGACCGGGATCGCGCCGCTGCGCGAGGCGGTGGCGGCGAAAGTGGAGGCGCTCTACGGCCGCAAGTACGACGCGGCCTCCGAGATCACGATCACGGCCGGCGCCACGCAGGCCATCATCACCGCGGTGCTCGCCATCGTGAAGCCGGGCGACGAGGTGATCGTGCTGGAGCCGTGCTACGACAGCTACGTGCCCAACATCGAGCTGGCCGGCGGCACCGTCGTGCGCGTGCCGCTGGTGCCGCACAGCTTCCGCCCGGACTTCGACAGGATCGCCGCGGCCCTGTCGCCCCGCACGCGCGCGATCATGATCAACTCGCCGCACAACCCGAGCGGCACGGTCTGGACGCGCGAGGAGATGCTCAGGCTGCAGGACCTGCTGGCGCCGACCGACGTCTTCGTGATCAGCGACGAGGTCTACGAGCACATGGTGTTCGACGGCCAGCTGCACCAGAGCGCGGCGCGCTTCCCGGGGCTGGCCGCGCGCTCGCTCATCGTCTCCAGCTTCGGCAAGACCTACCACGTGACCGGCTGGAAGATCGGCTATGTCGCCGCGCCGGCGGTGCTGTCGGCGGAGTTCCGCAAGGTGCACCAGTTCAACGTGTTCACCGTGAACACGCCGATGCAGTACGGGCTGGCGAGCTACATGGCCTCGCCCGAGCCCTACCTGCAGCTGCCGGCCTTCTACCAGCGCAAGCGCGACCTGTTCCGCGAGGGCCTGGCGCGCACGCGCTTCGAACTGCTGCCCAGCGAGGGCACGTACTTCCAGTGCGTCGACATCTCGAAGGTGAGCGACCTGCGCGAGGACGAGTTCTGCAAGTGGCTCACGAGCGAGATCGGCGTGGCCGCGATCCCGCTGTCGGCGTTCTACGGCGGCGGCTTCGACCAGCGGGTGGTGCGCTTCTGCTTCGCGAAGAAGGACGAGACGCTGCGCGCGGCGCTGCAGCGGCTGGCGAAGCTCTGAAAAGCGTCACCCCCGCGGGGGCGGGCGCTAGCACTGGATCGGGTTCTTGCAGAACCTCTCCAGCGCACTGACCACCGACTGCCCCGCCACCGCATTCCTCGCCTTGGGCCCGACGTCGAAACTGAGCTTCATCTCGTACTTCTTGAAGAACTCGTCGAACAGCTCCGCGCCCAGCGTGGCATAGGCAGTGAGCGTGTCGGCCTTGGCGTCGTGCGTGAGCAGCACGGCGCACAGCGGCTGCTTCGCGGGCCCGGACAGGACTTCCGCGCCCCGGGCCGGGTCGTACTGGCTGTGCTCGGCGCAGCAGTGGATCAGGCCGTCCTGCACCCCGCGCTGCGCCCGCGTCTTGCGAAAGCTGATGAAGCTCACGTCCTTGGTCGGGTACACCAGCTGGTGGGCGCAGATGGCCGAGAAGGCGACGATGCTGCGGTTGCGCCCCACCCCGCCCGGCCAGTTGTAGGCGCCGCCGTCCGGCACGCTCAACGCGTGCGAGGGCACGGGCTTGCCCAGGTCCAGCAGGAACACCGGCGTGGCCTCGAAGGGATAGTGGAAGACGTAGTTCGCCTGCGGCTTGAGGTCGGCTGCGTGCAGGGGATCGCCGCGTTCGTTCACGAGCAGGGCGGGCGCGTAGTCCTTGCGCTTCGCCTCGGCCGCCCATGCGGACGACGCGATGCCGGCAGACAGGCAGGCTGCGCCGGCGGAACATTCCAGGAAGCTGCGTCGATCCATGTGCGTTCCCCAAGGGAGGGGCCACGGTAACGCCCGGCAGCGGCAGCGCGTATAAGGGCTTTTACCGCGTACGCAGGTTCACACGGCTCACCCCTGGAGCTGGTCCCAGGCCTTGGCTCCGGCCTAACGTGCCCTGCGGGCAAACGTTAGCCTCTGCCGAGGCCTGCTCTCAACCATTCAGTTGTTCCCAGGCCTTTTGCAGGCGCTTGACGCTGACGGGCTGGGGCGTGCGCAGCTCCTGGGCGAAGAAGCTCACCCGCAGCTCTTCCAGCAGCCAGCGGAAGTCCTCCATCCTCTCGTCCGTCACGCCCTTGCGCTCGGCCACGAGCCGCCAGTAGCGTTGCTCCAGCGGCTTGAGCTCGGCCAGCCGGGCGGCATCGCGCGCCGGGTCGGCCCGCAGCTTGTCCAGCCGCAGCACGATCGCCTTCAGGTAGCGCGGCAGGTGCTGCAGCCGCGTCCACGGCGTGCTCGCCAGGAAGCGCCTGGGCACCAGCCGCTGCAGCTGCTGCGAAGCATCCGCCGTGGCGTCGGGCTGGTTCTTCGTGTCCTTGATCTTGCGCGCGGCCGCCGCGTAGTCCGCGAGGACGATGGCGGCCAGGCGGGCCACCTCGTTGGCGATCAGGGTCAGGCGGCCGCGGCCTTCGTCGAGCCGGCGCTGGAAGTCCGGCGCGGCGGCCGGCAGCGGGTCCTGCAGGAAGGCGCGGTCCAGGGCCACCTCGATGACCTGGTCGCGCAGCTCCTCCTGCGTGCCCAGCGGCATGAAGGCCACGGCCATCTTCTGCAGCTCGGGGATGTTCTTCTCGACGTACTTCAGCGCCTCGCGCAGGTTCAACGCGAACAGCCGCCGCAGCCCGGCGCGGTGGCGCGCGGCCGCGACTTCGGGCTCGTCGAAGACCTCGATGGTCACCGCGTCGCCCTTGTCGATCAGCGCGGGGAAGCCGACCAGGCTGGTGCCGCCCTTGCGGACTTCCATCAACTCGGGCAGTTCGCCGAAGGTCCAGGCGGTGTACCGCCGTTCCGCATCGGCTGCCTTCGCTCCTCCCCCCTCCGGGGGGAGGCCGGGAGGGGGGCGCTCCCGGTCGCCAGCGCCACGACCTTGCGCCGGAGCGCCCCCACCCTGCCCTCCCCCGGAGGGGGAGGGTAAAGCCCCCGCCTTCAGGCCCGCGAGCGCCTGGAAAGCCCCGCGCGCCTTTGCCCCCCACTCCGCCTTCAAGGCTCCGAGGTTGCGCCCCATCCCGAGCTGCCGCCCGTGTTCGTCCGCCACGCGGATGTTCATGAACAGGTGCGCGGGCACCATGTCCAGCTTGAAGTCCGTGCGCTTGACGTCCAGGCTGGTCGCCTCGCGCACCTGCTTCAGCAAGGCATCGGTGAGGCTGCCGCTGCCGAACCGCATCGGGTCCGAGAGCACCTCCGCCAGGCGCGCGGCCGATTCCGGCAGCGGCACGAAGCGCGAGCGCGGCTTTTGCGGCAGGCTTTTCAGCAGCGCCTGGATCTTGTCCTTCAGCATGCCCGGCACCAGCCACTCCGAGCGCTCCTCGCTCACCTGGTTCAGGACGAACAGAGGCACCGTCACCGTCAGGCCGTCGCGCGGGTCGCCCGGCTCGTGCAGGTAGGTCGCCGAGCAGTCCACGCCTCCCAGCTTCACCGTCCTGGGGAAGGCATTGCTCGTGATGCCCGCGGCCTCGTGCCGCATCAGCTCGTCGCGCGAGAGCTTCAGCAGGTCCGGATGGCCTCGGCTCGCCTCGCGGTACCAGCCCTCGAAGGTCGCGCCGCTGTAGACGTCCTTGGGGACCTGCTGGTCGTAGAAGGCGTAGATCAGTTCCTCGTCCACCAGCACGTCCTGCCGGCGCGACTTGTGCTCCAGCTCCTCGACCTGGCGGATCTGCTTCTGGTTGGCCGCCAGGAAGGGCAGCCGCGTCTCCCATTCGCCGGCCACCAGGCCCTCGCGGATGAAGATGTCGCGCGCGCCCTGCAGGTCCGCGCGCGCGAAAGGCACGCGCCGGCCGCTGTAGATCACCAGGCCGTACAGCGTCGCGCGCTCCAGCGCCACGACCTCGGCGGCCTTCTTCTCCCAGTGCGGGTCCAGCAGCTGCTTCTTCAGCAGGTGGCCCGCCACCTCCTCCACCCACTGCGGCTCGATGTTGGCGATGCCGCGGCCGAACAGGCGCGTGGTCTCCACCAGTTCGGCCACCACGATCCAGCGGCCCGGGCGCTTCCTCAGGTGCGCGCCCGGATGCCGGTAGAACTTGATGCCGCGCGCGCCGAGGTAGGCCTCGTCGTCCTCCAGCTTGAAGCCGATGTTCCCGAGCAGGCCCGAGAGCATCGCCTTGTGGAGCTGCTCGTAGCTGGCGGGCTGCTCGTTCAGGCGCCACTTGTGCTCCGTCACCACCGTCAGCAGCTGGCTGTGGACGTCGCGCCATTCGCGCACCCGCCGCACGTTGATGAAGTTCTGGCGCAGCAGCTGCTCGTACTGCCGGTTGGAGAGCTTATGTTCCTTGCCGTGCCCCCCGCGCGCTTCGTCCAGCCATTGCCACAGGCGCAGGTAGCCGGAGAACTCGCTCCTGTCGTCGTCGAACTTGGCATGCTGCTGGTCGGCCTGGGCCTGCAGTTCCATCGGCCGGTCGCGCACGTCCTGCAGCGACAGCGCCGAGGCGATCACCAGCACCTCCTGCAGCGCGCCGCGCTGGCGCGCCTCCAGGATCATGCGGCCCACCCGCGGGTCCAGCGGCAGGCGCGCCAGCTCCGCGCCCATCGGCGTGAGCTCGTTGTCGTCGTCCACCGCGCCCAGCTCGCCCAGCAGGTCGTAGCCGTCGGCAATCGCGCGCCGCGACGGCGGATCGATGAAGGGGAAGTCCTCCACCGTCCCCAGGCGCAGCGACTTCATGCGCAGGATCACGCCGGCCAGCGAGGAGCGCAGGATCTCGGGGTCGGTGAAGCGCGGGCGGCCCGTGAAGTCCTGCTCGTCGTACAGGCGGATGCAGATGCCGTTGGCGACCCGCCCGCAGCGGCCGGCGCGCTGGTTGGCCGCCGCCTGGCTCACCGGCTCCACCAGCAGCTGTTCCACCTTGCTGCGGAAACTGTAGCGCTTCACGCGCGCCGTGCCGGTGTCGATCACGTAGCGGATGCCCGGCACGGTGAGCGAGGTCTCGGCCACGTTGGTGGCCAGCACGATGCGCCGGCCGCCGTGGGTGTCGAACACCCGGTCCTGCTCCGCCTGCGACAGTCGCGCGAACAGCGGCAGCACTTCGGCGTTGCGCGTCAGCGGGTCGTGCGCGAGGTGCTTGCGCAGGTGGTCCGCCGCCTCGCGGATCTCGCGCTCGCCGGGCAGGAAGACGAGGATGTCGCCGGGCGCGTTGCCGCGCCAGAGTTCGTCCACGCCATCGGTGATCGCGTCGTTCAGGTCGTAGTCGCGCGATTCCTCGAACGGATGCCAGCGCTGCTCCACCGGGAAGGTGCGGCCCGACACGTAGATCACGGGCGCCGGCCCTTCCTTCGAGGCGAAATGCTGCGCGAAGCGCTCGGCGTCGATCGTCGCCGAGGTCACCACCACCTTCAGGTCAGGGCGCCTGGGCAGCAGCTGGCGCAGGTAGCCGAGGAGGAAGTCGATGTTGAGGCTGCGCTCGTGGGCCTCGTCGATGATGATGGTGTCGTAGGCCTTGAGCAGCGGGTCCGACTGGGTCTCGGCCAGCAGGATGCCGTCGGTCATCAGCTTGACCGAGGCGTCGCGGGCGAGCCGGTCGGTGAAGCGGACCTTGTAGCCGACCACCTCGCCCAGGGGTGTCTGCAGCTCCTGGGCGATGCGCTTGGCCACGCTGGAGGCGGCGATGCGGCGCGGCTGCGTGTGGCCGATCAGGCGGCCCTTGCCCTCCGGCGCATTGATGCGGCCGCGGCCCATGGCCAGCGCGATCTTGGGCAGCTGGGTGGTCTTGCCCGAGCCGGTTTCGCCGCAGACGATCACCACCTGGTGCGCCGCCATCGCGGCCATGATCTCGTCGCGCCGGGCGGAAACCGGAAGGTTCTCGGGAAAGGTGATGTTCAGGGCGGAAGGCAAGACGGCGCGGGGCAAAGCCCGTGATTATCCGCCGTCGGCGCCCGGCGCGCCGGCTGCGCGCCGCTCAGGCGGCGAAGGCGTGGGGCGTTTCGGGCACGCCCGTTTCGTCCAGCAGCAGTTCGGCGATCCGGTCCGCCTCCTTGTCGAAGTAGGCCAGCCGGCTCGCGTAGCTCCAGGCCGTGCGGGCCATCGCCCGGGCGGTGCCCACCACCTGCGAGGGCCGCACCTGGGTGCTGGTGCCCAGCACGCCGATGCCGACGTCCGCCACCCAGTTCGTGTCGCCGGCCTCGAGGCCGGCGGGATCGCGGCTGGTGCTCAGCGTGACCGGCCGCATCAGGCGGTCGCGGATGTTGCGTGCGAGCTGGCCCAGGCGCTGCACGTCGTCCGTGTGCGGCACCAGCAGCAGGAAGCCGTCCTCGCCCAGGCGCCCCATCTCCACGTTGGCCGGCACGCAGCGGCGCAGCCGGCCGGCCGACACGAACAGGGCGTGGTTGAAGGCCGCGCGGCCGTGCAGGTTCTCCAGCGCGTAGAGGTTGGCCACGCAGATCGCCAGTACCCCGATGGGGCGCGCCTCGGCGTTGCGGCGGAAGAACACGTCGCCCACCATCTGGCCCGTCTCGCTGTGCGAGCGCATGCGCGTGACGGGATCGTAGTTGGGCCCGTGGGCCATCACCTCGGAGAGCTCCAGCAGGTAGGAGTAGCGGGCCCACAGCACGACGGCCACCACGCTCAGGTAGGCCGCGCCGGCCACGGCGCTGATCGCATGGACGGGCCAGGCGTGCGTGCGGCTCAGGGCGATCCAGCTCAGGCCGGCGATGGCCACCAGCATGAAGAAGATGCCGGCGACGAAGGTCCAGCCGGCGCGGTCCCCGCGCCGCGCGCCGCGCGTCGCCACCACCAGCATCACCGCACCGACGGCGAAGGCCGTGATCGAGCTGAGCGCCAGCGCCTCGGCCGGCTCCAGGGCCCAGCCGGCGACAACGACGGCGAGGCCGGCGCCCACCAGCGCGGCGATCACCCGGCGACCCACGGCGCGCTGCCGCAGCATGCCCAGCGTGGAGGTCAGCATCAGGCCCAGGCTCACCGCGGTGGCCACGGCGACGTGCGCGAGCACGCGCGCTTCCAGCGGGCCCTCGATCGGCAGCCAGCCGAGGTAGGAGACGACGAAGCCGGCGGAGGCCAGCGAGGTCAGCGCCGCCATCAGGGCCACGCGCCGGTGCGAACGCACGAACGCGGCCAGCGAGAGGATCAGCATCATCGTGGCCGTGCAGAAGAAGGCGCCCCAGAAACCGGCGGCGATCGTGTCCATGCAGGGACGATAACCGAAACGCGCGGCCCGGCCGCTACGCCACTGCCGCGGCCGTGGCGTTGGCGGGCAGCTCCGCGATCTGCCCCGTGCCGGGGTCGAAGCAGGCCAGCCGGCTCGCGTAGGTCCAGGCGGTGCGCGCCATCGCGCGCGCCGTGGTCACGACCTGGCTCGGACGCACCTGCGTGCTGGTGGCGAGCACGCCGATGCCGACCTCGGCGGCCCAGGCGGTGCGCGCCGACTCCAGCCGCGAGGGCTCGCGGCTCGTGCTCAGCACCACCGGCCGCGACAGCCGCTCGCGCACCACGCGGGCCAGCTCCGGCAGCCGCCGCACGTCGTCGGGGCTGCGCGCGAGCAGCAGGAAGCCGTCGTCGCCCAGCCGCCCCATCTCCACCGTGCCCGGGACGCAGCGTCGCAGCCGTCCCGCCGTGATGAAGAGGGCGTGGTTAAAGGCAGCGCGCCCGTGCAGGTTCTCGAGCGCGTACAGGTTGGCGATGCACACCGCGAGCACGCCCACCGGGCGCGCCTCGGCGTCGCGCTGGAAGAACAGGTCGCCCAGCATCTGCCCCGTCTCGCTGTGCGAGCGCATGCGCGTGACGGGGTCGTAGCTCGGTCCGTGGGCCATGACCTCGGCCAGCTCCAGCAGGTACGAATAGCGCTTCCACAGCGCGCCGGCCATCACCGAGAGGTACACCATGCCGGACACGGCGCTCACCGCGTGCACCGGCCAGGGCGCCCCGCCGCGCAGCACGATCCAGCTCAGGCCGGCGAGCGAGACCAGCATGAACGACACGCCCGTGACCGTCACCCAAGCGAGCCGGTCGCCGCCGAGGGCGCGTCGCGCGGCGACGACAGCCATCACGCAGCCCACCGTGAGCGCGAACAGGCAGCCGAGCGCCAGCGCCTCCGACGGCGCGAGCAGCCAGCCCGCCAGCAGCACGGCACCGCCCACCGCGGCGAGCCCCGCCACGGTGCGCCGCGCCGCCGCCGGCAAGCGCATCAGCCCCAGCAGCGACAGCAGCATCCCCGCCAGGGTGACGGCGGCGATCACCGCGGCATGGGCCAGCAGGCGCGCCTCGCCCGCGGGCGGCAGCGGCAGCCAGCCGAGGAAGGCCGCCACGAAGGCCGCGGACATCAGCGCCGACAGGCCCGCCATGAGGGCGACCCGCCGCTGCGAGCGTGCGAAGGCGGCCAGCGAGATCGCCAGCATCAGCACCGCCGTGCCGAAGAAGGCGCCCCAGAAGCCTGCCGCGATCGGATCCATGGCGCGACGATAGCGGAAAGCCCGGCCGGTGTCCCTTAAACTGTCGCGTCGATGTCCGCCATCTTCAATTTCACCTTCGTCCCCTGGTTCCGCTCGGTCGCGCCCTACATCCACATGCACCGGGGCAAGACCTTCGTGGTGGGCATGGCGGGCGAGGCGATCGCGGCCGGCAAGCTGCCCCACATCGCGCAGGACCTGGCCCTGATCCAGAGCATGGGCGTGAAGGTGGTGCTGGTCTACGGCTTCCGCCCGCAGGTCAACGAGCAGCTGCACGCCAAGGGCCACGAGGCGCGCTACTCGCACGGCATGCGCATCACCGACGAAGTGGCGCTCGACAGCGCGCAGGAGGCCGCCGGCCAGCTGCGCTACGAGATCGAGGCGGCCTTCAGCCAGGGGCTGCCCAACACGCCGATGGCGGGCTCCACGGTGCGCGTCATCTCGGGCAACTTCATCACGGCGCGCCCCGTCGGCATCCTCGACGGGGTGGACTTCCGCCACTCGGGCCTGGTGCGCAAGGTGGACGTCGCGGGCATCAAGCGCACGATCGACCTCGGCGCGATGGTGCTGCTGTCGCCGTTCGGCTTCTCGCCCACGGGCGAGGCCTTCAACCTGACCATGGAGGAGGTCGCGACCAGCGTCGCGGTCGCCCTGCAGGCCGACAAGCTGATCTTCCTGACGGAGATTCCCGGCGTGCGCGT
This sequence comes from Ramlibacter sp. AN1133, assembly GCF_037890035.1. Classification (NCBI taxonomy): domain Bacteria; kingdom Pseudomonadati; phylum Pseudomonadota; class Betaproteobacteria; order Burkholderiales; family Comamonadaceae; genus Ramlibacter; species Ramlibacter sp. AN1133. The sequence continues at coordinate 182,783 of NZ_JBBKTQ010000003.1, forward strand.
CAAGCCGCTGGAGCCCGAGGGCGAGGACAACCCGATCGACACCGAGCTGCCGCTGGCCGCCGCCCGGCAACTGCTGGCCAGCCTGCCGCCGGCGCACAGCCCCACCGACACCTCGTTCTACCTGCAGCATTGCGTGAAGGCCTGCGCGGCCGGCGTGGAGCGCAGCCACATCATCCCGTTCGCGGTCGACGGCGCGCTGCTGCTGGAGGTGTACGTGCACGACGGCATCGGCACCATGGTCGTCGACGAGAAGCTGGAGGAGCTGCGCGAGGCCACCGCGGACGACGTGGGCGGCATCCTGCAGCTGATCGAACCGTTCGAGAAGGACGGCACGCTGGTCAAGCGCGATCGCACCGAGATCGAGCGCGACATCGCCAACTACACGATCATCGAGCACGACGGCGTGATCTTCGCCTGCGCCGCTCTTTACCCCTATCCCGAGGCCCGCACGGGCGAGATGGCGGCGCTGACCGTGTCGCCGCAAAGCCAGGGCCAGGGCGACGGCGAGAAGGTCCTGCGGCGGGTGGAGCAGCGCGCCCGCGCCATGGGGCTGGAGAGCATCTTCGTGCTCACCACCCGCACCATGCATTGGTTCCTGCGGCGCGGCTTCGTGCAGGTCGACCCCGAGTGGCTCCCGGAAGCGCGCAAGCGCAAGTACAACTGGGACCGCCGGAGCATGGTCTTCGTCAAGAAACTCGTGTAAGAGCCTCCTACACTAAGTTCGCCTCGCGACTACACCCGCGGGCGCGGGGCTGCCCTAGCTTGCCTGCTTGCAGACACGAGGAGTGCCCATGTTCCGTTCTTCCGTCCGTGACGAAAGCGCCCTGCTCCAGGGCCTGCGCCCCCACCTGCGGCCCCTGGACGGCGCCGCCGCCGACGACCCGGAGCTCGTCGCCCGCCTGGCCCGTGCGCGGCTGGCGCTGCTGGGCGAGGCCTCGCACGGCACCCACGAGTTCTACGCCGAGCGCGTGGCCCTGAGCCAGCGGCTGATCGGCGAGCACGGCTTCAACGCGCTGGTGATGGAAGCCGACTGGCCCGATGCCCTGCGCGTCAATCGCTACATCCGGGGCCGCTCGGACGACCGCGATGCCCAGGCGGCGCTGTCCGGGTTCGAGCGCTTTCCCACCTGGATGTGGCGCAACACGGAGATGGCGGGCTTCATCGAATGGCTGCGCGCGTACAACGCCCACCGGGCGCCCTCGCAACAGGTCGGCTTCTACGGCATGGACCTGTACAGCCTCTACAGCTCGATCGCGGCGGTGCTGGAGTACCTGGACCGGGTCGACCCCGAGGCGGCCCGGCGCGCGCGCAGCCGCTACGCCTGCTTCGACCACTACGGCGAGGACAGCCAGGCCTACGGCTACGCGGCGAGCTTCGGCATGAAATCGACCTGCGAAGACGAGGTGATCCAGCAGTTGCGGGACATGAACCGGCGCGCGGCAGAACTGCTGGCCGGTTCCACCGAGGACCGGGCGGACCTGTTCTACGCCCAGCAGAACGCCCGGCTGGTGCGCAACGCGGAGGAGTACTACCGCACCATGTTCCATGGCCGGGTGTCGTCCTGGAACCTGCGCGACAGCCACATGGTGGAGACCCTGCAGGCGCTGGACAAGCACCTGGCCACCGTGACCGGCAACGCCCGCATGATCGTCTGGGCCCACAACTCGCACCTGGGCGACGCCAGCGCCACGGAGATGGGCGACATCGGCGAATGGAACGTGGGCCAGCTGGCGCGCGACCGCTGGGGCGACGAGGCCCTGCTGGTGGGCTTCAGCACGCACCACGGCACCGTGACGGCGGCCTCGGAATGGGATGCGCCGGCGCAGCGCAAGCGGGTGCGCCCGGGCCTGGAGGGAAGCTACGAGCACCTGTTCCACCGGGCCGGGGAGCGCTTCTGGCTACCCCTGCGGGGCAACGACGCGCTGGGCCGGCTGCTCGAGGAGCGGCGACTGCAACGCGCCATCGGCGTGATCTACCTGCCGCATTCGGAGCGCGTCAGCCACTACTTCCACACCAGGCTGCCGGCGCAGTTCGACGCCATGATCCACATCGACGAGACCAAGGCGCTCCAGCCGCTGGTGGCGGAGCCGCAGTGGCATGCGGGAGAGCCGGCGGAGACGTATCCGTCGGGGTTGTGATCAGGCGGGGACCGCTTCGCCGCGCCCGGCGTTCGCGCGCCGGCGCGCCTGCCGCACGATCAGCGTGAGCGCCACCGCGATGATCGCCGCGAACGCCACGAACGACCAGTTCGCCAGCGAGCCGCCCAGGAAGGTCCAGTCGATCTTGGTGCAGTCGCCGCTGCCCTTGAAGATCATGGGGATGGCGCGCTGCAGCGGGAAGTTCTCGATCATCCCGTAGAAGTCGCGCCCGCAGGAGGCGACCTCCGGCGGGTACCACTGCAGCCAGCTCTGGCGCGCCGCGACGAAGGCGCCGAAACCTCCGGCCAGCAGCATGAGCCCGGTGCCCGCCATGTGCGCCCCGCGGGCGGGAAACGCCGCGGCCAAGCCCGCGATCACCACGACGAGGATCAGCGCGTAGCGCTGCACGATGCACATCGGGCAAGGCACCAGCCCCACCACCAGCTGCAGGTACAGCCCGAAGCACAGCATGGCGATGCCCGCCACGGCCACGGTCGCCAGGATGCGCCGCGGGGCGGTATCGAACCAGTTCAACAGCTTGCCGCTCATTCTTGCCTCAACCCTCCGTGCGGCGGGGCTCAGATGCCCGCGCCGCTCTCCAGGAACACCCGGGCCCTGCGCGGCGTCACCACCAGCGTCTCGCCCTCCTTCAACCCCATCTCCCGGAACTGTTCGGCCGGGATCTGCGCTTCGATGATGGGGTCGGACTGTGAATTGTCCACCGGTTTGGTGCCGTCCAGCGGCAGAAGTTCCAGCCTGGCAATGGGCCCGACGACAATCGCCCGCGCCAGCTTCGCCGGAATGCCGGGCGCCCCCGGCAGGTAGCGCTGCACGTCCAGGTCGTGCGGCCGCACGTAGGCCGAAGCACGGGCGTTCTGGGCCTGCGCATGCTCCGGCGAGGCGATCTGCATGCCCTCGAAGGTGACCTCGCCCTCGTGGGCGCGGCCGTGGAACAGGTTCACGTCGCCCAGGAAGCCGTAGACGAACGGGCTGGCCGGGTGGTCCCAGACCTCCTGCGGCGAGCCGACCTGCTCGATGTTGCCGGCGTTCATCAGCACCACGCGGTCGGCCACTTCCAGCGCCTCCTCCTGGTCGTGGGTGACGAAGATGGAGGTGACGTGCAGGTCGTCGTGCAGCCGGCGCAGCCAGCGGCGCAGCTCCTTGCGCACCTTGGCGTCCAGGGCGCCGAAGGGCTCGTCCAGCAGCAGCACCTTGGGTTCGACCGCCAGCGCGCGGGCCAGCGCGATCCGCTGGCGCTGGCCGCCGGAGAGCTGGGACGGGAAGCGGTCCGCCAGCCAATCGAGCTGCACCAGGTTCAGCAGGTCGTGCACCTTCTGCTTGATCTGGGCGTCGGTCGGGCGCTGCCCCCGGGGCTTGACGCGCAGGCCGAAGGCGACGTTCTCGAACACCGTCATGTGGCGGAACAGCGCGTAGTGCTGGAACACGAAGCCGACCTGGCGCTCGCGCACGTGCACGTCGGTGGTGTCCTCGCCGGAGAACAGGATGCTGCCGGCGTCGGCGGTCTCCAGGCCGGCGATGATGCGCAGCAGCGTGGTCTTGCCGCAGCCCGAAGGCCCGAGCAGCGCCACCAGCTCGCCCGAAGCGATGTTCAGCGAAACATCCTTCAGCGCCCGGAAATCGCCGAAATTCTTGCTGACGTTGCGGATCTCGATGCTCATAGGGCTTGGGCTGTTGCTCCCTCTCCCCCGCGGGGAGAGGGCTGGGGTGAGGGGTGCACCTGCGGCGCGGGGCGCTCCGGCGGAATCTCCGCCGCCGCCTTCATGTCCCGCTCCTGCTTCCACTCCGCCACCGACTTGATCACCAGCGTCACCAGCGCCAGCAGCGCCAGCAGCGACGCCACGGCGAAGGCCGCGACCGACTGGTATTCGTTGTAGAGGATCTCCACGTGCAGCGGCATGGTGTTGGTCTGGCCGCGGATGTGGCCCGACACCACGGACACGGCGCCGAACTCGCCCATCGCGCGGGCGTTGCACAGGATCACGCCGTAGATCAGGCCCCACTTGATGTTGGGCAGCGTCACGTAGCGGAAGGTCTGCCAGCCGCTCGCCCCCAGCACGATGGCGGCCTGCTCCTCGTCGTTGCCCTGCGCCTGCATCAGCGGGATCAGCTCGCGCGCGATGAAGGGGAAGGTGACGAAGACCGTGGCCAGCACGATGCCGGGCACCGCGAACACGATCTTGATGTCGTGCGCGCTCAGCCACGGCCCGAACCAGCCCTGGGCGCCGAACACCAGCACGTAGATCAGGCCCGCGACCACCGGCGACACCGAGAACGGCAGGTCCACCAGCGTGGTCAGGAAGGCCTTGCCGCGGAACTCGTACTTGGCGATGGCCCAGGCCGCCGCCACGCCGAACACCAGGTTCAGCGGCACGGCGATGGCGGCCGTGACGAGGGTCAGGCGGATCGCCGACCAGGCGTCCGGCTCCTTCAGCGCTTCGAAGTAGGCGCCGAAGCCCTTGCGCAGCGCCTCGGTGAAGACGGCGGCCAGCGGCAGCAGCAGGAACAGCAGCAGGAACAGCAGCGCGATGGCGATCAGGGTGCGGCGCACCCACGGCGCTTCGGTCGTCGTGACGCGCTTCCTGGTCAGGTCGGTGGCCACCTCAGCGTCCCCCCGCCCGGCGGCGCTGCCAGCCCTGCAGCGCATTGATCACGAGCAGCAGCACGAAGGAGAAGAACAGCATCACCGCCGCGACCGCGGTGGCACCGCCGTAGTCATACTGTTCCAGCTTGCCGATGATGATCAGCGGCACGATCTCCGAGACCATGGGCATGTTGCCGGCGATGAAGATCACGGACCCGTATTCGCCGATCGCCCGCGCGAACGCCATCGCGAAGCCGGTGATCAGCGCCGGCGTGATGGACGGCAGGATCACCTTCATGAAGGTCTGCAGCCGCGTGGCGCCCAGGCACATCGCCGCCTCTTCCAGCTCCTTCTCCGACTCCTCGAGCACCGGCTGCACCGTGCGCACCACGAAGGGCATGCCGATGAAGATCAGCGCGATCACCACGCCGTTGGGGTTGAAGGCGAGCTTGATCCCCAGCGGCTCGAGGTACTGCCCGATCCAGCCGTTGCCCGCCAGCAGCGCGGTGAGCGAAATGCCGGCCACGGCGGTGGGCAGCGCGAACGGCAGGTCGACCAGCGCGTCGACGATGCGCTTGCCCGGGAACCTGTAGCGCACCAGCACCCAGGCCACCAGCAGCCCGAACACCACGTTGACCAGCGCCGCCAGGAAGGACGCGCCGAACGTGAGCCGGTACGCGGCCAGCACGCGCGGCGAACTGACGGCGGCCCAGAACTGGTCCCAGGTCAGCGCGAAGGTCCGGAAGACCAGCGCCGACAGCGGGATCAGCACGATCAGGCACAGGTAGAAGACCGTGTAGCCCAGGGTCAGGTTGAACCCCGGGAGCACCTTCCTGCTGCCGCCGCGTGATGAAGAAGGCGCCGCCGCCGGACCCGGCAGCGGCGCCGCGAGTGCGCCACTCATGTCGTCGAAGTGCCTATTTGGCGGTGTAGATCTTGTCGAACTGGCCGCCGTCGTTGAAGTGGACCTTCTGCGCCTGCGACAGCGACCCGAACAGCTCCTCCACCGGGAAGATGGTGATCGGCTTGAAGGTGCTGGCGTACTTCTTCAGCACCGCGGGGTCGCTGGGGCGGATGTAGTGCTTCGCCGCGATCTCCTGCGCTTCCGGCGTGTACAGGAAGTTCAGGTAGGCCTTGGCGAGGTCCGCCGTGCCCTTCTTGGCGACGGTGCGCTCCACCACGGCGACCGGGTTGTCGGCCTTGATGCTGATGGAGGGATACACCACGTCCACCTTGCCGGCGCCGAACTCGCGGTTGACGGATTCGACTTCCGATTCGAAGGTGACCAGCACGTCGCCGATGTTGCGTTGCAGGAAGGCGGTGGTGGCGTCGCGGCCGCCGCGGGCCAGCACCGGAACGTTCTTGTACAGCTTGGCCACGAAGTCGGCGGCCTGGGCGTCGGTGCCGCCCTTCTTGCGCGCGTAGCCCCAGGCGGCCAGGTAGGTGTAGCGGCCGTTGCCGCCGGTCTTGGGGTTCACCACCACCACCTGCACGCCCGGCTTGGCGAGGTCGTCCCAGTCCTTGATGCCCTTGGGGTTGCCCTGGCGCACCAGGAACAGCATGGTGGAGGAGGTGGGCGCCGCGTTGTGCGCGAAGCGCCTGGACCAGTCCTTGGCCACCACGCCCTTCTCGGCCAGGAACTCGATGTCGGTCGTGGTGTTCATGGTCACCACGTCGGCGTCGAGGCCGTCGGCGACGGCGCGCGCCTGCGCGCTGGAGCCGGCGTGCGACTGCTCGATCTTCACGTCCTTGCCGGCGGTCTTCCTGTACCAGGGCACGAAGGCGGCGTTGATGTCCTTGTAGAACTCGCGCGCGACGTCGTAGGAGACGTTCAGCAGCGTCTGCTGCTGCGCCGAGGCCAGGCCGCTGGCGGCGAGCGCCGCGCCGGCGAGGAGGATCTTGATCTTGGAGAAGGTCATGCGATGAAAAAGGGGCCTTGCGGCCCCGTTCCTTTGGACTGCGGGTGCCCCTTTTCGGGGCGTGTCGGGGATTGTGCCGACGGCTCTATAAAGCCACAACGAATACCTCGTTGTTTGTTTATTATCCCGCACGTATAAGCAGCGACCTCATGCCTGGGGTTGCGCGCAGGCTGGCGGTGAGGCGCGCCAGCGCGCGAACCCCAGCGATCCCCGAGCGCTCCAACGCTGGGGTTCGCGGCGCGCACTGCGCGCGCTCACCGCCAGCCTACAGGAGCGGCCGCAACTCGCGCGCCGCCTCCAGCAGCACAGGCAGCAACTCGCGCTGCAGCGCGCGCGGTTCCACCCGCTCGCGCGTCGTCACCACGTTCAGCGCCGCGACCGTGCGGCCGTCCATGTTGCGCAGGGGCACGGCCACGGCATGCACGCCCAGCTCGTGCTCCTCGCTCGCCAGGCAGTAGTCCTGCTGCCGCACCTGCTCGATCAGGGCGCGGAACGCCCGCGTGTCGATCGTGGTGCGCCCCGTCAGGCGCGCCAGCTCCCGGCCCTTGAGCCAGGCGCTGAATTCGCCGCGGCTCCTGGCGGCCAGCAGCACGCGCCCGGTGGACGTCGCGTGGGCCGGCAGGCGCGCGCCGAGGTGCAGCCCGTAGGCCTGCAGCGCCGAGCCGCTGCGCGCGACGATCACGACATGGTCCCCGTCCAGCACCACGGCGGAAAAGGATTCGCCCGTGGCGCCCGCCAGCCGGTTGAGCGTCGGCTGTACCGCGCGCGGCAGCCGCGCGGATGCCAGGTAGCTGCCGGACAGGCGCAGCACCTTGGGGGCGAGCCAGAACCAGCTGCCGTCCGTCTCCAGGTAGCCCAGGTGGGCCAGGGTCAGCAGGTGGCGCCGCGCCGCCGCGCGGGTGAGCCCGGCGCGCTCGGCGGCCAGCGTGGCGTTCAGCCGCTGCCGCTGCGTGTCGAAGCTTTCCAGCACGGCCAGGCCCTTGGCCATGCCGGCGATGTAGTCCGCGTGGGCGATCGTCATGACGGAGTGCGCGATCATCGCGCAGCGCGCGCAATCATCGCACACCGCCTGCGGTGCGGCCCTGTTCGCCGGCGCCCCGAACGCTTACGCTGCGCTGACAGGAGACAAGCACCATGCGAACCCAGGTTGCGATCATCGGCGCCGGCCCGTCCGGGCTTCTGCTCGGCCAGCTGCTGCACCAGGCGGGCATCTCGAACGTCATCCTCGAGCGCCAGAGCGGCGACTACGTGCTGGGGCGCATCCGCGCCGGCGTGCTGGAGCAGGTGGCCGTCGACCTCATGGACGAGTGCGGCGTCGGCGAGCGCATGCACAAGGAAGGCCTCGTGCATGCCGGAATCGAGCTGCTGTTCAAGGGCGAGCGCCACCGCATCGACTTCCCGGGCCTGACCGGCGGCAAGACGGTGATGGTCTACGGCCAGACCGAGGTCACGCGCGACCTGATGGCCGCGCGCGAGGCCGCGGGCCTGCCCACGGTGTACGAGACCGGCGATACCGTGAGCCTGCACGGCTTCGACGGCAGCACGCCCACGGTGCGCTACCGCAAGGATGGCGCGGAGCACGAGATCCAGTGCGACTTCATCGCCGGCTGCGACGGCTACCACGGCGTGAGCCGCGCGAGCGTGCCGCGCGGCGCCATCCGCGAATACGAGAAGGTCTATCCGTTCGGCTGGCTCGGCCTGCTGGCGGACGTGCCGCCGGTGTTCCACGAACTGATCTACGCGAACACGGACCGCGGCTTCGCGCTGTGCTCCATGCGCAGCCCCACGCGCAGCCGCTACTACGTGCAGGTGCCGCTCACCGACAAGGTGGAGGCCTGGTCCGACGAGGCCTTCTGGAAGGAATTGCGCCTGCGCCTCGACCCGGAAGCGCGCGAGCGGCTGGTGACCGGCGCGTCGCTCGAAAAGAGCATCGCGCCGCTGCGCAGCTTCGTCGCCGAGCCGATGCGCTTCGGCCGCCTGTTCCTCGCCGGCGACGCGGCGCACATCGTGCCGCCCACCGGCGCCAAGGGCCTGAACCTCGCGGCCTCCGACGTCAAGTACCTGGCCGACGGCCTGGTCGGCCACTACCGCGAGCGCAGCAGCGCCGGCCTGGACCACTACTCCGAGCGCGCGCTGCGCCGCGTGTGGAAGGCCGAACGCTTCTCGTGGTGGTTCACCTCGCTGATGCACAAGTTCCCGGACGAAGGCCCGATCGCGCAGAAGCTGCAGGAGGCGGAACTGGATTACCTGGTGAGCTCGCGCGCCGCATCGACGGCGCTGGCGGAGAACTACGTGGGCTTGCCGCTGTAAGGCCTCGAAAAACCGAACAGCCGGACGCAGAGGACGCAAAGGGTACGCAGAGAGCGCAAAGGAAAACCTGCTGAAGTTTTCTTTGTCTCTTTTGCGTCCTCTGCGTACCCTTTGCGTCCTCTGCGTCCGGTCTTTTGTTTTCTTCAGTCCGCGAACTTGCCGCCGGCCCGGATCACCGGGCCCCACTTGTTGATCTCCGACTGCAGCCAGTGGTGCAGCGCGTCCGGCGTGTTCGTGGCGTCGGGCACGATCTCGGCGCCGAGGTCGTCCATGCGCTTGACGACGTCCGGGTCCTTCAGCGCGGTGCGCACCGCCTGGTTCATGCGGTCGATCATCGGCTTGGGCGTGCCCTTGGGCGCGTAGATGCCGTGCCACACCACGACCTCGAAGTCCTTCAGGCCCTGCTCCGCCAGCGTCGGCGCATTGGGCAGCACCTTCACGCGGTTCTTGGTCGTGACGCCATAGAGCTTGACGCTGCCGGCCTTGATCTGCGGCACCGTCTGCGTGGTCTGGTCGCACAGCACGTCGACCTGGCCGCCCAGCAGCGCGTTCATGGCCGGCGCGGTGCCCTGGAACGGCACTTCCGTGAGCTGCACGCCGATGGCACGCTGGAACATCATTCCGCACAGCTGCGACACGGCGCCGAGGCCCGCGTTGGCCAGGTTGATCTTGGACTGGTTGGCCTTGATGTACGCCACCATCTCCTGCAGGTTGTTGGCCGGGAAGTCCTTGCGCGCCAGCATCGTCATCGGCACTTCCACGGCCTGGCTGACGAATTCGAAATCCTTCAGCGGATCGAAGGCCAGCTTGCGGTACAGCGCCGGCGCCGTGGCCATGCCGTTGTGGTGGATGAAGAAGGTGTAGCCGTCGGGGGCGGCCTTGGCGACATAGTTCGCGGCGACGGTGCCGCCCGCGCCCAGCTTGTTCTCGATCACCACCGTCTGGCCGAGCGACTTCGACATCGAGGCGCCCAGCGTGCGCGCGACCACGTCCGTCGGCCCGCCGGCGGCGAAGGGAACCACCAGCGTGATCGGGCGGGTGGGCCAGTTCGCCTGCGCGTGGGCGAAGGCTGCCGCGGCGACGCCCAGCAACGCGATCAGGGTGCGCTTCAACTGCATTTCTTATCTCCTGTAATTGGGTAGCCGGCTGCGGCCGGCGCCATCGGAGGGTAGCCAGCGCGACGCAGGCCAGCATCGGGATGTACCCCACTCTGCTAGCCTTGCGTGGCAACGACCCAACGACGGCCATGACCCGCTCCTTCGCACCCCTGCACGGCATCCGCATCCTCAGCCTCGCCCTGAACCTTCCCGGCCCCGCCGCATTGATGCGATGCCGGCGGCTCGGCGCCACCTGCGCCAAGCTGGAGCCGCCCGGCGGCGACCCGATGGGGCACTACAACCCCGGCGCGTACGCGCAACTGCACGAAGGCGTGAAGGTGATGCAGGCCGACTTGAAAACTTCCGAGGGACAGCAGGTGCTGCAGCGCGAACTCGCGCGCACGGACGTCCTGCTCACGTCCTTCCGTCCTTCCGCGTTCGCGAAACTGGGCCTCGCGTGGAAGGAGCTGCACTCACGCTATCCGGGCCTCAGCCAGGTGGCGATCGTGGGCGCACCGGGTGCCCGCGCGGAGGAACCCGGTCACGACCTCACCTATCTCGCGGAACAGGGACTCGTGCCCGGCATGGAACTGCCCGCGACCCTCTATGCGGACATGGGCGGCTCGCTGATGGCGAGCGAAGCGGTGCTGCAGGCGGCGCTGCGCAAGCACGAACGCTACGCTGGCGGGGGCGATCCCCACCCCGAGGGGCTGTACCTCGAAGTCGCGCTGTCGGAGGCGGCGGCCTACCTCGCCCTGCCCCGCCGCTGGGGGCTCACGCAACCGAGCGGATCGGTGGGGGGTGCGCACGCGGGGTACGCCGTCTATGCGTGCCAGGACGGGCGGGCCGCAGTGGCGGCGCTGGAGCCGCACTTCGCCGCGCGCCTGTGCGAGGCGGCCGGTGTGGCAGGCGACGACGTGAAGAGGATGGCCTCGGCCGCCACGCACGAGGCGGTGGCGGCGTTCTTCGCCGCGCGCACCTGCGAGGAGCTGGACCGGCTCGCGGCGGAGCGGGACCTGCCGATCCACACGATGCGGGGGTGAGGGAGCCCTGACCCCCGCCTGCGCGGGGGTGACGCGTTCGCGCTGCGCTGCGCCGCGTTTGCGCTGTGACGTTTGCGCTGTGACGTTTGCGCTGTGACGTTTGCGCTGTGACGTTTGCGCCGCGACGCGCTCGCGGTGCGCGTCGCTGGCTACTTCGCCTTGCGCGCAGGCTTCGCCGCGCCCGTCACGCGCGGCGGCAGGCCGGTGTGCTGCGTCAGGATGCGGCCCCGCGCCGGCGCGGAGGTCGAGTTCTTGCGCCGCGGGCTCGCATAGCTGCCGTCGACGGCCGGCTGGTAGGTCGGGATCAGGTGGTGCTTGCCGTTGCCGATCAGGTCGGCGCGGCCCATGGCCTTGAGCGCTTCGCGCAGCAGCGGCCAGTTGTTCGCGTCGTGGTAGCGCAGGAAGGCCTTGTGCAGGCGCCGGCGCCGCTCGCCGCGCACGATGTCGACCGTCTCGCTGGCGCGCGTGACCTTGCGCAGCGTGTTGCGGCCCGAGTGGTACATGGCCGTCGCGGTGGCCATGGGGCTCGGGTAGAAGGTCTGGACCTGGTCGGCGCGGAAGCCATTGCGCTTGAGCCACAGCGCCAGGTTCATCATGTCCTCGTCGCTCGTGCCCGGGTGCGCGGCGATGAAGTACGGGATCAGGTATTGCTCCTTGCCCGCCTCCGCCGAGTACTTCTCGAACATCGCCTTGAACTTGTCGTAGCTGCCGATGCCCGGCTTCATCATCTTCGACAGCGGCCCCTGCTCGGTGTGCTCGGGCGCGATCTTCAGGTAGCCGCCCACGTGGTGCTGCACCAGTTCCTTCACGTACTCGGGCGACTGCACGGCCAGGTCGTAGCGCACGCCGGAGCCGATCAGGATCTTCTTGATGCCCTTCAACGCGCGCGCCTTGCGGTAGATCTGCACCAGCGGGCCGTGGTCGGTCTTCAGGTTCTGGCAGATGCCGGGATAGACGCAACTGGGCTTGCGGCAGGCCGACTCGATCTCCGGCGACCTGCAGCCCAGGCGGTACATGTTGGCCGTCGGGCCGCCGAGGTCGGAGACCACGCCGGTGAAGCCCGCCACCTTGTCGCGGATGTCCTCCACCTCGCGCAGGATCGATTCCTCGCTGCGGCTCTGGATGATGCGGCCTTCGTGCTCGGTGATGGAGCAGAAGGTGCAGCCGCCGAAGCAGCCGCGCATGATGTTCACGCTGAAGCGGATCATCTCCCAGGCCGGGATCTTCGCGTCGCCGTAGACGGGATGCGGCGCGCGCGCGTACGGCAGGCCGAACACGTGGTCCATCTCCGCGGTCGTCAGCGGAATGGGCGGCGCGTTGAGCCAGACGTCGCGCTCGGCGTGGGCCTGCACCAGCGCGCGGGCGTTGCCCGGGTTGGTCTCGAGGTGCAGGACGCGGTTGGCGTGGGCGTAGAGGACGGGGTCGGACTTGACGGCGTCGTAGGAGGGCAGGCGGATGACGGTGCGGTCGCGCGGCGGCGGCTTGCGCTTTCCTCCCTCCCCTTCCGGGGGAGGGTTGGGGTGGGGGCGCTGCAGGGAGGGAACGAAGCGCAGCGGCTGTTCGAGCACCGGAGTGCCCCCACCCCCGCCCTCCCCCGGAGGGGGAGGGAGTGAAGCCGATGCATCCTGCGCGCAGGACTGGCCTTTCGCCTTCGCCTGGTCCGCGATGGTCATGTAGGGGCTGACGTGCTCCTCCACGCGGCCGGGCGTGTCGACGCTGGTGGAGTCGAGCTCGAACCAGCCTTCGGGCGTGGCGCGGCGCACGAAGGCGGTCCCGCGCACGTCGGTGATGTTCTCGACGGGTTCGCGCGCGGCGAGGCGGTGCGCGATCTCCACGATGGCGCGTTCGGCATTGCCGTACAGCAGCAGGTCGCACTTGGAATCCAGCGCGATGCTGTGGCGCACCTTGTCCGACCAGTAGTCGTAGTGTGCGATGCGGCGCAGGCTGCCCTCGATGCCGCCGAGGATCACCGGCACGTCCTTGTACGCCTCGCGGCAGCGCTGGCTGTACACGATGGCGGCGCGGTCCGGCCGCTTGCCCGCCACGTCGCCGGGCGTGTACGCATCGTCGCTGCGCAGCTTCCGGTCCGCCGTGTAGCGGTTGATCATCGAGTCCATGTTCCCGGCGGTCACGCCCCAGAACAGGTTGGGCTTGCCGAGCGCCTTGAACGGCTCCGCGCTTTGCCAGTCCGGCTGGGCAATGATGCCGACGCGAAATCCCTGCGCTTCCAGCACGCGCCCCACCACCGCCATGCCGAAACTCGGGTGGTCTACGTACGCGTCGCCCGTGACCAGGACGATGTCGCAGCTGTCCCAGCCGAGCGCGTCCATCTCCTTCCGGCTCATCGGCAGGAAGGGAGCGGGGCCGAAGCGATGCGCCCAGTACTTGCGGTAGCTGGTGATCGGCTTGGCGGCGCGCGCGAAGAAGGAAACGTCGACGGGGGCGTTCATGCAGGGTTTTCGGGGAACCGGCGATTGTAGGTCGCCCCTGCCGATCGGGCGAGCGCAGGGGTATTGCGCTGGCTCAGCGAGGCGCCGGCTCTTCCAGCACGCGCTCTCGCGCCCTCGCCACCAGCGCGAGCACCTCGTCGGCGTGCTCGCTGCGCGCGATCAGGCCGAGCGCCACCATCGCCAGCAGCAGTTCGCTGCGCTGCGCCCCCACCTCGCCGAGCGCCTCGCACAGCGCCGTGTAGCTGCGGTCCAGGTCGGCATCGGTCATGGCTGGATTCCTTTCGCGCGCAGGCAGGCCAGCACGGGCGCGGGGTCCAGGCCGCGCCAGCGGCCCATCACGCAGCCGTCGGGCCGCACCAGCACGAGGCCGGTGGCGTGCAGGCCTCCGGGCAGGCCGTAACGCAGCCGCGCCTGGCCATGCGCATCGGCCTCGGGAGCGATGTCCAGCACCGCGACGCCGTGCTGCGCGAGATCGGCCACGGCGCGCGGCAGCGCCCCGTCGCCGAAGACGAGGCAGGTGAAGTCGGTGCCGAAGCACTGCGACAGGTGCAATTCGCCATGGTGCGCGCGCACCAGCGCCTCGGGCGCGGGCTGGCCGGGGGCGGCCTGCGCGGTGCTCCACGCCCCTTCTTCCGGGCCGTTCAGCGGCGAGCCGGTGTACGCGACCGGCGCGCTCTGGCGCGGGTTGATCAGCGAGCGCACCGCCGGCTCGTCCAGGGCGAGGCGCAGCGTCGCTTCGCGCATCAGCCGGAACGCGAAGTCGGGTGGTGCCATGAACTCGGTGCTCTTGGCGCCATAGGCGATGTTCTCGCGCGCCGCCTGCACGCGCTCGGTGGAATAGGAATCGAGCAGCTCCGGCGCCGCGCCGCCCTCCAGCACGAGGGCGAGCTTCCACGCCAGGTTGGCCGCGTCGTCGAGGCCGGAATTGAGCCCGCGCACGCCGAAGATCGGTACCAGGTGCGCCGCATCGCCCGCGAGCAGCACGCGGCCGTGCCGGTAGGACGGCAGCGTGAGGCACTTCGCGTTGTACATGGAGGCCCAGAGCAGTTGCCAGGGCGCGGTCTCGCCGATCATGCGCAGGTGGCTTTCCACGCGCGGCAGGATGTTCCCGGGCTTCAGGGCCTCCTGCGCGTCCTCGTCGTCGCGCAACTGGTAGTCGATGCGCCAGACGTCGTCCGGCTGACGGTGCATCAGCAGCGTGGAACCGGGGTTCGATGGCGGATCGAACCAGGCCAGGCGCTCCACCGGCCGGCGCGTCTTCTGCACGATGTCGACGATGACGTAGCGGCCTTCGTACTGGGTGCCATCGAACTGCAGCCCGAGCTGCTCGCGCACGGTGCTGCGGCCGCCGTCGCAGGCCACGAGGTAGTCGCAGCGCACGCGCTGCCGCCCCGCCGGTCCCTCGACTTCGACCTCCACGCCGGCATCGCCGGGGCGTACCTGCAGCACGCGCGTGGACCAGGCCACCTGCGCGAGCTCGGGCGCGCGCTGCAGCGCCGCGTGGACGAAGGCCTCCACGTGGTACTGCTGGATGTTCACCATGGGCGCGAAGCGCTGCAGCGGCTCGCTGGGCATCTGGAAATGCAGCACTTCGCGGTCGCGCCAGTAGCTGCGCCCGCCCGTCCAGGGCAGCGCCTTGGCGGCGAGGGCCGCCCCGGCACCGGCAGTGGCGAGGATCTCCTGCGAGCGGCGCGAGACGCAGATCGCGCGGCTGCCGCTGCAGTAACCCTCGTCCGCCTCGGCGACGAGGCTGGCCACGCCGTGGCGCGCCAACAGCGCCGCCAGCGTCAGGCCGACCGGGCCGCCGCCGGCGACCAGGACGGGGACTTCAGCCGGCAGCGTCAGCGCTTCGCCCAAGGCACGCGCGGGTCAACGCCGGCGCAGCTGGCCGCGGATCTCGCCGGCCGGGTGGGCGGCCGTGTGCAGGTTGACGTACCACTGGCCCGAAGCGAGCTGCGTGAACTGCTCGGGCGTGAGCTTGACCTGGCCCATGATCGGCGAAGTGCCGACGTTGCTGAACGGCACGGCGACGCCGGCGTTCTGCCCCGGGCCCGCCGGTCCGTGGATGTGCCCCGCCGTGGCCGGCCCGCTCAAGCCGCCGTACGTGACGCGGTAGGTGGCCATGCTGGTGTTGCGGTCGTACGTGACTTCCGCGTTGCCGTTGCCGCCGGTGTTCACCGGGGGCGACTCCTGGGCGCCGGACAGGGAGGCAGTGAATGTCTCCGTGCTCGAAGTCATCGATTGCATCATTCCGCAGCCGGCGAGTCCCACCGTCACGAGGGCGGCCGCGGCCGCAGTGCGCAGAAAACCAGAACGCGTGCTCATCATGTCTTCCCATTCGTTGTGTTTCGGGAAGCGCATGATGGTCAGCGCGGCACGCCCGCACGTGTAGGACGCCGCCGCATGCGGTGCAAAAAATGCCGTCTCAGCGCTCGTCCGCGGGTTTGTCGCGCGCGGGCGCCTGCGCGCCCGGCTCGCCGAGGATGCCCGCACCGGCCGGCGGCTGTTGCGTGGCTTTCTCGCCCAGCGTCTTGTTGCCGCAGCCGTCGGCGTTGCCGTGGTCCTCGTTGCCGCCCTGGTTCTCGCCGGGGCCGATGCTCGTGTCGGTGCTCATGGAGCCATTCTTGGGCGGCGCGGGCCGCCGTGCCTGCAAGCGGCACGAGCGCGGCCGTGTAGGAAGCGGATGGCCGCACCGGGATGCGGCAACGAGTCGGGTCGCCGGAGCAGTGTCCCCCTTCGCAGGCGGCTTCCTACTCCCGCGGCGTCGGTGTCCGACGTGCACTACGCTGGAACGTTCCTACATTGGTGTTCTGGGGGCTGCCGAACCGGCGCTCCCGCATCCAAGGAGCATTTCATGGCACAAGGGCAAGATCAGAATCGCCAGCAGCAGGACCAGCAGAACCAGGGCCAGGGAAAGGGCGGCATGAGCCAGGGCGGCATGGGCCAGGGCGGCAGCCAGTCCGGCGGCGGCGGCCAGCAGCGGCAGCAGGACCAGCAGCAAAGCGGCGGTCAAGGCTCGCCGGAGCAGCAGCGCCAACAGGAACAGCAGCGCCAGCAGAGCGGCACCGGCCAGGACCCGCAGCGCCAGCAGGAACAGCAGCGGCAAGGCGGCACCAGCCAGGACCCGCAACGCCAGCAGAGCGGCACGACCCAGGACCCGCAGCGCCAGCAGGAGCAGCAGCGGCAAGGCGGCACCAGCCAGGACCCGCAACGCCAGCAGAGCGGCACCGGCCAGGATCCGCAGCGCCAGGGCGGCGGCAACCAGGACCCCCAGCGCCAGCGTTGAGACGCGCAGCAATGCACCAGCGGGGCACGGCCCCGCTTTTCCTTGCCTCCCCCCTTCCCGCATGAGCCAGGCCGCCCCCGCCACCCGACCGCACGAAGTGCTCCGCTTCTGGGAAGACGCCGGCCCCAGGCGCTGGTTCAAGCCCGACGCCGACTTCGACGCCCGCTTTCGCGAAGGCTTCCTCGCGGCCCACGAAGCCGCCGCTGCCGGCGCGATGGACCCCTGGCTGGCCAGCGCGGAAGGCGCGCTCGCGCTCGTGCTGCTGCTGGACCAGTTCCCGCGCAACGCGTTTCGCGGCACCGCCCGCATGTACGCCACCGATGCGAAGGCCCGGGCGGCGGCCGACCTGGCGATCCGCGCCGGCTTCGACCGCACCGTGCCGCAGGAGCTGCGCCAGTTCTTCTACCTGCCGTTCATGCACTCCGAGCAGCTCGCGGACCTCGATCGCTGCGTCACGCTGAACGAACAGGTCGGGGGCGAGTCGCTGCGCTACGCGCGGCACCACCGCGACATCGTCGCGCGCTTCGGCCGCTTCCCGCACCGCAACGCGATCCTCGGGCGGCCCAGCACGCCGGACGAGGAACGGTTCCTGGGCGAAGGCGGCTTCGCCGGCTAGCCGGCCGGGCGGCTAGCAGCGGATGTCGATGCCGTCGTATTCGGCGTCGATGGCGAGCGAGGAAAGATCCGGCTCGCTGTCGAGGAAGTCGGGACGCGTGTCCTCGAAGTCCCGCTGCCGGATCTGGATCTCGCCCGGCGCGAAGCTCTCGGGGGAGATGACGATGCCGCCGACGAGCGCGCTTGCCGCCACTTCGGCAGCCCGCGCCGGCTGGCGGCCCAGGGGGGTGCACCACAGGCGCCCCTGCGCGCGGAAGAAGGCCACCGTGCAATGCCCGCTCACCACGCCCACGCGCAGCGCCACGCCCGCAGCGGCCTGCTGCAGCTCCATCGCCATGCGGACGGCGGCGCCCGGCTCCTCGAAGGTGATGAGGGCGGTCGCGTTGACGTACGGGTCGAGGCGACCGCCGTGGCGCGCGTTGATGCGCTGCAGCTCCTGGTAGAAGCGCTCCGTCACGCTGCCGGGCTGGCCCGCCGGCACGGCCGCATCGGCATGGACCAGCGTGAGCTCGCGCTCCTCGAAGTGGATGTTCTCGCGTCCGGCACCCAGGAACAGTTCCTTCCAGACTGCCGGTGGCAGCTGGTGCAGTACCTTGTCCGACAAGGCTTCCAGCAGCAGGGCGTCGTCGCGATCGAACCTGTCTCCCATGTTTCTCTCCCGTCCGTGGCCGTAACGGAATGAAACCACGGTCGCTCAAGCCCGGCGGTAAGCGAAAACAGGCGGGTAAGTAAGAAAATTTCCTAACTTCGGCGGGAGCGGGACGGCGCGGCGGCCTTGGCGACGTCGAATTCGACCCAGGCCGGCGCGTGGTCGCTGGCCTTCTCCTCGCCCCGCACCCAGGTGTCCACGCCCGCCGCGCGCAGTCCCGGCGCCAGCTTGCGATTGAGCAGCAGGTGGTCGATGCGCAGGCCGGCATTGCGCTGCCAGTGCTGCCGGAAGTAGTCCCAGAAGGTGTAGACCGGCTCGTCGGGGTGCAGGTGGCGGATGGCGTCCGTCCAGCCCTGCGCCAGCAGGCGCTCCCAGCAGGCGCGGCTTTCCGGCTGCAGCAGGGCGTCCTTGCGCCAGGACCGCGGGTTGTAGATGTCGGCATCGGTCGGCACCACGTTGTAGTCGCCGCACAGCACCACCGGGTGTTCGGAATCGACCAGCGTGGCCGCATGCGCGTTCAGGCGCTCGAACCAGGCGAGCTTGTAGTCGAACTTGGGCCCCGGCTGCGGATTGCCGTTCGGCAGGTACAGGCAGCCGACGATCACGCCATCGACGGCGGCCTCGAGGTAGCGGCTCTGGTCGTCGGCCTCGTCGCCGGGCAGCGCCCGCCGGATCTCCACCGGCTGCTGGCCGCGCGCGAGGATGGCGACGCCGTTCCAGGAGCGCTGGCCCTTCCACAGCGCCCCGTAGCCCGCGTCGCGGATCGCGGCTGCGGGAAAGCCCTCGTCGAGCGCCTTGAGTTCCTGCAGGCAGGCGACATCCGGCTGCTCCTTCTCGAGCCAGCGCAGCAGGTGGGCGAGCCGCGTCTTGACGCCGTTGACGTTGAAGGTGGCGATTTTCATGGGCAGGAGCCTACCCGCGGCGGGCGGCCGCGGGCTGCCGGCGGAACAGCGTGTTGGTGATGCAAGCGGGGCGGCGCGGCGGCCGCCTCCCTCGCTCGCTCAGGGCCGGGTGCGGCGGCGGCTGAAGGCCTCGGCCCCGCCGCTGCCGCCGCCATCGGCGAAATCATGCGCATCCAGCCGGTCGCGCCGCGGCGGCTGGGGCGCCTCGACGATCGTGCTGGCGGAGTTCTCGCCATGGTCCGGCTGGGCCGGCACCGAGGAGGTGGGACGCTCCCCGCGCTTGGCGCGGCTCGAGCGGGTATCGCGGGACTTCATGCGCCACAATGTGCCGATGACGCGCTGCGTCCCCTGTCGGACAAGCCCGCGAAGCGCCCCATGAAGATCGCCCGCGCCCTCCTGCCCCTGCTGTTCGCGGCCCTGCCCTGCGCGGCGCAGCAGGATCCGCTGAAGTCCGAGGCTTGCGGCAGCGCGCTCGCGCAACTGCAGGCGGCGCGCCAGCAGCAGGCGAACACGGCGACCGTGGAAGCGCTGCGCTCCGCCGCTGCCGCCACCTGCCTGGGCAGCGGCGCGCCGCCCACGCGGCCGGGGCGCGTGCTGCAGGCGCCCGTCGTCGTTCCGCCGCCGCAGATCGACCTGCCGGCGCAGGCGGCGCCGCTGCCGGTCCCGGTGCCCGCGCCGCCGCCGGTGGCGATCCAGCGACCGAGCGCGCCGGCCCTGTGCGATGCCGGCGGCTGCTGGTCCAGCGACGGCACGCACCTGCAGCAGCTGCCGCCCGGCCTCATCGGGCCGCGCGGGCTGTGCACGCAGCAGGGCGCGCTGCTCTATTGCCCTTAGAGGGGGCGGCCGGAGGCAGCCCGCATCCGCGGGCCGCGCCCTATTTCCAGCTGTAGGTGTAGACCACCCGCAGCACGTTCACGTGCTGCGCGAGCGTGCGGGTGCCGACGGTGCCGTCCGCGAACACGAAGGGCGTGCCGTTGAAGCCCCAGGCCCAGTCGTCCCAGTGGGTGCGGTAGTGGGCGAATTCCGCGCGCACGAAGGACTTCTTGTCCAGCGTGTACTTGCCGGACAGCCGCAGCACGCTCTGGCGGAAGGTGATGGGCGGCAGGCCGCCGCTGGCCGCGAGCAGCGCCGTGTCGGCTGCGGACGCGGTGGAGTCCAGCCGCTGCGCGAAGGTCGAGCGGTCCTGCAGGTACGACAGGTTCGCGCCGACTTCCAGCTTGCTCGTCGCCTTGCCCGTCACGCCGAGTCCCACGTTGCTCTCGCGGTTCTTGAAGGCGAGGAAGGCCTGGTCGGGGCGGCCCTGGTCGACGGTCTGGTTGCCGTGCGCGAAGAAGCCGTTGACGCTCCAGTTGTCCGTGACGGCGTAGGTGAAATCGACCGTGGCCTGCCGCATCCCGGTGTCGCGCACGCCGTACACGCCGGGGGCCTGGTAGCGGTCGATGCCGACGTCGAGCGCCGCCTGCACCGAGAGCGCCTCGAGCGGCTGCCAGTCGGCCAGCAGGCGCACCTTGTCGCGGCGCCGGTCGGCCAGCGTCGGCATGAAGATGCCGCGGTCGAAGCCGATGCCGGGCGCGGTCGCGTCGGGCACCTCGGTCACGCCCAGGCCGCTGTTGTCACGCAGCCAGTTGGAGCCGCTGCGGTCGCTGTGCTCCAGGGCCAGCGCGCCGCTGAGGTCCTCGGTCATCTGGCGGCGCAGTTCGGCGCGGTACGTGTTCTCGGCCGTCTTCTGGCGCTCCGCCGTCACGCCGGCCGTGGCGCTGGAAGGCGTGAACACGCCGCGGTCGATCAGGTCGCGGCCGAAGCCCAGCGTGCCGCGCCAGGCGGGGCTGAACTGGTAGTTCGCCTGCAACTTGCCGCTGGTGGTGCGGTAAGGCAGCTGCCGGTTGGTGTAGAAGGTGCCGGCCTCGACGTTGTAGAGGGCCAGCGGGGTTTCGTCGTCGCGGTCCTCGTAGCGCACGTGGCCCTGCACCGACAGCTTGGCCAGCGGACGCGTGCTGAAGCCGACCTGCGCCCGCGTGGTCACCACGCGGCCGCCCAGGTCGCTCACGCCCGCGGGCGCGCCCGGCAGGCCGGCGGCGAGGAAGTTGTCGGTCTGCGTGGCGCGCGCGCGCGACAGCTTGAAGTTGACCGTGGACCTGGCGTTGTACAGGTAAGCGCCGGTGAGGTCCACCTGGTGCGACTGGTTGTCCGGCGGCAACGCCACCGGGTTGCCCAGGATCGAAGCCAGGCCCGCGCTCGGGGGCAGCGGCGTGCCGACGGGGTTCAGGAGCGTGCCCGGGACGCCGGGACGCAGGCTGCCGAACTGGTTCTGGTAGAACGAACCGTAGTAGCCCAGGCTCAGGCGCAGCTTCTGCGCCGCATAGGACAGCCGCGCGTCCACCTGGTGGTGGTCGGAGTCGATCGGCTCCGGGGCGAACAGCACGGCCGAACCGACCTGGATGCCGTTGGTGCCGGTGCAGGTGATGGCCTCGGCGGAGGGGCAGGCGAAGCCGACCCCGAACAGGCGCGAACCGGTCTTGTGCTCGGTGCGGCCGCCCAGCTCGAACTGCAGGCGCGGCGAGATCACCTTGGTGAAGCCGACGCCCAGTCCCTCGCGCTTGGTGCGCAGGTCCACATCCGCGCCGGTGATGCCGCTGTTGAAGATCACCGTTTCGCGGCGCGCGAGTTCGCCGTAGTCGGCGACGAAGCCCCAGTCGCCCTGGCGCGCCCAGCGCAGGCCGAACTCGCGGTTGTTGGTGAGCAGGTCGCTGGCCGCGAACCGGACCGCGACGCCGGTGTCGTCGTTGCGGCGGTAGTAGTCCAGGCCGAACAGGCCGAAGACGTGCTGGCTCGGGCGCAGCCCGCTGTACTGGTCGAATTGCGTGCGGTCGGAGCGGCTGCCGTCGACGATGCCGGCACCCACGCTGACGGAGGATTCGGTGACGGGGTCGGCGGCGAGGCTCCAGGCCGGCGCGAACGCGGCGAAGAGGGCCAGGGCGAGCGCGGTGGGCCGGCAGTGTCCGGCGGGTCGGCAGAGGGAAAGCATCGTTGTTCTTTCTTCGCTCAGCGGAACAGGAATTGCGGCGTGGGATTCGTCACCGCCGGGTTGTTCGACCCGTGGGTCTGCGTGTGGCAGTTGGTGCAGGCGCGGGCCTGCCACATGTTCACGACGTTGCGGCCGCCGGTGTTCGCACCCACCGTGGGCGGAACGCCCGGGCGCGGGGCGGTGAACACGCCCGGCTGGCCACCCACCGCGCCGACGCCGCCGGCGACGTGGGGCGTGTGGCACTGCATGCACAACATGGGCGGGCGTGCCTTGAGCATCGCGGCCGTGGTGCTGCCGTGCGGGTTGTGGCAGCTCGCGCAATCCTGCGTGGCGGGCTCGTGCGGGTGCACGAAGGGGCCGCGCTTTTCGGCGTGGCAGCTGTAGCAGGTGTCGTTGGTGCTGTCCTTCTTCGCCAGCTTGGGGCCGGCGGAGCCGTGGACGTTGTGGCAGTCGCGGCAGGCCATCTTGCCTTCCGGGATCGGATGGTGCGAGGGCCGCGCGAGCTGCGTGCGCTGCTCCTTGTGGCAGCCGTAGCACAGCTGCGTCTCGGTGGCGCGGGCAAGCGCCTTGTCGGTGTTGGTGTGGTTCTGGTGGCAGTTGGTGCAGGCGAGCTCGGCCGCCTCGTGCTGGCTGCCGGCCCAGAGCATGCGCTTGGCATCCTTGCTGTGGCAGCTGGTGCAGGCGGCGTTGCGCGCCGCCACCGGCGACGGCGACTTCTTGCCGTACGTGACGTCCGGGCGCGGCCGCTCCTTCAGCTTCTCCGGGTTCTTCATGTGCGGGACGCTGGACCCGTGGCACGTCGTGCACCCGGGGGTGCGCGCGTCGGTGGGATGCGAGTGCGCGTGCCGACTGGAGTCCGCGAGGTCCTCGGAGTCGTGGCATTCCACGCACGCCTTCGACGCCTCGGCGTCCACCCCGGCGAGGGCGGCCGGGGTGGCCCACCCTCCCACGCAAAGCAGCAGGGCTGCCAGTACCGTGCGCATTCGCATCATTTTTCTTCTCGGCCGGTTGGTTCTTACTTTTGACCGTGGACGATGTCCACACCCTTGAACATGCCGCTCGCGTGGCAATCCATGCAGGTCTCCGTGGTCGCGAGGGACGCGGACTGCTTGCCGCCGAAGGTGGCGTTGCCGAAGCTCGTCACGTGGCCCAGGGCCTTCGGCGAGTCGTGGCAGCCGGTGCATGAAGCGGCCTTCGGCGAGATCACCAGCCAGTCGAGCGGATCGGTCACGCCGGCGGGCTTCTGGATCACGGCGCCGACGGTGCCCTTGTCCAGCTTGTACGAGTTGTCGACGTGGCAGACGTTGCAGTTGATGCCCACGCCCGGCCAGGCGACTTCGGCGGCATAGTTCTCCGCCGGCGCGATCGCCGCTCCGGTGTAGCCCCTGGCGCGCGCCGCGGCGGTGATCATGTCGGCGATGCCCTGCAGCGTCGTGCCGGCCGGCACGGCGGTGCCCGCGGTGATGACCACCGTCGGCGTCGTGCCGATCGTGACCTTCTGGTCGGCGGCGAAGGAGCCCTGCGCCGTCAGCGCGCCCGACTTGTCGAACGTCCCCACCACCACGTTGCCGTGGGTGAACGGGAAGGTGCGCTGCGAGCTGCCGTGGATGCCGTGGATCATCCGCTTGAACTGGTACGACTCGTTGAAGGACGTGCCGTTGGTCATGATCGTCGACGACATCCGCAGCGGGTCGTGGCAGATCACGCAGGCCTCGACCGTGTTGCGGGCGCCGCCGTGGAAGGCCTCGGCCAGCGTATTCGCGCCGGAGGTGGTGCCCAGGGCGGCGTGGCAGACGTTGCACTTGTCGTTGGAGACGACGGTGCGGCGTGCCTGCACGGTGCTGCCGCTGAGGGCGAACTCCTTGAAGGTGTGCTGCACCACCACGTTCACCAGGGTCCGCGGCGTCGCTTCCGGACGCGGCTCGGCGACGGTCTGGATCACGAGCTTGGGCTCCTTGATCTGGCCGATCGAGACCACGCGGGCGGTGCCGGAGACCACGTGCGTGGGCGAGTTGACCGGCAGCGTGACGGTGGCGGTGTAGTGGTTGCTGCCGTCGTTGGTGCCGGTGTAGGCGAACACGGAGGCGCTGCCGCCGTTGTTGTTGCTGGTGAACTCGGTCGTGCCGGCAGGCTGGCCGGCGAGGCTGCCCCACGCCACGAGGAAGCGCAGGTTGCCGAACTTCGTGGTGCCGGCGCAGGCGACCGGGGTGCCCGTGCACTCGCTCGTCACCAGGTTGTAGGCGGCGTCGCCGTTGGTCGGGTCGGACAGGAAGTACTTGACCGTGACCTTGTTCGTGACTGCGTCGTACGAGGCGGCCTCGATGTTCATCTTGTACTTCGCCGCGTTCTCTTCATTCTGGTTGAAGTGCACGCGCTCGGGCGAGATGCCGCCGCCGGGGGCGTGGCAGCGCACGCATTCGGCGTTCTTCAGCAAGGTGGCCGTGGCGTTCGGGTCGCGGTTCTGGTTGAAGAAGGTGTGCTGGGTGAACCAGTCCGAGCCGGGACGGCTGTCGTGGCAGGTCAGGCAGGCTTCGCGGCTGGCGCGGGACTTCCAGTTGTCGCCCTGCGGCGTGGCGGGATTGGCGCCGGTGTGGCACTTGGTGCAGTTGCGCAGGTCCTGCGGGAAGCCGACTTCGGCGAAGCTGACCTTGGTGTCGTTGTAGCCCCAGATCGTGTAGTCCTCGCCGCGCGCCTTCAGCAGCTTGCCGGCGTGGAGCTTGTGGACCATGGTGGACAGCGTCAGCACCTCGCCGCTGTTGGCGTCGCGCGTGCCGGGGTTGTGGCACATCACGCAGAACTGCGTGTCGACGCGGCCGCCGCCGTGCAGCGCGAGCTTCTCGTGGCAGGTGTTGCACGAGCTCACGTCGGTCATCTTGCGGGTGAGCGCCGGGTCGGTGACGGGCACCGAGTTGCCGTTGGCGTCGACGGTGAAGTCGAAGTACGGGTTGACCAGCACCGTCTCGCCGGCGGCGTTCCTGTACGAAAGCTGGATCGCGACGCGGTGCGTGCGGCCGGGCTCGAAGACGACGCCATTGGTCTTGGCGGGGTCCTTCACGTCCGTGCTGAACGTGTAGGTGTAATAGCCTTCCGCGTTGCGCACCAGCTGCGTGGCGGCGGAGGCGGCGGGCTGCGGATCCGTGGTGGCCTGCATCGTCCCCGCCGGCACGACGGCCAGGTTGTTGGGGCCGACGTTGGCTTTCGGCGTTTCCTTGCGGTAGACGTAGCTGACCCACTGGTCCGGCTCGCCGTCGGTGCCGGGCACCAGCTTCGCGAGCGCGAAGCGGACGTTGGCGAGGGCGAGGTTCTGCACCAGCTTGCCATCGGAGAAGACGGCGAAGTTGACCTTCGGGGGGCTGTTGATCGTCACGGCGGCAACGCCGGCGGACTGCAGCACCGTGAAGCTGGAGGACGTGTTGGTGGCGGTGTCGTTGGCGGAGACCGCGGCGGCGCTGGCGAGCGCCTGCGACACGGCCTGGTTGGCGGAGCCGCCGGGCGCGGGTGCAGGCACCACGACATCGCTGCCGCCTCCGCCCCCTCCGCATGCAGCCAGCAGGACGGAAAGGGCCACGATGGCCCCTTTCCCGTACCGCGCGAATGAATTCAGCATACCGCCTCCAATGGCCCCGCAGGACCCCCTCTTTTGAAACCTGTTGACTCGTCGGACGCCGGTGCCGTCAACGTGCGGCCGGTGCGTGCCTGTCTTGAGCCTGCCTCACCCTGCCCCGCCGCGCGTTCCTCGCGGAAGCGGCAGCGGCGGCGGGTGGCGCCCTGGGGCGTGCAGCTGGCTCGATCGCCCGCTTACTGCGCGAGGACCCACTTGATCAGGTTGGCCATGGCCTTCTGGTCCTTGATGGCCTTGTGCTCTTCTTCCGAGCCGTCATCGAGCTTGACCTTCGGGCTCTTGGTCAGGAACTCGGTCAGCTTGGCTTCGGCGTCGGCCTTGCCCTTGTACTTGGCGGCGACCTTCTGGTAGGCCGGGCCCTTCTTCGACTTGTCGACGGAGTGGCACTTGGTGCAGTTCTCGGCCTTCAGCAGCTTCTGGGCGGCATCGGCGTCCTGGGCGGCGGCCGGCATGGCGAAAGCAGCGGCGGCGATGGCAGTGGAGATCAGGGTAAGGACTTTCACATTTGCTCCTGGTGAAAACTGTGTCGAGCTATGGGGTTCATCGTGCTCCGTGGCCACTGGCAACGCGTTGACAAATGTCAACCGGCGAGGCGGGGGGCGCTTTTGCGCATGCGCGTTTTACGTTAGGTGGCGCGATGGCCACACATGCCTGCAAACGGGGCAGGACGAACGGCGGAGAGAAAAAACCCGAGGGCGTTTCCGCCCTCGGGTCGTGGGTTGCAGGAGCCGGCCAGGCCGGCCCCTGCCACGCGATCACCATCGTGCCGCGTTACTTCGAGTGCACCGCCTTGATGTCGGCGATCTTGCCGGAGGCGTGGCACACCTCGCAGGTTTCGACCTTGCCGATGGCCGTCGAGCGCGGCTGATAGATCGAGCCGCCGTTGGACTCCATGTGCGCCTTTGCCGCCGTGGTGTCATGGCAGGAGAAGCACACGGCCGCACTCGGCGAGCTCACCAGCGTCGTGCCGGCCGCCGGGGTTGTTCCCGGGAAGGCGGTCAGAACACTGAAGCTGAAGCCCGAGCCGTAGTTGACGTCTGCCGTGACATACGGCGAGGTCGCGAACTTCGTCAGCGCGGTCGCAGTGCCGGTCACCACGGTACCCGTCGCGACGGTCCGGAACAGGCGGCCCCCAGCCTGCGCGGCCGAGGTCGCGTTGCTGAAGTCGTACGTTCCAGGCAGGTGGCAGGTTTCGCACCGGTTCAGGACGCCGGGGTAACCGATGTTCCCGTAGGAATGATCGGTCGTCGAGGCGTGCCAGGTGAACGGATTCTCGCGCTTGCTGCCCGCGTGGATCGCGTGCACGAAGGACGTAGAGTCCGCGGACCAGCCACTGCTCGTCCTGTTCGGGGTGTGGCACCACGAGCAGGTCGTGCCGTCGTTGCGCTGGCCGGCGTGGAAGGACTCGATCGTGAAGGCACCGAGTTCCTCGTGGCAGGCGTTGCAGCGCTTGTCTTCGACGATCGGACGGCGGGCCGTGTAACCGGTCGCCACCTTCTGCACGTCCGGGGCGATGACGATGAGGCCACCCTCCTTGTTCGGCATGCCGGCTGTCAGGTCCGTCGCGCTCGCGGCCTTGGTCGCGAAGCGAGCCTTGCGGTTCGGGTCGGACAGCGAGTTGTCGGTCAGGTTGATCTGCGTGAGCGGCATGGTTGCCTTCAGGCCGTAGGTGTAGCCGATCCCGCCCGTGAGCATCACCGCGTTGTCGGGAATGGTGACGTCGGTCAGGGTGACCGTGTAGTTGCCGCTGCTGTCAGGGCCGGTCATGGTACCTCTCGACGCGTCTCCAGCCTTGGCCGGGGCCGGGATGCTGCCGTTCCAGATGCTCCTCAGGTAGCCCGAGGCCGTGGCGTTGAAGTCCGTCGGGACGGTGGTGTTGTCCTGGGGAACCGCGAACACGAAGTAGGCACTGGGCGAACCCATGAAGTTGTCCCACATTTCCTGGGCCGCACGGTTCTTCACCGGGTCGGGATCCAGCGCCGGATTGAACGTCTTGAACGGGACCGCGACGCCGTTTTGCAGCATCTTGAACACGATCACCGGCTGCTTGCTGGCGTTGCGCGAGACACTGGCGATCTCGTACGTCACCTTGATCGCGCCGGCCGGCAGGTTGTCCACCTTGGAAGCGATCCACGCGGCGTTCGTGTTGTTGTTGCCGCCGGTCTTGGCGAGCGCGTTCAAGGGGTTCGGCGGGGTGACGGCCAGGTGGTAGACCTTCTCGATCGAGGTCGCGTCGTGGCACAGGGCGCACTTGGTGTCGTCCGCCTGGGCACCGCCGATGTGGCCGGTGGCGACGGCTGCCGTGCCGGTGATCTCGGCCTGGCTGTTCGCCGCGTTGGTCACGCCTTGGCCGTTGGCCCAGTTGATGCCGTCGTGGCATGCGCCGCAGGCGAGGCGGCTCGGCACGGTCTTGAAGTTCGCCGCTTGCGGGGCGACCTTGGGCGCGGTGCTGTCGTGGCACTTGCTGCAGTTGCGGATGTCCTGCGGGTAGAGCGTCTCGTTCAGCAGCACGTCAGCGTAGTTGTAGTTCTTCTTGACCAGCAGTTCACCCTTGTGCACGCGGTGGATCAGGACCGGGAAGTCACCGATCGTCACGCCGTCCGCGACGTTGGTCGACGGTTCAAACCTGCCGGTGGTGGCGTTCTTCTTCAGCGCCGGGAATGCGTTGGTGGCGGGGTCCGACACGGCGCGGGCCTGGCCGAACTTGCGCTGGTCGGTGTGGCAGGTCACGCAGAACCGCGGGTCATAGCGGCTGCCGCCGTGGAAGCTCTGGCTGTCCGTGCCGGGAATGCCACCAAGCTTGCCGTGGCATTCGTTGCAGGTGAGCTTGTCGACGATCAGGCGTTGGCCCGGGTCGGCGGCGGTGAGCACCTTGCCGGTCGCCGGAATGAAGTCGAAGACCGCGTTGTTCGGCCTGCTCAGGGGCACGCCCGGAACGACCTGGACTTCATCCTTCGTGTTGGTGCCGGTTCCCGGCACGTTGCCGGAGATCTGCAGCACGAGGCGGTGCACCGCGTTCGGGTCGTACGTCAGGTCACCGAGATCGGCAGCAACTTCGCCGGTCTTGAGCGGACTGGCGGCAACAACGTCCTTGGCCTTGGTGATGTCACGGAAGAACGTGTACTTGTAGGTACCGTCGCCGTTGTCCACCAGCGTGCCGTTGTTGTCGCTGGTCGGGCGGGTCGCGGTCGCGGTCGCCGTTCCGGTCGGCACGGTCGTCACGATGTAGCTGACCCACTTGCTCGGGCCGGGGTTGGCGGCCGTGGCACCGGCCGCGCCGGGAACCAGTTTCGCCAGGGTGAACGCGATGTTCTGGTAGCGCGGCGCGCCGGTCGCGGACTTGGTCTGCAGACCCAGGCCGGCCAGAGGCGTGCCATTGCCGTCGGTGACCTTGAAGTTCACCACCGGCGGGCTGGCGATGGTCACGCTGGTGATCGTCGCGTTGAATTCCGTCGCGGCAATCTGCGCGGGAGTCATCGTGGAGATGCTCGTGGCGCTCGTGCCTGCGGGGGTCGGCGTCCCTGCCGGGCCGGCGGGGCCCGCTGGGCCGGCCGGGCCGGGAGCTCCATCCGAGCCCCCACCGCAACCATGCAGCAACAGCGCTGCGGTCGCGGCGACTGCCACGAACCGTGACAGTCTCTTCAACCTACTCGTATCGATATGCACCATACCCTCCTTGGTGGATGCCACCTTGCTAACTAAGCTGCCCTGCGACAGGACCTTCGTCGAGCCGGACCAAAACTGCATGTTTCGTCTTTCTTCGACCCTGTTTCCCCGGATCACTTGCCGGCGACCTTGCCGAACCTGGCGTCCTTCTGCCTTGCGACGACCAGTTCTCGGAGGCCCTGGTAGGCCATGGGGGAAACGATGTTGCGGGTCTGCAGATGCGCCTTGGAAAGGAACGGCCTGCCCGCGATGATCTTGTCCGCCTCGGCATCGCCGATGCCGGGCAGTTTCTTGAGTTCTTCCTTGCTCGCGCTGTTGATGTCCACCAGCACGGGCTGGGGCGCGGCCGGCTTCTTCTTTGCAGCCTTCTTGTCGGCATGGGCGGCACTCGCCTGCTTGCCCTTCTGGGGCTGCACGTCGGCAGCCAGGGCCAGGCCGGCGAACAGCCACAGTCCCAGGGCCAGGACGACGGTTTCGATGATGCGGTGCTTCATTTGGTACTTCCCACGTTGCTGGGAATTCTCGTGACGCGGGGTACGCGCAGGTATCGGAGTCGCTTCAAAGTTCCCCTAGGAATCGTCCGAGAGCGAAAACGACCCGGATGCACTCGGTGGATGCGAGCGATTCGCGCCTGCCCCCCCTGGAACGTGACGTGCATCAACATTGCGCGAATGCGCGCCGTGCGGCACTCGCACGGCGCGCGGCATAAAGCCCACATCCCGAGCAAAGCACTCGGTCAATCGCGCATCAGGGTCTCAACAATGGGGTGATCAAGCCGCCGATCACGGTTGCTGCCGTGTAGAGGACGACCGCGGCGGGCACCGCCGCCACGGCCGCCTTGATCATGAACCAGAACATGGTTCCGAACTTCATGTTCAGGTCCGACACGAACACCGGCAGCGTGTGCACCGGGTCGAGCGGCACGGCGCCGCAATGCGGGCAGCTGGCCGCCGTGTCGCTGATCTTCGCCTTGCATTCGTAGCATTCGATGAGCATGGGCCTTCCTTTCCTGCGGGTTCAGCGCGCCACCTGCTTGACGGGCTCTTTCGAGAACAGCTCCTGCGGGCCCGGGCCGTCCGGCTCCTTGTGCGTCATCGCGAAGTGGCACTCGATGCACGTCTGCCCTGCCGCGCGGCCCTTCTCGTGGCGGCGCATGGCCTTCTCGCTCTGCTTGTCCGGATCCATCTTCGACGTCGTGTGGCAGTGCCGGCACTCGCGCGAGTCGTTCTCCTTCATGTACACCCACACGCGCCGCGCGAGCTCGTAGCGCTTGGCCTCGAACTTCTCCGGCGTCGAAATGGAGCGCGTGACGAAATGGCCCCACACGTCCGAGGCCAGCCCCAGCTTCGCGAGGTAGTTGGGGATGTACTCGTGCGGGACGTGGCAGTCGTTGCAGGTGGCGCGCACCCCGCTGCGGTTCATGT
Organism: Ramlibacter sp. AN1133; assembly: GCF_037890035.1. Classification (NCBI taxonomy): domain Bacteria; kingdom Pseudomonadati; phylum Pseudomonadota; class Betaproteobacteria; order Burkholderiales; family Comamonadaceae; genus Ramlibacter; species Ramlibacter sp. AN1133. Next base: position 213,531 of record NZ_JBBKTQ010000003.1, read on the forward strand.
CGTGGACGCTCCCCTTGTGCTCCTTCTGCAGCTGGTTCATCTCGTGGCACGAGGTGGCGCAGAACGACTCCGAGTTGGCGTACACCATGAACGAGCCGCCGGCGGCAAACGCCACCGCGCCGAGCGCCATGCCGGCCAGCAGCACGGCCAGGCTGCCGGGCCCCGCGCCCCAGCCGCGGGCCCGCCTCCAGGCGCCGGCAACGGGGGCGCCGATCCCGCGAAAGATCTTCATCATGTCGGCTCCTCCTAGAAGATCGCGCTGCGCGGGATCAGGCTGCGGTCGACCTCCAGCTCCTGCGGGCCGGGGCCGCCCTCGGGCACCGTGTGGGTGATGCCGAAGTGGCAGTCGATGCAGGTCATCTTCTCGCGCCTGGCTTTCTCGTGCCGCGCGACGGACTGCGGCGACTGGCGCTCGGGATCCATGTTGGCCGCGTTGTGGCAGTGGCGGCACTCGCGCGAGTCGTTGCCCTTCATGTACGTCCACACGCGCTGCGCCATCTTCTGCCGCTGCGCCTCGAACTTCTCCTTCGTGTCCACCGTGTGGCTCACGTGGTGGCTCCAGAGGTCGTTGAGCGCGCCCATCTTGGCGATGTACAGCGGGATCGGCGCGTGCGGCACGTGGCAGTCCACGCAGGTCGCGCGCACGCCGGTGCGGTTGCGGTCGTGCACCGAGCCGACGAACTCCAGGTTGGAGTTGTTCGCCATCTCGTGGCAGCTGGTGGCGCAGAACGGTTCCGTGCTCGTGTAGATCATGGTGGTGCCGAACACGCTGAGTGCGGCGAACCCCATCGCGACGCCGGCAAGCAGGACGACGAACGCCCGCTTGCCCGCGGCCCAGCGGGCCAGGCGGGCGAGTGCTCCGTTTCGCATGGCGCGTCCCGTCGCTAGAGCGACAGGATCCACTGGACGACGTTCTTGATCTCGCCGGCGTCCTTCGTCTTGATCGCGCGGTGTTCTTCCTTCTTGCCGTCGATCTCCACGGTGGGACTGGTCGTGATGTGCTTGACGAGCTTGTCCTCGGCCTCGGCCTTGCCCTTGTACTTCTTCGCCACTTCCTTGAACGGCGGGCCGTCCTTCTTCTTGTCCACCGCGTGGCACTTGAAGCAGTCGCTCTTGCGCATGAGCGCCTGGGCGGCGTCGGCATCGGGTGCGGCCTGCGCCGCGAGTGCAGTCATCAGCCCGCAGGCCATGGCCAGGGAAGTCCGGAAGTTCATGAAGCGTCTCCTCTCCGTTGAAGAACCAGTGCGCCTCCATGACTTCGGAGCCACAAGGCGCGACGCCGGCACGCGCCTCGTGGCGGGTGCCGGCGGCGGCAGGGCCGCCCCCTGCCTTGACCGTAAAGCCTTGTTGTTCTTAGACCGTGATGCCGCTCGGCGCCGGGGCGCCCGAGGTGAAGAATCCGATGGCCACCAGGGTGAGGATGGCGAGGCCGATCAGGATCAGCGTGAAACCGAGCAGGCGCGACAACTTCACCTTCAGCTTCGAGGGCGGGTCGACCAGGTGCTTGCCCAGTTCGCCCGTCTGCACCATGCGCTCGTACTCCAGCGGGTGCTCCTTCTTGAAGTCGTCCAGCGACATGCTGCCGGTGAACATGATCACGTCCACCGGGAACTTGTCCGGCCGGAAGTGGTTGTTGAAGAAGTGCACCGTGAACAGGAACACCACCGCCAGGAAGGCTTCCTCGCCGTGGAAGATGGTCGCCACGTTGAAGACCCAGCCGGGCAGGAAGGTGCCGAACAGGCTCGGCAGCCACAGCATCAGGCCGCTCACGCCGATGATCGTCACGCCCCAGAAGGGTGCCCAGTAGTCGAACTTCTCCCAGTACGCCCAGCGGTCGATCTTCGGACGCGGGCCCTGGCCCAGGAACCACTTGAACATGCCGATCACGTCCTCGAGGTCCTTCAGGTTCGGCACCATCGAATAGGGGCCGAAGATCTTCCAGCTGCGCCAGTTGCGCCCGAGCCGGTACACCACGTAGAACAGGTGCCACATGAAGATCGCCACGAAGACGACCGCGGCGGTGCGGTGGACAAGGCCCGTCACCTTCGGGCCGCCGAACATCTTCATGATCGCGGGCGCCCACGGCGTGTCGGGATAGAACAGCGGCATGCCGGTGGTGGCGAGCACCATCAGGCTGATCGCGAAGCACAGGTGCGCGATGCGCCAGGTCGGCGTGAAGCGCTGGAAGTGCTTGCCGCGCACGGCCGGCGGGATCTCGTCGATGCGCACGTGCAGGTCGCCGCCGCCGCGCGCCTTGCGCTCCTTCCACTCGCGCACGAACCACAGGATGGTGTGCAGCCAGAAGAAGGCGAAGGTGCCGAGCAGCAGCCCGGTCATGCCCAGGGACGCGAACGAGACCTCGGGGTACTTCTTGAAGTTGCCCGGCTCGGCGTGCGGCTGGAAGCTCACGAAGCCCTTGGAGACGGGCGACAGGCCCTTCTTGGCGTTGTGGCAGGTGCCGCAGGTCTCCAGCCGGTTGTCCATGTGGACCTTGGAGGCCTTATCCGTCACCCGCGCGATGTCGTGGCTGCCGTGGCAGTCGAAGCACTTGGCGGTGTAGGCATAGCCCAGCGTGCTCACCGCGCCGTGGAAGGTCTCCTTGTACGACGCGTACTGCTTGGCGTGGCAGCTGCCGCAGTTGGCGGTGGCCACGAGCTTGAACGGGTCGCTGGAGGTGTTGGCCACCTTGTGCGCGCTATGGCAGTCCGAGCACGTCGCCGCGTCGGCCAGCATCTTCTTGCCGTTCTCCTTGCCGTGCACCGACTGCTGGTAGGTCTCGAGCTGGTCGGTGTGGCAGCTGCCGCAGCGCGCGGAGATGCCCAGGCGCCACTGCGTGTTCTCGGGCGACGCCTTGTTCACCGGCACGGCGAAGCTGTGCGTGTCGTGGCAGTCCGAGCACGTGGCGTTCGGCTTCGTCTTGTCGTCCGGGTTGGGCCGGGCGTGGAACGACTTCTTGTAGTTCTCGATGTTGGTCGCCACCACCTTCAGGCGGGGCCGCTCCTCGGCGCGCCCGCGCTTGACCGTCTGGTCCCACAGTTCCTGGTGGCAGGTCGCGCAGTCCACCTTGGCCAGCGGCTGGGCGGGGTCCTTCTGGTGGACGTTGCCCTTCTCGGCGTTGTCCTTGATGTCGGCGTGGCAGGCCACGCATTCCATCTGCGAGTGCACGCCCTTCTGGAACTTCACGAGGTCGACCGGATTGAGCGCGCGCGGCTTGCCGGCGGCCGTGGGAACCTCGAGCTTGCCCTTCTGGCCGTCGTGGCAGGACAGGCAGGTCGCGTTGTCGATCTTCGCCTTGGCTGCCGCCGGCGCGTCGGCCTGCGCCGCGGCGTTGCCCGCCAGCCCGGCGAGACCCAGGCTGGCGAAAACGAGGCCCGCGGTGACCGCGGCCCGGCGCAGGCGTGCTAGTAAGCCCGCATGTTGCATAGTCGTTCCTGACTTGATGAGAATTGCCATGTCTATTCGCTGACCGTTCCGAGCAGCTTGTGCTCGATCGCATAGCGCACCAGTTCGACCTGCCCCGCGAGGGTCATCTTGTCGAGGATGTGGGACTTGTGCGTGCTGACGGTCTTGATGCTCAGCGAGAGTTCGTCGGCGATGTCGCTCAGCGACGCGCCGTGCACGATGCGGCTGAAGATGCAGTACTCGCGGTCGGTGAGCCGGTCGTGCGGCAGCGCGTCGCCCGAATGGCTCGCCAGCAGCTCGGTGACCTCGGGGCTCACGAAGATGCGGCCCGCCGCGGCCCGCCGCATCGCGCAGATCACGGTGTCGGGGTCGGCCCGCAGCGACAGGTAGCCGAGCGCGCCGGCGCGGATCGCGCGCAGCGCATAGAGCTCCTCCCTTTGCGCGCTGAACACCAGCACCGGCAGCCGCGGCCGTTCCGCCTTGATCAACTTGATCAACTCGAGCCCGCTGCGCCCCGGCATGGTGAGGTCCAGCATGACCAGGCCCCAGTCGCGCACGCGCACCATGTCGAGGGTGTCGCGGCCGTCCGCGGCCTCGCCGGCCACGGCCAGGTCCTCGCTGCAGGCGACCAGCGCGCGCAGGCCGGCGCGGACCACCGGGTGTTCATTGGCAAGCAGGACTTCGATGCGCACGCGGCTACTCCAGGGTCGGATCGAGCAGCTTGTGCTCGATCGCATAGCGCACCAGGTCGACATGCCCGTGCAGGTTCAGCTTGTCGAGGATGTGCGACTTGTGCGTGCTGATCGTCTTGATGCTCAGCGACAGGTCGTCGGCGATCTCGGTCAGCGCGTGGCCGCGCACGATGCGGTCGAAGATTCCGTATTCGCGGTCGGTCAGCAGCGTGTGCGGCGGCGCGTCGGCGCGGCGCGAGGGGTCGATCGACAGCAGCGCGGCGACCTCCTGCGTGAAATGCACGCCGCCCGAGGCGATGCTGCGCATGGCCGACAGGATCGTCTCGGGATCGGCGTCCTTGGCCAGGTAGCCGCTGGCGCCGGCGCGGATCGCGCGCAGCGCGTAGTGCTCCTCGCTCTGGGCGCTGAACACCAGGATGGGCAGGCGCGGCAGCTCGGCCTTGATCAGCTTGATCAGTTCGAGCCCGCTGCGCCCGGGAATCCAGAGGTCGAGCACGGCGAGGCCCCACGCCCGCGAGCGCAGCAGCTCCAGGGCGGCATGGCCATTGCCGGTCTCCGCACCGACCACCAGGTCGTGCGTGCCCTCGATCATGCGGCGCAGCCCGCAGCGAACGACCGGATGGCCGTCAGCGAGCATCACTTCTATTTTCATTTCAGCCCCGAGCCGGGGTCGGCATGTGTGTGGCGGCGTGTTCCGCTCTTGTTGCCTCGCCCGGGTTTTCCCTCAGAATGAGCGCATCGTCCTCGCAAGCGACATTTCGCGACTTGACGTGAATCAACCGAAATGTCGCCCGCGGGGGAAGGGTCCACCGATGACGCCTGCGCGCGACTGGCGCGGCGCGCTGTCGTGCCCTGGCAACGGCCGCGGGCCCGGCGTTCGCCGCCGCGCCCTGCATGCTCTGCCTGCCACGTCCTACAGCCGGCGCGGGCCGGCTTGCCCACGATTCCCGGATCAAGGAACCGCCATGCCCGCACCCACCAGTTCGCGCACCCTGTGGAAGGGCGCCATCAGTTTCGGCCTCGTGCACATTCCCGTCACCCTGCACTCGGCGACGGCGGAAAACCGCATGAAGTTCAACCTGCTGAACAAGTCCACCATGACCCGCGTGGGCAACCAGCAGGTGGACAAGTCCTCCGGCGAAGCCATGCCGCGCGAGGAGGTCGTCAAGGGCTTCGAGGTCGAGAAGGACCAGTTCGTCGTGCTCACGCCCGATGAGATCAAGGCCGCCCTGCCCAAGTCAACGCAGACGATCTCGATCGAGGCCTTCGTCGAGCGCGAGCAGATCCCCGCCGTCTTCTTCAACAAGCCGTACTACGTCAGCCCGGGCGGCAAGGGCGGCCAGAAGCCCTTCGCGTTGCTGCGCGAGACGCTGGCGCGCACGAACAAGGTGGGCATCGCCCGGGTGGTGATCTCCACGAAGCAGCACCTCGCGGCGCTCATTCCGCAGGGCAAGGGGCTGGTGCTCAACCTGCTGCGCTGGTCCGACGAAGTGCGCGATGTCGCCGGCCTCGCCTGGCCGGGCGACGACGTGACGGTCAGCGCCGCCGAACTGAAGATGGCGGAACAGCTGGTCGAAGCGATGGCGGGCGACTGGCAGCCGGACCTGTTCCACGACGAGTTCCGCGAGAAGCTGATGGAGCTGGTCGAGCAAAAGCAGCGCGAAGGCGGCCTGCACCAGGTGGCGCCGCTGCCCGGCGAGGACGTGCCGGCGGCCAGAGCCGAGATCATCGACCTGACCGAACTGCTGCGCCGCAGCCTCAAGGGCAATGCGCCCGCGGCGAGCGCCGCGGCCGCCCCGGCGGCAAGGAAGAGCGCGGCCAAGCGCGAGCAGGCGGCCAACGACGAAGCGGCTCCCGTCCGCAAGGCGGCTGCCCGCAAGACCACCCCCACGGCGCGTGCGAGCGTGAAGCCCGCCACGACGCGGCGCAAGAGCGGTTGACCGCCCGGGGGTTCGCGATGAAGTGCATGCGCAGTGCTGCCACCCTGCTGGTGGTGGCCGGGCTCGCCCTGGCGGGCTGCCGCGACCGGCCGGCACCCGGCAACACCGCCGTGCTCGGAGGGTATGGCCACCAGCCGGCGCCCACCGCGCCGGGCCTGACCGATGCGCACGGGCAAGCCATCCCGCCACCGCCCGCGCCCGCCGGCACGACAGCGCAGCTCGTGCGCTCCGGCGACGAAACGGCGCTGGCCGCGTGGGTGCAGGACGGCCACGTCGTCGCCTGCGCTTTCGCCCGGCCCGGGGGCTGGGGCGAGGCGCGCGCGCTGGAAGACATCTACGGCCAGGCGAGCGACCCGCAGCTCGCGAGCAACGGGCGCGGCGTCGCCATGGCCGTGTGGCGCCACACGGTCGGCACCATCGAGAGCCTGCGCTTCAGCCGCTTCGATGCGGCCTCCGGCTGGACCGCGCCGGACGTGCTGCCGGGGGCGCTGCCGCGCCCGCATGTCGAAGGCGCGGCCCGCGACGACGATGCCCCCCGCCTGGCGATGGATGCGCAAGGCAACGTGACGGCACGCTGGACGAGCGGCTTCGCGCCGACCGAGGAGCAGGTCGCGCGCTACACGCCCGGCCAGGGCTGGTCGCCCCCGCTCAGCGAGCCGGTGGCCTCGGCGCCGCCGGCGGCGCCGGCTGCTGCCCGCTAGCCGGCGCGAGCTGCCGCGCCTCGGCGAGCACCCAGTCGGCGAACGCCTGCGCGCTCGGGTGGCGCGCCGCATACGGCGCCAGCGTCACGAAATAGCCGCGGCGCGAGGCCGCCGGACTGCGGAACGGGGCCACCAGCTTCTTCTCGCGCACCAGGTCCGCCAGCAGCGGCAGGCGGCCGATCACGACACCCTGCCCCGCGACGGCGGCCGCCACCGCCTCGCCGTAGCGCGTGAAGCGCAGCGTGTGCGACATGCGCACGGCCGACAGGCCCATGAGTTCCAGCCACGGCTCCCATTCGGCGGTCAGCGGTGCGTCGTGCATCTCCACCGCCAGCAGCGTGTGGCGCTCCAGGTCGGCCGGCGTCTTCAGCGGCCGGCGCGCATCGCGCAGCAGCGCCGGCGCGCACATGGGCTGCACTTCCTCCTCGAACAGCAGCGGCCCGTGGCCCTGCGAGCCCGGCACGAAGCGCACGGCGACGTCGACGTTGCCGCGCTCCAGGTCCACCAGTTCCAGCGTGGCGGAGATGCGCACGTCCACGTCGGGGTGCGCCGCGGTGAAGCGCACCAGCCGCGGGATCAGCCAGAAGGAAGCGAAGCCCGGCGTGCACGTCACGGTGAGCTGCTGGCGCGCGGCGGTGCCGCGCACGCGCGCGGCCGCATCGCGCAGGCGCTCGAGGCTGTCCTCCACCGCGCGGTGCAGGATGCGCCCGGCCTCGGTGAGCACCAGCGCCCGGTGGCGGCGCTCGAACAGCGCCGCACCGACGCTGTCCTCGAGCTGCTGGATCTGCCGGCTGACGGCCGACTGCGACAGTGCGAGTTCATCGCCGGCGCGGGTGAAGCTCAGATGCCGCACCGCCGCCTCGAAGGTGTGCAGCAGGTCCAGCCGCAACTGGCGCGAGCGCGGCGCCGGCGCACTTTTCGCATTCCCAGGATGCATGCGTTCCATGCAAATCCACCGTTTCTCCTCGTGGGGGCCGGCCAGTATATTGATTCTCCAATCGCATGCGAAGGAGCCCCCGCGATGCAAGCCGTCCCCACCATCACCCTGCCCGCCCGGCAGTTGTTCGAGATCACCGACGCGGCCGGCGTGCGCATCCTGTGCACGGCCGGAAGCCTCTGGCTCACGCTCGACCACGACCCGCGCGACGTGGTCCTGCAGCCGGGCGACAGCTTCGAGGCCGAGGCGCCGCGCCGTCTGTTGATCTACGCCTTCGAGCCGTCCACGTTCGCGCTGGCCGGCGCGCCGCTGCGCAACGTGCGCCACAGGATCTCGAGGAACAGGTCCACGGCCATCGCCTCGCCCGGCGTCTGGACCGCCACGCGCGCCGCGGGCTGAATCTTCCCCTTCCGGCCGCCCGCACGGGCGCACCGGATCGGCAGGTGTTGGCATGCATACACGCACGCACATGCGCGCACATGCAATGCACATACCTCTGCGCGACGTGAGGCTTTGTCCTACACCCGGCTCGGCAGGTTGATGACACGATCGTCGCACCCCCGAATCGCCAGATCCCGTCGCCGAAGTTGTTGCCAGCCGTTCCGTCCCTGCCTGCCGCGGGCTGCCTGCCCGCCCTGCGCGCCGCCACCCGCGCGCACCACGAGCGCCTCGATCGCCTCATCGACCTGCGCCGCCTGCGCGACGCGCGCCGGTACGCTCGCGTGCTGCAGGTGCTCGATGGCTTCCTCGCCGCCTGGGAACCGTGCGTCACGCCGGCCCTTCCGCCGGCGTGGCACGCGTGGCTGCGGCAGCGTTCGCGCCGCCCCTTCCTGCAGCAGGACCTGCGCGTGCTCGGACTCGCGGCCGGCGCGCATCCCGGGGCGATGTCGCCGTTCGCCACCGCGGGCGCCGCGTGGGGATCGGTCTACGTGATCGAAGGCTCCGCGCTCGGTGGCCAGGCGATCACCCGCAGCCTCGCCGACGCCGGCCTGCGGCCCGACCGCGGCGCGGCCTACTTCCATGGCTGGGGCACCGCCACCGGCGCGATGTGGAAAGAGGTGCGCACGCTGCTGGACCAGCAGCTCGCCGATCCCCACATCCTCGTGCAGGCGTGCGAAGGCGCCTGCGCCACCTTCGACGCGCTGGCCCTTCATCTCGAAATCGCATTGCATGAGCGCCCTCCCCTTGCCTGACCTCGCGCAATGCGCGACCGAACCGATCCGCACGCCGGGCGCGATCCAGCCGCACGGGCGCATGGCCGTGGTCGCCGCCGGCGACGGCCGCCTGCTGGCGTGCAGCGCCAACTGGGCCTCCGAGGAGGAAGCGAAGGACGCGATCGCCCGGCTGCCGATCGACAGCGGCCCGCTGCAGGCCGGCCACGGCCCCGCCTGGCTGGGAACGCTGGCCCTGGGCGGCAGCAGCTTCGACGTCGCCGCGCACCGGCAGGGCGAGTTCGTGATCGTCGAATACGAGCCGGCGGGCCCCGCCTCCGGCCTGCACGCACCGATCTACTCGGTGGCGCGCGACCTGCTGCCGCAGGTGCAGCGCGCGGATTCCATCGCCACGCTGTGCGAGATGGTGGCGCGCGAGATGAAGCGCCTCACCGGCTTCGGCCGCTGCCTGGTGTACCGCTTCGACGCCGACGGCCACGGCGAGGTGCTCGCGGAGCGGCTCGATCCCGGCTACGCCTCCTACGCCGGCCACCGCTTCCCCGCCACCGACGTGCCGGCGCAGGCGCGCGCCCTCTACCTGGCCAACCACATCCGCCTGATCCCGGACGCGAACTACGAGCCGGTGCAGCTCGCTGCGGCAGGCGGCGCGCCCGATCCCGCGGGGCTCGACCTGAGTTTCGCCAGCCTGCGCAGCGTGTCGCCCGTGCACCTGGAATACATGCGCAACATGGGCACCATCGCCTCCATGTCGGTGTCCGTGGTGTCGCGCGGCCGCCTGTGGGGCCTGATCTCCTGCCACGACCACGAGGCGCGCCACCTGCCCTTCCAGACCCGCGTGGCGTGCGAGCACCTGGGGCGGCTGCTCTCGCTGCAGATCCAGGCGCAGGAAGACAACGCCGAGGGCGCGCAGCGCCTGGCCCTGCACCAGCGCGTGCTGACGCTGGTGGCGATGATGGCCGAAACGGACGGCACGCTGCAGCGCCTGACCCACCCCGACCTGGCCCTGCACCAGCTGGCCGACGCGACCGGTGCCGCGGTGGTCCTGAACGATTCCGCCTGGACCATCGGCGAGACGCCGCCCCCCGACACCTTGCGCCAGCTTGCGCACTGGATCGCCGGGCGCGGCGGCGAGATCTTCTGCACCGACCGGCTGCCGGAACTGTACGAGCACGGAGAGGCCCTGCTGCCCGGCTGCGCCGGCGTGCTCGCCATCTCGATCTCGCAAGTGCACCGCCACGTCGTGATGTGGTTCCGGCCCGAGCTGGTGCAGACCATCCAGTGGGCCGGCGACCCGCGCCAGAAGCTGCCCGGCGAGGGCCGCATCCATCCGCGCCAGAGTTTCCAGAGCTGGCAGGAGCGCGTGCGGGGCCGCTCGGCGCCCTGGCAGGTCGCGCAGCAATCGGCCGTGTCGGAGCTGCGGCAGGCCCTGCTGGCGCTGGTGCTGCGGCGCGCTGAGGAACTGGCCGGCCACGCGGTGGAGCTCGGTCGCATGAACAAGGAGCTGGAGGCCTTCAGCTACACCGTCTCGCACGACCTGCGCGCGCCGATGCGCCACATCGCCGGCTACGTCGACCTCGTGATGGAAGACAACGCGAAGAAGCTCGACGAACGCTCCACGCGCTACCTGCGGCACGTGAAGGACGCCGCCGCCTACGCCGGCAAGCTGGTCGACGCCTTGCTCGACTTTTCCCGCCTGGGCCGCTCGGCGCTCAAGCCGCACTGGATCGACACCATGGCGCTGGTGGAGGACCTGGTGGACGAACTGGGCCAGCAGGAAAAGGGCCGGGCGATCGAATGGGAGATCGCCCGCCCGCTGCCGCGCCTGTGGGCGGACCCGCTGCTGCTGCAGGGGGCCGTGCGCAACCTCATGGCCAACGCCGTGAAGTACACGCGCGGCCGCCATCCGGCGCGCATCCGCGTCGCCGCCATCGCCCTGCCCGAGGGCCACGGGCTGGAGATCAGCGACAACGGCGTCGGCTTCCCCATGAAATACGTGGCCAAGCTGTTCGGCGTGTTCCAGCGCCTGCACCGCACCGAGGACTTCGACGGCACCGGCATCGGCCTGGCGAACGTCAAGCGCATCGTCGAACGCCACGGCGGCATCGTGTGGGCGCGCGGCGTACCCGACCAGGGCGCCACCTTCGGCTTCGTGCTGCCGCCGCCCGCCGTCGCCGGGCCCGTCCCCCCGCAAACCGACAACGAGGAGTCCGCCTGATGCTCAAACCCATCCTGCTGGTCGAGGACGATCCCCGCGACCTCGAACTCACCCTGGTGGCGCTGGAGCGCAGCCAGCTCGCCAACGAAGTCGTGATCGTGCGCGACGGCGAGGCGGCCCTCGAATACCTCACGCGCACCGGCGAATACGGCTCCCGCACCGAAGGCAATCCCGCCGTGGTGCTGCTGGACCTGAAGCTGCCCAAGGTCAATGGGCTGGAGGTGCTGCAGACGGTGCGCTCCACGGAGTCCCTGCGCAGCATCCCGGTCGTGATGCTCACCTCCTCGCACGAGGAAACGGACGTGCTGCGCAGCTACCAGCTCGGGGTCAACGCCTACGTGGTCAAGCCCGTGGAGTTCAAGCAGTTCGTCGAGGCGATCGCGGACCTCGGCATCTTCTGGGCGGTGCTCAACGAGCCGCCGCCGGGCTCGCTGCGCACGAGGCGGCGCCATGAGTGAGGGGGTGGCCGGCGTGGCCAGTCCGCTGCGTGCCCTGCTGGTCGAGGACTCGCGCCTCGACGCCGAGCTGGTGCGCGTGGAGCTGGAACGCACCTGGCCCGAAGTGCAGCTGCAGGTGCTGCGCGACGAGGCCGCGTTCCTCGCGGCGCTGCGCACCCAGGCCTGGGACGTCGTGCTGTCCGACTTCGAGCTGCCGGGATTCACCGGCGCGGACCTGCTCGCGCAGCGCAACGAGATCGCACCGGAGATTCCCTTCATTTTCGTGTCGGGCGTGATCGGCGAGGACAATGCCGTGGAACTGCTCAAGACGGGCGCCACCGACTACGTGAGCAAGAGCCGGCTGGCGCGGCTCGCGCCGGTGCTGCGGCGCGCGCTGCGCGAGGCCGAGGACCGCAGCGCGCGCACGCGGGCCGAACGCCAGCTGCGCCAGGCCGACCGCACCTTCGCGCGCGTGCTCGACGCCTTGCAGGACTACGCGGTGATCCTGCTCGACGACACGGGCCGCGTCCAGTTCTGGAACCGCGGCGCCCGCCTGATCTTCGGCTATGCCGCCGGCGAGATGCTGGGCGAGTCGGCGCAGCGCCTGTTCGCCCCCGAGGACGGCCCCGCGGAAGCCCTGGCGGCGGAGATGCACGCCGCCCGCGCGCAGGGCCGCGCGAGCGACAACCGCTGGCTCGTCGCGCGCGGCGGCCAGCGCCTGTGGGCCGAGGGCGTGCTGACGGCGCTGGAGGACGACCAGGGCCGCCCCTCGGGCTTCTGCAAGCTGGTGCACGACGGCACCCAGCGCCATCTCGCGGGCGAGGCGCTGCGCGCCGCCAAGGAGGAAGCCGACCGCGCCAACCAGGCCAAGGACCGCTTCCTGGCCGTGCTGTCGCACGAGCTGCGCACGCCGCTCGCCCCCATCACCACCGCCGTCCACGTGCTGGAGAAGGCCGCGAAGCTCGACGAGCGCCATCGCGACCTGCTGCCGATGATCCGGCGCAACGTGGCGCTCGAGGCGCGCCTGATCGACGACCTGCTGGACCTCACGGCCATCCATGCCGGCAAGGTGAGCCTGCACAAGGAGCGCGTCGACATGCACCAGCTGGTGCACGCGGTGGTCGGCATGGTGAGCGACACGCTGCGCGACAAGGGCATCGAACTGCAGCTCGTGCTCCAGGCGCGCGATCCCTTCGTGGAGGCGGACCAGGCCCGCATGCAGCAGGTGCTGTGGAACATCGTGCGCAACGCGCTGAAGTTCACGCCGGCGGGCGGCCACGTGCGCCTGCACAGCGAAAACCGCGACGGCGAATTCCGGCTGGCGTGCACCGACTCGGGCATCGGCATCGCGGGCGAGGCGCTGGCCCGCATCTTCAGCCCCTTCGAGCAGGCCGATGCGGACGTGGCGCGCAACTTCGGCGGCCTCGGGCTGGGGCTGGCCATCGCGCAGGGGCTGATGGCGCAGCACGGCGGCGGCATCCGCGCCAGCAGCGACGGCCGCGGCAGCGGTGCCACCTTCACCATCACCCTGCCCTGCGCCGCCGCCGCCGCGCAGGAACCCGCGGCCGCCGCGGCCCTGGAGGCAGCGCCTTCCGAACGCAAGCGGGTGCTGCTGGTGGAGGACAACCACGATGCCGCCACCGTGCTGGCGCTGTGCCTGGAGGAATACGGCTACGTGGTGGAGCACGTGGCCACCTGCGCGGACGCCCTGCGCGTCGCGCGGGCCGGCACCTTCGATGCCGTGCTCACCGACCTCGGCCTGCCCGATGGCAGCGGCATCGACGTGGGCCGGGCCCTGTCGGGCCAGTTGCCCGTCGTGGCGCTCAGCGGCTACGGGCGCGACCAGGACCGCCAGCGTTCCTCGCAGGCCGGCTTCGCGGCCCACCTGGTCAAGCCGGCCGATCCGGCCCAGGTGCACGCCTGCCTCAGCGGGCTGCTCTCGGCCTCCGCGTAGGGCGCCGGCAAGCGCGGCGGGGCGCCCATGTCGGACGGCCATTGCGGTCCGGGTCTTACAGCCGTGCTGTGCCCGCCTGCCCATACTGCGAGCACATTAAACAGCACAGGGAGTCTTAGCCATGCGTAAGTCCGTTTTCGTGATCGCCGGTCTGGTGTCCGCCGCCTCCATCGCCCTGGTGGGCTGCGACGTGCAGAAGACGCAGGAGGGCAACGTCACCGTTCCGAAGTACGAAGTCTCCAAGACGCAGGAAGGCGACGTGACGCTGCCGAAGTACGACGTCGACGCGCCCAAGGTGGACGTGACCACCGAGAAGAAGGAAGTGGACGTGCCGAAGGTCGGCGTGTACACCGAGAAGGAAACGCTGACGGTGCCGAAGGTGGAGATCACCCCGGCCAAGGACCGCGACGACAAGGTCGCGCAGACCAAGAAGTAATCCGTCCGTTAAGCCAGGATTCGGGGCCGGCCATGCCGGCCCTTTTCCTTGGTGGGCTTGCGCGACGCGGCCGGGCGAGGCGTTGTCCGTCACGCGTGCCAGACAACTTCGCCATCTGGACCGGCAGCGCCCCGCAGAGTTGCCAACCGCCTTAGACTCGGCCTGCCCCCGGCCTGTGGGGCTTGCCACCGTGCCACACAAGACCATTCCCGCCCACGTCCTTCTCGTCGACGACCAGCCCGCCAACCTGCTGGCCCTGGAAGCCGTCCTCGACACGCTCGGCGTCAACATGGTGCGAGCCGTGTCCGGCCCCGAAGCCCTCGCCGCCGTGGGGCGCCAGGATTTCGCCGCGGTGCTGCTGGACGTGCGCATGCCGGGCATGGACGGCTTCGAGGTGGCGCGCGAGATCCGCGCCCGGGCCCGCTCGCGCTTCACGCCCATCCTGTTCGTCACCGCCGGCGACGACCCCGACGAGGCGATGCTCTCGGCGTACGCGCTGGGTGCCGTCGACTTCCTGGCCAAGCCGCTGCGCGCCGAGGTCCTGAAGGCGAAGGTCAGCGTCTTCGTCGAGCTGTACCGCAGCAAGGAGGAACTGCGCCTGCGCGAGCGGCGCGACTTCGAGCAGCGGCTGGAGGCCAAGGAGGAGCGCTACCGCGCCCTCTTCGAATCCATCGACGAGGGCTTCTGCGTGGTGCGGCTGGTGCGCGACGCGCAGCGCAAGGTCGTCGATTACCGCTTCGAGGAGGCCAACGAGGCCTTCACCATGCACACCGGCATCAAGGATGCGGTGGGCAAGACGATCCGCGAAATCGCCCCCGGCCACGACGGGCAATGGTTCCAGATCTACGAGCGGGTCGCGCGCACCGGCGAGGCCACCCGCTTCGTCGAGGAAGCCAAGGCCATGAAGCGCTGGTTCGACGTCTACGCCACGCGGCTGGGCGGCCCCGGCAGCGACCTCGTCGCCGTGCTCTTTTCCGACATCACGCAGCGCCTGCTCGCCGAGCAGGACCTGCGCCGCCTCAACGACGAACTGGCGCAGGCCAACCGGCGCAAGACCGAATTCCTCGCCACCCTCGCGCACGAGCTGCGCAACCCGCTCGCGCCCCTGTCCAACGGGCTGCACCTGATGCGCATGGGCGCGAGCAAGCCCGAGCTGCTGGAAAAGACCCGGCAGATGATGGAAAGGCAGATCCAGCACATGGTTCATCTCGTCGACGACCTGCTCGACGTGGCGCGCATCAGCACCGGCAAGGTGGAGTTGCGCCGCCAGCGTATCGACCTCAAGGAGGTGGTGGCCACCGCCGTGGAGACCAGCGCCTCGCTGATCGAATCGGGCCACCACAAGCTGCACGTGGAACTGCCCTCGCGGCCGCTGCCGATGGACGCCGACCCCACGCGCATCGCGCAGGTGGTCAGCAACCTCCTGAACAACGCCGCGAAGTACACGCCCGAGGCCGGCCGCATCACGCTGAACGTCCGGGTGGAAGGCAACGAGGCGGTGCTGTCGGTCACCGACACCGGCGTGGGCATCGACGCCGACGCGATCCCCAAGGTGTTCGAGATGTTCGCGCAGGTGCCCAGCAGCGCGGCCAAGCCGCAGGGCGGCCTGGGCATCGGCCTGTCGCTGGTGCAGAGCCTGGTCGCCCTGCATGGCGGCAGCGTGTCCGCCACCAGCCCGGGCGCCGGCCGCGGCAGCACCTTCACCGTGCGCCTGCCGCTGGCGGCGGCAGAGTCCACGGGGATGGAGGCCCAGTCGGCCGGTGCGCCCGCCACCTCCGGGCAGCTGCAGGTGATGGTGGTCGACGACAACACCGACGCCGCCGAGAGCCTGGGCGTGCTGCTGGACATCGAGGGCCACGCGGCGCACATCGCGCACAACGGCGCGGAGGCGCTGCAGATCGCCAAGGAGCACCCGCTCGATGTCGTGTTCCTCGACATCGGGCTGCCCGACATGAGCGGGTACGACGTCGCGCGGCGCCTGCGGATGTTGCCCGGCCTGCAGCAGACGATGCTGATCGCCCTCACGGGCTGGGGCACGCAGGACGACCGGCAACGCACGCGGGAGGCGGGTTTCGACCGCCACCTCACCAAGCCGGCGGAACTGCCGGCGGTGGAGGAACTGCTGCGGGCGGCCGCGCAGGCCAAGCGCGGGGACTGAGGGCGGGGACTGAGCGCGGGGCCAGAGCGCGAAGACGGAGCGCGGAGCCGGAGCGCTGGGGTGGCGGCGCTGGCGCGCCTGACCGCCAGCCTACAGGCGCTCCAGGACGTCCCGCACGATGTATCGCTGGGGTGGCGGCGCTGGCGCGCCTGACCGCCAGCCTACAGGCGCTCCAGGACGTCCCGCACGATGTCTTCCAGCATCGTGGCGAGCGCCGGCACGGTCGTGGTCGCCTGCGGCGCCTGGCGCGATTGCTGCCACAGCTCCGACAACGGATCCCGGCGCGCCTCCACGGCGGCCACCACTTCGCTGCGCCAGGCGGGCGGCGGCTCCTCGCGCGGCAGCGCGCGGTGCGAGACCACCAGGTACGTCAGCACCAGGCCCTCCGTGAACGTCTGCAGCAGCTCGTCGCCCAGTTGTACCTGCGGCTGGCCGCCGGCGGTGCCGCGGTTGCGCCAGGCCGCTGCCACATAGGCCGCACCGCCGCCGATCATCGCCCCGAGCGCGGCCGCCGCCCCGAGCGTGAGGCCGCCCGTGAGCAGGTCGATGCCCGCGCCCATCGCGGCACCGGTGGCGGCACCGGCGATGCCCGCCTGCGGCGTGTCCACCGGGTGCTGCTCGCTGAAGCCGCTGTCCAGGCGCGCACCGGCCACCGGCGCCAGCGGCGTGCCGGCGCGATAGAGCTGCACCAGCTCCGCCAGCATGGAGGCCTCGCCCGCGCGCAGCCGCTGCAGCAGCGCGTGCCGCGCGGCCTCGCGGGCGCGCTGGCTGGCATCGCGTTCGGCGGCGTTGACCAGGTGGCGCAGGCTCACCGGGGCGCTGCCGACATCCTCGCTGTCGCGCGCCGCGCGCACGAGTTCGGTCGCCAGCAGCCGCATCGCTTCGCCGAAGCGCACCGCATTGCGGTCCTTCCACGTGGCCGCCAGGCGCTCGAATCCCGCGCGCTTGGCGGTGGCCACGCGCGCCGCCGCCGCATCCAGCAGCACCGGGTCGCCCAGCCAGTGGGCCGTGCAGCGCTCCACCGGCAGGACCTGCGCGGCGATCCCCAGCTGCCGCGCCGCCTCGGTGCAGTCGTCGTCGTCGGGGGCGAGCACCAGCGTGGGCTGACCCACCCAGTGCAGCAGGCGGCTCGCCTGCCGCAGGTCGGCCGCCTTCGAAGGCACGACCAGCATCAGGTCGGTGTCGGCCAGCGTGGCCTGCACCGCATCGCGCTGCTCCTGCGTGCGCGGCGCCGCCTTGAAGCGGCCCAGCAGGTCCTGCAGCCAGGCCTGCGCGGGCGAGCCGCCGCCGGCCTGCGCCGTGACCACGGCGGCCGGCGGCTGGAACCCCGGCGGCACCTCGAACACGCGCAGCACGTCGCCCTTGGCCGTGCTCAGCACCGTCCAGGGCACGTGTTCGTCGGGGGGGGCCCGGTCGGCCACCTGGTGCAGCATGCGCAGCACCGCGTCGCGCCCCGGGCCATCGGCGGCCACCAGGCCGACGGTGATGCGCGCCGGGCTCACGCGCGCCAGCACCTGCACGAAGTAGGGGTCGCGCAGGTCCAGGCGGATCGCGCGCGCCTGCCGCTGCCGCCGCCAGCCGCTCCAGGCGGCCAGCACGAGCCGCGGGACGATCACCAGCACGAACAGCAGCGCCACGTACATCCAGACCCAGCGCCGCGCCTCCTCCACCCCGATGGCCGCGCCGGAGTGGAAGGACATGCGCTGCAGGTCCGCCACGCTGAAGGACTCGAACGGCAGCAGCGCCACCACCGGCGCGAACAGCACGCGCAGGAACGCATGCACCTGGCCCACGCCCAGCAGCGTGCTTTCCCAGCCGACGCGGTATTCGCGCACCACGCCGCCCAGCACGATGGAGATCGCCAGCCCCAGCGCCCAGCCGGCGGCACTCAGGTGCAGCAGCTGCTTGGCCCACAGCCACTGCTGGCTCGCGGTGGCCCGCAGCCAGTGTTCGTGGAAGCGCGCCACGACGTCCATGTGCAGCCGGCCGGTGCGGCGCCCGGACACCGGCAGCCCGGCGATCCAGCGCTGCACGCTGTGCAGCGGCAGGTGCGGCGCCTGCGGCAGGAACACCGACAGCAGCATCAGCAGGTACACGGCGAGGTTCCACGCCAGCACGCCGAGCAGCGGCGGCGACAGCATGTTCACCTGGTGCGGGTTGTCGATGCGGTCGATCGCGGCCCCCAGGACGCAGGCGGCGAGCGGCAAGGCGAGCAGCAGCCAGCGGCGCCAGCCTTCGGGGTCCTGCAGGGCGGCGATGCGGGGCTGGCGGTTGTCGACCACGGCCAGCATGCGGCGCGCGCGCTGCTGCAGGTACTGGGCGAAATCGATGCCGCCGGCGGCGCTGCCGCGGCTGGCCTCCAGGGCCTCGCTTTCGATCTGTTCGCGTTCGACGGCGCTCAGCAGCTTGCCCTGCGTGTCCACGTCCTCCACGGCGCGCGCCAGCACGAGCTGCCGCGCGCTGGCTTCGTCGAGGAGCAGGACACCGTCTTCCATCGCTGTTGCGAGTCTGCCCGTTTGCCTGAGTTCATGCTTGGCGCAATGCGCCGCCGAGCGTTAACCCTAATGCAATGATCCGGTTGCGGGGCCCGGCCCGCGCCCCGGGGACCCCCCGGCCAACCGGCAGCAGCGCGCCGCCGCGATCGTTCAGCGCGCCTGGCGCAGGAAGCGACGCACGTTGTCCGGGTCGTGCCCCACGTAGGTGACGGCGTGCTCCAGGTCCTTTTCGCTGCAGCCCAGCCAGTTGCACCAGTTGCGGCGTTCCCATTCGGGCTCCAGCTGGATCAGCAGCTGGTCGGCACCCGCCTTGTTCGCGTCTTCGGACATGGTCAGTTCCCCCTTTTCCGATGGCTCCAGGGTAGGCAGCGCCCCAGGGCGGGGCGGCAGGACGAGCCACCGCCTTGCTGTGCGCTGACGGGTTCGCCAGCTGTAGGAGGCCCGGCCGCAGAGCCGCCTGTCCTGCGGCTGGCTCCGGCGTGCGACTACAGGCCGGAGCCGCGGCGGCGGCGAGCATGGTTCCATTCGTCCAAAGGAGTCGTGCCATGCTGCTGCGCAAGCTGATCGTGTTCGCCGTCACGTCCGGGCTCGCCAAGAAGGCCTGGGACCATCACCAGCGCCAGGACAAGCGCAAGATGCCGGTCGACATCACCGAGGTGATCGCCCGGCCCGTGGCCAGCGCCGACCCCGCGGAACGGCGCGGCCAGCGCAAGGTGGGTGCGCGCCGGCGCAATGAGGGACCGGCATCGTAGCCGGGCCTGACGCTCCGCAACAGACGCTTCACAGGCAGGCTTTACACTGCCCGGATGCGTTTGTCGAAACCCCTGCTGATCCTCGCGATCGCCGCCGCCTGCAGCGTCACCGCCCAGGCCCAGTCCACCAATGGCAAGAAGGAACTCGTTGCCCGCATCCTGAAAGTGCAGCAGCCGGGCCTCGAGGCCCTGGCGCGCAACCTCGTGGAGCAGCCCGCGATGGAGATGCTGGATCGCGCGGGCGCCGCGCTGCCCCAGCGCGTGGCGCCGGAAAAGCAGGAAGCGGTGGGCCGCGACATCCAGAACGACGTCAAGAAGTTCGTCGACGACACCGTGCCGATCGTGCGCGAGCGCGTCGTGAAGCTGGCTCCCACCACCGTCGGCGCGATGATGGAGGAGAAGTTCACCGAACCCGAACTGAAGGAAATTGCGGCGATGATGGAATCGCCCACCTTCACCAAGTTCCAGGCCATGGGCGGCGAGCTCCAGCGCGCGCTGGTGGAAAAACTGATCGTGGAGACCAAGCCGCAGGTGGAGCCCAAGCTGCGCAGCCTGGAAGAAACCATCGCCAAGCGCCTGGGCGTGAACACCGCGGCGCCGAACAACGGCGCGCCGAAGGCAGCCGCGCCGGCGCCCAAGGCCCCGGCGAAGAAGTAAAGAAGGTTCTCGTCGATTTCCGGGAAGACCAAGACAAGGGCGGCCGATGGTGATCACGGTTCGCCGGTTGCCTCGGATCCGGACCAGGGCGTGACCGTCCGCCTCGCAGGCTGTGGAAATAATCCCGGCCTCCCCCGGCAAGCAGCCACGCCGCGCGCATCTCTGAAACCTGTGAGCGCGCGAAAAGGGCTCTAGCCCTGCAGCGCCTGGTGCATCCAGGTGCTGCCTTTCAGGTTGAAGACTCTCTTCATGTTGCACGCGAGCACGGCGAGGCTCAGTTCGCCTTTGGCGCCCAGCAAGCCGCGCATCAAGAGCCGCGCATTGCCCATGATCTGGTCCTTCATCGTGCCGAAGGGGTGTTCTACGGTCTGACGCCGTAGCTTCATGATCTGCGGATTGGCCTGAACCCGCCGGGCATTTGCATCCAGCGCGTCCTGGTACGCATGCCGCGATACGCTACGCTGGGCTGCGCCGGTGCAGCCCGGTTTCATTGGGCAGGCCCCGCAGTCACGTGCCTTGGCCATGTAGATCACCCTGTTGGTGTCGGCCCCCAATTTCTTGCGCCTGAGGATCTTGCCAGCAGGACACGTGTACTGGTTGTTCTCGGCGTCGAAGCGGAACGCATCCCTGTCCAGCAGCCCCAGCGGGTTCACTGCGCCTTTGGGAGCCACGAAGGTGGTGAGATTCTGCTTGCCCAAAGCTTCGATCTGGTCGCCGTTGTCGTAGCCGCTGTCGGCGAGTACGGCCTTCAGATCGGGCAGCACCTTGGCCGCGGCTTCCCCCATGGGCTGCAGCTGGCGCAGGTCGTTGGCGTCCGTGCTGACTTCGTGATGCACGATCAAATGGCTTTCGGTGTCCACTGCGGTCTGCAGGTTGTAACCCGGAGCGCCGTGCAGGCTCTTCATCGGCCGCGCCTGAGGCTCCGTGTGCACCAGGCTGTTGCCTTGCACGCCTGCGAGCTGCTCGACTTGCTGCTGGATCTGCTTGCGCTGCTCATGCAGCTGCGCCAAGGCGTGGCGCACATCTGCGTCACAAACATCGGTGCCGGCCTCCCGGTCGTCCTGAGCGTCCAAGGCCCGCAGGTACTCGGCAATCTCATCCGCATTGCGCTTGGCGCGCTTGGCCAGCTCCGCCGCGCTGAGGATCGCCTTTCGCGAAGCGACCGCCTTGATCTTGGTGCCGTCGATGGCCACCATCGTGCCCTTGATCAGACCTTTGGAGCGGGCGAAGTCCACAAAGCTCGCGCAAACCGCAACCAGGCCCTGCGTGTTGCGCCGGCGAAATTCCGCAATGGTCTTGAAGTCCGGAGCAAGCCGGCGTAGCAGCCACATGCATTCGACGTTGCATTGGCACGCCTGCTGCAGCTTCCGACTGGAGCGCACTCCATTGAGATAGCCCCAAAGATACAACGCCAGGAGATCCGCAGGGTCGTAGGGCGGCGCTCCGCGGCCCAGCGCCTGAGCCTTCTCAAAGCCCAAGACGGCGACATCCAAGCTCTGGACCCAGGCGTCGACCACCCGTACCAGCCGGTCCGGACCGACCATTTCGTCCAGCATGAGAGGAAACAACGCCGCTTGCTCTCTGCTCTGGCCGCTACGGTGTCCCATTTCAGCTCCAAGAAAAATCGCCTCCCCATGCAACGGTTGAGAGGCGACGCGGGACGACCGATTATTTCCACAGCCTGAGAGGCGGACAGGGATCCGTCCTGGTCCGGTCCGCAGGGCCCCCGGCTTCCAAGCTCGCGATCGACACGGTCACAACATCCGCGAAAGCATCATCCCGACTTCCCGGAAACCGGCGTAGAGCCAAGAAAAAGGGCCCCGAAGGGCCCCGTCGATTACAGCGTGTCGATGAAGCTGCGCAGCTTGTCGCTGCGGCTCGGGTGCTTCAGCTTGCGCAGCGCCTTGGCCTCGATCTGGCGGATCCGCTCGCGGGTGACGTCGAACTGCTTGCCGACTTCCTCCAGCGTGTGGTCCGTGCTCATCTCGATGCCGAAGCGCATGCGCAGCACCTTGGCTTCGCGCGGCGTGAGCGAGTCGAGGATGTCCTTGACCACGTCGCGCAGGCCGGCCTGCATGGCGGCTTCGATCGGCGCGGTGTTGCCGGTGTCCTCGATGAAATCGCCCAGGTGGGAATCGTCGTCGTCGCCGATCGGCGTCTCCATGGAGATCGGCTCCTTGGCGATCTTCATGATCTTGCGGATCTTGTCTTCCGGGATCTCCATCTTGGCGGCCAGGATGCTGGCGTCCGGCTCGAAGCCGAACTCCTGCAAATGCTGGCGCGAGATGCGGTTCATCTTGTTGATCGTCTCGATCATGTGCACCGGGATGCGGATCGTGCGGGCCTGGTCCGCGATCGAGCGCGTGATGGCCTGGCGGATCCACCACGTGGCGTAGGTCGAGAACTTGTAGCCGCGGCGGTATTCGAACTTGTCCACCGCCTTCATCAGGCCGATGTTGCCCTCCTGGATCAGGTCCAGGAACTGCAGGCCGCGGTTGGTGTACTTCTTGGCGATCGAGATCACCAGGCGCAGGTTGGCCTCGATCATCTCCTTCTTCGCCTCGCGCGACGAGGCCTCGCCCTCGTTCATGCGGCGGTTGATTTCCTTCAGCTCGTGCAGCGGCACCACCACCTGCATCTGCAGGTCGATCAGCTTCTGCTGCAGTTCCTGGATGGCCGGGATGTTGCGCTGGATGACGATGCTCCAGGGCTTGCCGGCGGCGGCCTGCTTCTCGACCCAGCGCAGGTTCAGCAGGTTGGGCGGGAAGTCCTTGACGAAGGTTTCCTGCGGCATGCCGCACTTGTCCACGATGATGCGGCGCAGCTCGCGTTCCTTCTTGCGGATGTCGTCCACCTGGCCGCGCACCATGTCGCACAGCTTCTCGATGGTCTTGGCCGTGAAGCGGATGGTCATCAGCTCCTCGGACAGCGCGTGCTGGCACTTCGTGTACGTGGGCGAGCCCCAGCCGTCCTTGTCGTAGGCCTTGTGCACCTTCTCGAACAGGCCGGCGATCTTGTCGAACTTCTCGAGCGCCGCGGCCTTGAGTTCTTCCAGCTTGCGCGTGAGCGCCTTGGAGCCGCCGGAGCCGTCGTCGTCGTCGTCGGCGTCGAATTCGTCGAAGTCTTCTTCCGCGACGTAGTCGTCGGCTTCGTTCGGGTTGGAGAAGCCGTCGACGATGCTGGAGATGACGATCTTGCCTTCGCGGATCTCGGCGCCCAGGCGCAGGATCTCGGCGATGGTGGCGGGCGAGGCGGAGATCGCCTCCATCATCGCCATCAGGCCGCCCTCGATGCGCTTGGCGATCTCGATCTCGCCTTCGCGCGTGAGCAGTTCCACCGTGCCCATCTCGCGCATGTACATGCGCACCGGGTCGGTCGTGCGGCCGAATTCGCTGTCCACGGTGGACAGGGCGGCTTCGGCTTCCTCTTCGGCTTCTTCTTCCGTCGCGGCGGTGGGGCCGGTGTTCGTCAGCAGCAGCGTCTCGGCGTCGGGGGTCTGTTCGTAGACCGCCACGCCCATGTCGTTGAGCATCGAGACGACGACTTCCAGCGTCTCGGCGTCGACCAGCTTGTCCGGCAGGTGGTCGGAGATCTCGGCGTGCGTGAGGTAGCCGCGCGTCTTGCCCAGCTTGATCAGCATCTTCAAGCGCTGGCGGCGCTTGAGCATTTCCTCTTCGGTCAGGACGGTCTCGTCCAGGCCGAATTCCTTCATCAAGGCGCGTTCCTTCGCCTTGCTGATCTTCATGCGCAGGGGCTTGGCCTTCTCGGCGACGGCCGCCACTTCCTCCACGGCGACCGGTTCGCTGTCCTCGAATTCGGTCTCGACGTCGCCCAGGTCCACTTCCTCGTCGGCCGCCTTGGCTGCGGGTTCGGCCGCCTTCGGCTTGCGGCCGCGCTTGGCGCCCGCGCCGGCCTTCGGCGTGTCGACCTCGGCCGTCGCCTTGGGCGGACGGCCCGGTTTCTTCTTCGCCGGCTCTTCCACCGCGGGGGCGGCGGCCTTGACGGACTTCTTCGTTTCTTCCTTGGCGGTGGCCTTTTCGGGCTTGGCGGGCGACTTGGTGGGCACGGGTTGGGCTGCTTTCGTTGCGGACTTCGAATCCGGCTTCAGGTCGCTCTTGACGACTTTCAGCTGGGCCTTGTCGGCGGAATGGGATGTCGGTTTGAGTGGCTTTCGGTCGTCGGGTTTCGCAGCGGGAGCGGGCTTCGCGGACTTTTGAACGGGCATGGGACCTCGAAACGGACAGCAGGTACGAAAAAGCGCCGCGAATCCCGGCACGGGGCGGCATCAGGCCGACGTCGGCCTCTCGGGTGGGCAAGATGGGTGGGCGAACATTTGGGGTGCAGTCCTTGCGGAAAAGTTGGCCTGTTGCCCGCTTGGGGACGCCGCTCGTTCGTGAGGGCTGGCCGGTCCGGAGGTGCTGCTGTCGCTCTTGCCGCTAGCAAACCCTACATTATACCAACGTTGCGGAATTTCAAGCCGTGGTAGTGGAGCGGGGCCTCAGGTGCGGCTCAACTGCAACAGCGCCTGCTGGCGCCGGGTGAGCTCGTACAGCCGCTCGGTGCGGGTCGGGTCGCTCTGGGGCAGCCTGGCGACCTGTTCGATTTCCAGGGCGACCGCGTCCAGATGGATGCCGACCACGGCCCGGCGCAGGTCGTCCTCGCCGAAGTCTGCGACCTCGATCGCCCGCCCGATCGGCTGCATGTTGTCCAGGTCCACCAGGCGGTTGGCCAGGTCCGCGAACGGCTGGCCTTCCAGGGCCAGCTGCAGCACCGCCCAGGGTTCGGCCCCGTGCTCGTGGGAGCGGGTGTCGATCCACGAGAAGAGGTCGCCGTGGGGCGGCTGCAGCTCGCACAGCAGGTGATGGTCGTCGTTGGTCAGCGTGTGCCAGGGCTCCGTGTTGCGCAGCAGGATGCGTGCCACCAGCTCCGCCAGCGCCACGGCCTTGGGCTTGATGGCCTGGCGGCGACCGGCGCCGTAGGCCCGTTTCCCGTAGGGCGCCTCGCCCCCGCGTCGCTCGCGCGAGCGCGGCCGGCCCGACCCGGGCGTTGCGACCCCCCAGATCTCCAGCAATTCGTGCGACCCCAGCTGGGCCCGGTCGGCCAGTTCCCCCAGCAACTGGCGCTTCAGCGCCCCCTCCGGCAGCAGCTTCCACAGCGGCCCGGCGTTGCTGACCATGTGGGAGCGGCCCTCCGCCGTCGCAAGGTCGCACCCGTCGGAAGCCGCCTCCACCAGGAAGGCGGACAGCGGCACGGCCTGGCGCACGAAGCGGGCGAAGCCTTCCTGCCCGTGCTCCCGGATGTAGCTGTCCGGGTCGTGTTCCGGGGGCAGGAACAGGAATTTGACCGTCCGGGTGTCGGTGGCATAGGGCAGGGCGCCGTCCAGGGCCTTGCGCGCTGCGCGCCGGCCGGCGGCGTCGCCGTCGAAGCTGAAGACCACGTGGTCGGTGAAGCGGAACAGCTTCTGCACGTGGTCGGGGGTGCAGGCCGTGCCCAGGGTCGCCACGGCGTTGGGGAACCCCAGCTGGGCCAGGGCCACGACGTCCATGTAGCCCTCGGTCACCAGCACGTAGCCCTGCGCGTGGATCGCGCTGCGGGCCTCGAACAGGCCATAGAGCTCGCGGCCCTTGCTGAAGACGGGGGTTTCGGGGGAATTCAGGTACTTGGGCGTGCCCTCGCCCAGCACGCGGCCGCCGAAGCCGATGCACTCGCCCTTGACGTTGCGGATCGGGAACATCACCCGGTCGCGGAAGCGGTCGTAGCGCTTGTTGTCCTCCTCGTTGACGATCACCAGGCCGCTTTCGGCCAGCAGGGGGTCGTCGTAGTTCGGGAACACGCTGGCGAGCGTGCGCCAGCCCTCGGGGGCGTAGCCGAGCCCGAACTGCTTCGCGACCTCCCCCGAGACGCCCCGGCCCTTGAAGTAGGCGACGGCGCGGGGCGAGGTGCGCAGGTGCTTGCGGTAGGCGGCCCCGGCCTTTTCCAGCACGTCGGTCAGCGTCTGCTGCTTTTCGCGCTGCTGCGCCGCGCGGGCGCGGTCCTCGGGCGAGCGGTCGTCGTCCGGGACCTGCATGCCGTACTGGCCGGCCAGGTCCTTCACCGCCTCGACGAAGTTCATCGAGGCGTAATCCATCAGGAAGCCGACAGCATTACCGTGCTTGCCGCAGCCGAAGCAGTGATAGAACTGCTTGGACGGGCTCACGGTGAAGGAGGGCGTCTTCTCGCCGTGGAAAGGGCACAGGCCCAGGTAGTTCGCCCCGCCCTTCTTCAGCTGCACGTGGCGGCCGACGATCTCCACGATGTCGGCGCGCGAGAGCAGGTCCTGGATGAAGTTCTGGGGGATGGCCATCGGGCTGTGGAGGGTACCGTAGTCCCGGCTACGGATTTGCGACCAGCAAAAAAGGGAATAACCTCTGTCGCGGCCGGCGCACCGGCCCATAACGACAGGAGACACAGGTCATGTCCAGCATTTTCGACCAGGACCTGCCGCGCAACGCGGCCAACTTCACCCCGCTGTCGCCGCTCTCGTTCATCGAGCGCGCCGCGGACGTCTATCCGCAACGCACCGCGGTGATCCACGGTTCGCTGCGCCGCACCTGGCTGCAGACCTACGAGCGCTGCCGGCGGCTGGCCAGCGCCCTGCAGCGGGCGGGGCTGCGCAAGGGCGACACGGTGGCCGTGATGCTGCCCAACACGCCCCCCATGGTGGAGGCGCACTTCGGCGTCCCGATGGCCGGCGCGGTGCTCAACACGCTCAACACCCGGCTCGACCCGGAGGCGATCGCCTTCATGCTGGAGCACGGCGAAGCCCGCGCGGTGATCGTCGACCCGGAGTTCGCGCCCGTGATGCGCAAGGCCATCGCCATGCGCAAGGAAGCGCGTCCCCTGCTGGTGATCGATGTCGAGGACGCGCTCTTCACCGGCGCGCCGCAGCGCATCGGCAGCGCCACCTACGAGGAATTCCTGGCCGGGGGCGACCCCGGGTTCGCCTGGCAGCTGCCGGCCGACGAATGGGACGCCATCGCGCTGAACTACACGAGCGGCACCACGGGCAACCCGAAGGGGGTGGTCTACCACCACCGCGGCGCGGCGATCAACGCGATCTCCAACATCCTCGAATGGGACCTGCCGAAGCACCCGGTCTACATGTGGACCCTGCCGATGTTCCACTGCAACGGCTGGTGCTTCCCCTGGACCATCGCGGCGCGCGCGGGCGTCAACGTGTGCCTGCGCCGCGTCGAGGCCAAGGCGATGATCGACGCGATCCGCGAGTACGGCGTCACGCACTACTGCGGCGCGCCGATCGTGCACGGCCTGCTGGTGAACGCGCCGGCGGAGATGAAGCAGGGCCTGCCGCGCGGCGTGAAGGCGATGGTCGCCGGGGCGGCGCCGCCGGCTTCGCTGATCGAAGGCATGGAGACCATGGGCTTCGACCTCACGCACGTCTACGGCCTCACCGAGGTCTATGGCCCCGCGACGGTCTGCGCCAAGCACGAGGAATGGGACCGCCTGGACATCGGCGAGCGCGCGCGGCTGAATGCGCGGCAGGGCGTGCGCTACCACCTGCAGGCCGCAGCCCGCGTGCTGGACCCGCAGACCCTGGAGCCCGTGCCCTGGGACGGCGAGACCATGGGCGAGATCATGTTCCGCGGCAACATCGCGATGAAGGGCTACCTGAAGAACCCGAAGGCGACGCAGGAGTCCTTCGCGGGCGGCTGGTACCACACGGGCGACCTCGCGGTGCAGTACCCGGACGGCTACATCAAGATCAAGGATCGCAGCAAGGACATCATCATCTCCGGCGGCGAGAACATCTCGTCGATCGAGGTGGAGGACGTGCTGTACCGGCATCCGGCGGTGCTGGCCGCGGCGGTGGTGGCCAAGCCGGATGCGAAGTGGGGCGAGACGCCCTGCGCCTTCGTGGAGATCAAGCCGGGGGCTCAGGTCACGCCGGAGGACATCGTCGCCCACTGCAAGAAGCACCTGGCGGGCTTCAAGGTCCCGCGGGCGGTAGTGTTCGGCGAACTGCCCAAGACCTCGACCGGCAAGATCCAGAAATTCGAGCTGCGGAAGAAGGCGGGCTCGGCGGCGGCGATCGACGTGTAGGGAAAGCGGACAGCCGGACGGCCGGACGGCCGGACAGCCGGACAGCCGACAGCCGGACAGCCGGACGCAGAGGACGCAAAGGGTACGCAGAGGACGCAAAGAAGACAGGTGAAGGGGGGCTTTCCTTCCTTCTTTCTCTTTTGCGTCCTCTGCGTACCCTTCGCGTCCTCTGCGTCCGGATGTTGGTTTTCGAGTTGCTCAAGCCTTCATCGCCAACCCCAGCTTCTCGATGATCTCCTTTTCCTTCACGTACTGGTCGCGGATGAACTTCTCGTAGTCCGCGCTGCTCATGTAGATCACCGACTGGTCGTATTTCTCGAAGGTGGCCAGCACCGCCGGGTCTTCCAGCGTCTTCCTGAATCCGTCGTGCAGGCGCCGTGTGACGGCCGGATCCATGCCTTTCGGGCCGCCGATGCCGAACGGTGAATCCGCCAGCGTCTCGTAGCCCAGTTCGTGCAGGGTCGGCACGTTGGGCCAGCGCCGCGTGCGCTTCGACCCGTAGGTGGCCAGCAAGCGCATCGTGCCCGCATCGACATGCGAGGCCCAGCCCGTGGAATCGCTGTGCGACATGATGTGGCCGCCCAGGAGCGCCTGCATGCCCTCGGCCACGCCCTTGAACGGCACGTGCTGCATCTTGATGCCGGCCTTGAAGGCGAACTCCTCCACGGCCAGGTGCGGCGTGGTGCCGTTGCCCGGCGAGCCGAAGGTGAACTTGCCGGGATTGGCCTTGCACCAGTCGACCAGCTCCTGCACCGTCTTCACCGGCGAATCCGCTCGCACCACCAGGCCGAAGGTGTAGCCGGTCAGGCAGGCGATGTACGTGAAGTCCTTCAGCGGGTCGAACTGCATCTTCTGCATGTGCGGCAGGCGCGCGATGCCGATCGTGAGCTGCGAGAGCGTGTAGCCGTCCGGCTTGGCGCTCACGAGCTCGTTGGGCCCCAGCATGCCGCTGGCGCCGGGCTTGTTGTCGACGATCACCTGGCCGCCCAGCGTCTTGCCGGCGCTTTCGGCCAGCGAGCGCATCACCGCATCGGTCGAGCCGCCGGCCGGCCACGGGCAGATCAGGCGGATCGGGCGGGCGGGAAACGACTGGGCCAGCGCGGGCAGGGCGAGGGCGGCGGGGGCGGCCAGCGCGGCCTGCAGCAGGCGGCGCCGCGAGCGATCGGTTCGGTGCATCAGGGTCTCCTCTGGTCGTGACCCAATCTAGCCCAGCGGCTGGCAGGGCCCAAGAGGGAAAGCCTGTAACAACGCACCCTCGCCCGCGGGCGCGGCGGCATACTCGTCGCCATGCATGTGCTGAGCCCCGCCGCTGCTTGGGTGGTCGCCCATCCCGGTGTATTCGTCAAGCGCGTCCTCAAGGGCTTCAAGAGCAACCAGGGCCTGCTGCTCGCGGGCGCGGTCGCGTACTACGCGCTGCTGTCCGTGGTGCCGCTGCTGATCCTGACCGTGATCACGCTTTCGCATTACGTGGACCAGCACGAGCTGATGTCCACCCTGGGGCATTACCTCGAATGGCTGATGCCGGGGCAGTCGAAAGCCATCGTGGCGGAGCTGGACCACTTCGTCGAGCACCGCGAGGTGATGGGATGGCTGCTGCTCGTGACGATGCTGTTCTTCAGCTCGCTGGGGTTCGCCGTGCTGGAGAAGGCGATGGCGGTGATCTTCCTGCACCGCTTCGCGATCAAGAAGCGGCGCTTCGTGGTGTCGGCGCTGCTGCCGTACGTCTACATCCTGTCGCTGGGCTTCGGGCTGCTGGTGGTGACGCTGGTGGCGGGCAGCATCCAGGCGATGGGGGAGGACCGCGTGAGCTTCCTCGGGCAGGACTGGTCGCTGCACGGGCTCTCGGGCGTGCTGCTGTACCTGCTCGGGATCCTCGGCGAGGTCTTCCTGCTCACCTCGATCTACATGGTGATGCCGGTGGGGCGGCTCTGGTGGCGCCACGCCCTGGTGGGCGGCGTGACGGCCACGCTGCTGTGGGAGATCACGCGGCGCGTGCTGGTGTGGTACTTCGCGACACTGTCGCAGGTGAACGTCGTGTACGGCTCGCTCACCACCGCGATCGTGGTGCTTTTCAGCTTCGAGATCGCCGCGACGCTGCTGCTGTTCGGCGCCCAGGTGATCTCGGAATACGAGCGCATCGATCGCAAGGAGACGGCGGCGCAGGAAGCCGGCGTCGTCACGCACTAGGAGCCCAGGCTCCTATTCGCCGAGCACGATCCCTTCTCGGCGCGGGTCGGCGCCGCCGAACCAGCCGGTGGGCGTGCGCTGGATCGCCTGCAGGCCGCTGGTCATGTCCATCTCGCGCACCTCGTGGTTGCGCGCCTGCAGGGCCTGCACCACCGTCGGCGGGAAGCGCCGCTGCTCCAGCAGCGTCGGCCCGTTGGTCGAACCGAAGTTGGGCAGGTCGATGGCCTGCTGCGCGTTCAGGCCCCAGTTCAGCATCCCGTACAGCGTCTTGGCCGTGTAGTGGATGATCAGCGCGCCGCCGGGACTGCCGGCGCTGGCCACCAGCTGGCCCGTGGCCTTGTCGAACACCAGCGTCGGCGCCATCGAGGAGCGCGGCCGCTTGCCGGGCTGCACGCGGTTGGCGATCGCGCGGCCCTGCGCGTCGGCGGGCGCGAAGCTGAAGTCGGTGAGCTCGTTGTTCAGGAGGAAGCCGCGCACCATCTGCCGGGCGCCGAACTGGTCCTCGATGGTGGTGGTCATCGCCAGCGCGTTGCCATGAGGATCCACGATGCTGATGTGCGAGGTGCCGTGCTCCACCTGTTCGGGCGCCGGCGCGTAGCGGCTGGTGCGCTGCCCGGGCGTTCCCGGTTGCGCCGTGCGCATGCTCTGCGCGCGGATCAGGCGGGCCCGCGAGGCGAGATAGGCGGGATCCAGCAGGCTCGTCCAGCTGCCGGCCGGCGGCTGCACGAAGTCCGGGTCGCCGAGGTACTGGCCGCGGTCGGCGAAGGCCAGCCGCGCCGCCTCGGTGTAGAGATGCAGCCAGTCCGCCGACGGCAGGCCGCCCTCCAGCGGCAGCCCGGCGGCCTGCGTGTTCGCCAGGATGCCGAGGATCTGGCCGACCGCGATCGCGCCCGAGCTCGGTGGCGGGAAGCCGCAGATGCGGTACTCGCGCTGGCGCGCGCTGTAGTCGTGGCAGATCGGCGCGCGTTTCTTCGGCTCGTAGGCGCCGAGGTCCGCGAGCGACAGCTTGCCGGGGTTGGCGGGATGGACCTGCACCTTGTCGACGATCGCCTGCGCGATGTCGCCCTCGTAGAAGGCGCGCGAGCCTTCGCTGGCAATGCGGCGCAGCACCGCGGCCAGTTCGGGGTTGCGCAGGGTGCTGCCTACCGCCACCGGTTCGCCGTTGGCCTGGAAGAAGTACGCACGCGCGGTCGGGTCCTTGGCCAGGTGGGCGTCGGCCTTGATCAGGGTGTTCAGGCGCGGGCTGACGCGAAAGCCGTTCTCGGCCAGCGTGATCGCGGGCTGGAACAGCGTGGCCCAGGGCAGCTTGCCGTGCTGGCGGTGCGCCATTTCCAGCACCCGCACCGTGCCGGGCACGCCGACGGACCGCCCGCCGACCACCGCGTCGTAGAAGGCCAGCGGCTTGCCGTCGGCGCCCAGGAACAGGCGTTCGTCTGCGGCGGCGGGGGCCGTCTCGCGGCCATCGAACGCTTCCACCTCGCGCCCGTCGAAATGCAGCAGGAACGCGCCGCCGCCGATGCCGCTGGACTGCGGCTCGACCAGCGACAGCACCATCTGCACCGCGATCGCGGCGTCGACCGCGGAGCCGCCGGCCTGGAGCACTTGGTAGCCGGCATCGGTGGCGAGCGGGTTGGCCGCGGCGACGGCGAACTTCGTCGTGGCCCAACCCGGTTTCGCCGTGAGGCCGGAGGCGGCCTCCGGCTGCGGCGGAACGGTGTAGGTGAAGTTCGAGGGCGCGCTGGCGCAGGCGGCCAGCAGGCTGGCGGCGGCCACCAGCCAGGAGAGGACGGGGCGGCGCATCCGCGCACTATAGGATGCGCGCCCGCTGGCGTGGGGCCTACTTCGGCGCGAGCCGGATCGCGCCGTCGAGGCGGATCACCTCGCCGTTGAGCATGTCGTTCTCGAAGATGTGCTTCGCGAGCTTGGCATAGTCCTCCGGCGTGCCCAGGCGCGAAGGGAAGGGCACGCTGGCCGCGAGCGCATCCTGAACCTCGTTCGGCATGCCGAACAGCATCGGCGTGCCGAAGATGCCGGGGGCGATCGTCATGTTGCGGATGCCGCTGCGGGCCAGGTCGCGCGCGACGGGCAGCGTCATGCCCACCACGCCGCCCTTGGAGGCGCTGTACGCCGCCTGGCCGATCTGGCCGTCGTAGGCCGCGACGGAGGCGGTGGAGATCAGGCAGCCGCGTTCGCCGGTCGGCTCCGCCTCGTTCTTCGCCATCGCGTCGGCCGCCAGCCGGATCATGTTGAAGCTGCCCACCAGGTTGACCATGATGGTGCGCGTGAAGACATCGAACTTGTGGGGGCCGTTCTTGCCCACGGTGCGCTCCGCGGGCGCGATGCCGGCGCAGTTGACGAGGCCCATCAGCTTGCCGAGCGACACCGCCTTGGCGACCACGGCCTGGCCGTCGGCTTCCTGCGTGACGTCGCACTTGACGAACGTGCCGCCGATCTCGCGCGCCACGGCCTCGCCCTTGTCCACCTGCATGTCGGCGACGACGACCTTGCCGCCCGCGGCCGCCAGCATGCGCGCGGTGCCTTCGCCGAGGCCCGAGGCGCCGCCGGTGACGATGAAAACCTTGCCCTGGATGTCCATGCGCTCTCCTGTGTTGCCGTTGACGTTGACGTGAACGTCAATTATCGGCGAGGCGCGCGGGTGCTCCCGACGAAAAAAACAGCCCGCTGGGCGGCGGGCTGAATGGGGGCTGATGCCTTCCCGCGGCAAGGAGGGGGAAACCGCGGGAGGCTTGGGGCCCGTCCGATGCGAGGGAGCACCGGCGGGAATCCTGGATCCCCGCCTGCGCGGGGATGACCGGGCTAGCGCCCGGTCACTTGAAGCCGACGCGATCGAGCATCTGCTGCACCTTGACCTGGTGCGCGCCGACGGCGGCGAGCGGGATGGTCTCGGTCTTGAAGTCGCCGCCGCCGCTCATGGCGGCCAGCGCGGGGTTGTTCACCTTCACGCCCTTGGCGGTGGGCCACTCGTTGTTGCCGTTGGCGAAGTAGTTCTGCGCCTCCGGGCTGGCGAGGTACTCGAGGAACCTGACGGCCGCGGCCGTGTTCTTGCTGTTCCTGGCGACGGCGCCGCCGGCGATGTTCAGGTGCGTGCCCCAGGACGACTGGTTCGGGAACACGACGCCCACCTTCTCCATCAGCGCCTTGTCGCCAGCGTCGCCGGAGCGCAGCAGGCGGGCGATGTAGTAGGTGTTGCTCACCGCGACCTGGCACTCGCCGGAACCGACGGCCTTGATCTGGTCGGTGTCGCCGCCCTTGGGTGCGCGGGCCATGTTGTCGACGATGCCCTTGAGCCACGCCTCGGCCTTCTGCTCGCCGAGGTGCTCGGTGACGGCACCGAACAGCGACAGGTTGTAGGGGTGCGAACCCGAGCGCAGGCAGACCTTGCCCCTGTTCTTCGGGTCGGCCAGTTCCTCGTAGGTGTCCACGTCCTCGCGCCTGACCTTGGCCTTGTCGTACACGACGACGCGGGCGCGGGTGGAGAAGCCGAACCAGGTCGTGCCTTCGGCGCCGGCGGTGGCGCGGTACTGGGCGGGGATCGCGTCTTCCAGCGCCTTCGATCGGATCGGCCGGAACAGGCCGTCGACATCGCCCTTGTGCAGGCGGGCGGCGTCGACCAGCAGGATCACGTCGGCGGGCGAAGCCGCACCCTCGGCCTTGAGGCGGGCCAGAATACCGGCATCGTCCGCATCGACGCGGTTGATCCTGATGCCGGTAGCCTTGGTGAAGTTGTTGTACAGCGCCTCGTCGGTCGAGTAGTGGCGCGCGGAGTACAGGTTGAGCACCTGCTCCTGCGCACCCGCCGACGTGGCTGCGGCAACGAGCAGCGTGGCAATGCCTGCGGCCTTGGACATCATTCCGGGATTCCTTTCAGATTTCGTTCTTCGGTGAACGTTGGCGCCATGATAAGTCAAACGCGAATCATTCTCAATCATTTTGGCGCGGGCTTGATCCAGCTCAAATGGGGGCTGCTGGCGGTGTTCGTCGCGGGCTGTGCGGTGGGGACCAGGCCGGCGCCGCAGGCTCCGGTGACCCCCGCGCCGGCGCCCGCCGTGCAGAAGGTGCCGCCGCGCGTGGGCCTGGCCCTGGGCGGGGGCGCCGCCCGCGGATTCGCCCACGTGGGCGTGATCGAGGTGCTGGAGGAGGCCGGGATCCGGCCGGACCTCGTGGTCGGCACGTCCGCCGGCAGCCTGGTCGCGGCCCTGTATGCCAGCGGCCGCAACGGGCAGCAGCTGCAGGCCACGGCGCTGGCGATGGACGAAGCCGCCTTTGCCGACTGGACGCTGCCGATCTTCAGCCGCGGCGTGCTGCGTGGCGAGGCGCTCGCGCGCTACGTCAACGCGCAGGTCGCGAACCGGCTGATCGAGAACATGGCCGTGCCGCTCGGGATCGTGGCGACCGACCTGAACACGGGGCAGGGCGTGCTGTTCCGCCGCGGCGACACGGGCACGGCGGTGCGCGCTTCCAGCGCCGTGCCGGCGGTGTTCCTGCCGGTGAAGATCGGCACGCAGGAGTACGTCGACGGCGGGCTGGTGTCGCCGGTGCCGGTGCGCTACGCGCGCCAGATGGGGGCCGAGGTGGTGATCGCGGTGGACATCTCCAGCGCGCCGGAAGGCAATCCCTCGGGCGACCCGCTGCAGATCCTGCTGCAGACCTTCGCGATCATGGGCAAGAGCATCAACACCTTCGAGCTGCGCGATGCCGACGTGATCGTGCGCCCGGCCCTGCGCGGCATGGCCAGCGCGGACTTCGCGGGCAAGCGCAGGGCGATCGAGGCGGGCCGGGCCGCCATGCAGGCGGCGCTGCCGCAGTTGCGCGCGGCGCTGGAGGCGAAAGCGCACGCGCCATGAAACAACCCTCCAGCCTTGCGACTGGCGCGAGCGTCGCTGCGCACCATCGCCCGGGGGGTGGCATAAAAAAACCCCCAGTCTTGCGACTGAGGGTCAATGGATCCTGAACCTGTAAGGTGTCGAAGGACCCGAGGAGACAACCTTGAAGAACTTGCGTTCGCTCGGATACGAGTATCCGATGAACGTGATCCTATCTGTAGAGTTCCCGCTCCAGAAAACCGGCGTCAGGAACCCTCAATGCAAGCTCAGGCGCGCTTGGCCTTGGCGGGCGTCTTGGAGGAGTTCACGGCGGTCGTGGCGACCGCGTTGAAGTTCGCTTCGGCGACGTCGGCGGCCTGCTTCACGGCCTTCTGGACGGATTCCAGGGCGTTGTTGCCGGCGGCAACGGCGCTCTTGAACACGGCGACGGCGGTCTCGGAACCGGCCGGGGCGTTCTTGGCGGCGTTGTCCACGACGGCCAGGAACTTCTTCTGCGCGTCAGCGACCTGGGTCTCGACGGCCTTGCTGAACTCGGCGCCGGTGGACGACGTGATGTCGTACAGGTGGCGGCTGTAGGCAGCGGTCTTCTCGGCCAGGGGCTGGAACAGGGCGGCTTGCAGGGCCAGCAGTTCCTGGGCGTCCTTGACGTTCAGCATGGACTGGGTGGTTTCGGCGGCTTCGGCCAGGGCGGCACGGGAAGCGGTGAGGTTCAGCTCGACGAGCTTCTCGACGCCTTCGAAGGCCTTGGTGGTCAGGCCGAACAGGGTTTCGACGTTCGCCTTCTGGGCGGCCAGCATTTGCTCAGCGGTCAGCATGTAGATTTCTCCGGTCATTGGGGGTTGAGAACAGTTTCTTCCATCTGCGCTGACATGTTGCAGTGCAGCACGGATCAAAGTATAGGGGTGTCCGGCCGCTTTGCAAGTCTTTTTTGTTGCGTTGCAGCAAAGTAGTCACGCTTCCCTAGAAAGCCGCCGATCCCCATGGCACTGGACAATGGCGGCATGCAGGTTTTCTACGCCGACCAGTTCGTGCTCCCCCTGCCGAGCGGCCACCGCTTCCCGATGGGCAAGTACCGGCTGCTGCGCGACCGCCTGGCCGCGGAACTGCCGGACATCCGCCTCATGCCCGCCGAAGCCGCCACCGACGGCCAGCTCGCCCTGGTGCACACCCCGGCCTACATCCAGGCCATAGCCGACGGCTCGGTCGACCCGAAGATCCTGCGCGAGATCGGCTTTCCCTGGAGCAGCGCGATGGCCGAACGCGCCCGCCGCTCGGTGGGTGCGACCATCGCGGCCTGCCGCACGGCATTGCGCGAGGGCGTCGCGGCCAACATCGCCGGCGGCACGCACCACGCCTACCCCGATCGCGGCGCGGGCTTCTGCGTCTTCAACGATGCGGCCGTCGCCGCGCGGCTGATGCAGGCCGAGCGCCCGGGCCTGCGCGTGGCCATCGTGGACCTCGACGTGCACCAGGGCAACGGCACGGCGCACATCTTCCGCGGCGATCCCACGGTCTTCACCCTGTCGCTGCACGGGCAGAAGAACTTCCCCTTCCGCAAGGAGGCCGGCGACCTCGACGTGGCCCTTGCGGACGGCACCGGCGACGAGGCCTACCTGCAGGTGCTGGAGCGCGCGCTGGACGAGCTCGCGCACCGCTTCGATCCCGGCCTCGTGATCTACCTCGCGGGTGCCGATCCGCACGAGGGCGATCGCCTGGGCCGCCTGAAGCTCACGTGGGACGGGCTCGAGGCGCGCGACCGCCGCGTGTTCGACTGGGCCTGGCAGCGCGGCCTGCCGCTCGCCTTCGCCATGGCCGGCGGCTACGGCCACCGCATCGAAGACACGGTGCAGGTGCAGGTCAACACCTTCGCGGTCGCCTTGGCCTATGCCCGCCGCTGGCAGAATCGCGCGCGATGAAAGAACCTTTTGCCAAGCCCCATCCGGAGGGCCGCGCCGCCTACAGGGCCTTCCGCACGATCGGCACCCGCTGGATGGACAACGATGCCTACGGGCACGTGAACAACGTCGTCTACTACAGCTGGTTCGACACGGTCGTCAACGCGCACCTGATCGAGCAGGGTGCTCTGGACATCCATTCCGGCGAGACCATCGGCCTGGTGATCGAGACCCAGTGCAACTACTTCGCGCCGGTGGCGTTCCCGCAGGTGGTCGAAGGGGGCCTGCGCGTCGCGCGCATCGGCAACTCCAGCGTGCGCTACGAGGTGGGCCTGTTCCTCGAGGGCGAACCGCTGACGATCGCCAAGGGGCACTTCGTGCACGTGTACGTGGACCGCGCCACGCGCCGGCCCGCGCTGCTGCCGCAGCGTCTGCAGGAAGTGCTGGCCGCGCTGCAGTAGGCGCCAGGCGCGCGCGGCGTCTCCGCGCGAGGCGTCTCAGATCTTGCCGAAGCGCCTCTTGGCGTCTTCCAGGCAGTTCTGGCGCCCTTCCGCCGGCAGCGTCTCGCAGCGCTCGCGCACCTGGTTGTATTGCACCTCGGCCGCGCGGTCGGCCGCGGCGGTGCGTTCGCGCACGGTGTTCTCGGAGCGCAGCGTCTGCGCCACGACGTCCTTCTGCAGCTTCGCCTCGGACTTCGCCATCTCGAAAGTGCTCTTCGCATCCTGGCGGCAGATGCGCCTGGCCTGGCCGTCGAACTCCTTGCACTTCACCAGCGACTGCGAATAGGACGCTTCGGCCTTGGCCAGGCGCACCTTCTCGTCGTTGTCGGGGGTGGGCTGCATGCGCATCTGCAACTCGGCGACCTGGACGTCGCGCTCGCCCCGCGCGTGCTCGTTGCACAGCTCGCGCGCCGGGCCCTGCAGGCGCCTGCAGCGTGCCTGCGACTGGTCGTACTGCTCCTCGATGCGCACCTTGTTCGCCTTGACCTCCTCCTTGCTCATGACGGGGTCGGCCAGGGGCGGGGCAGCATGCGCCGCCACGCCCCAGGCGAGCGCGGCGGCGAGGCTGGCGATGCGAAACGGCATGGCGGCTCTCTCCTCGAGTTGCAAGTTCGTCACATGATCGGCAGGTTCAGCTTGCTGCAAGGGTAGGAATCGCAGGCCAGCGCCCGTAGGCACACGCCGACAGCATGGTGGAGTCCCGGGGCGGCAACGGCCGGGCTACGGCCATAATCGCCGCTTCCACACCAACAAGAAGACTGGAGACGCATCCGTGACCGTGGTCGGCATCCCCCTGGACTTCCTTCTCTTCGCCCTGGTGCTGCTGGGCGTCGCGGTGTTCCACCACCACACGTTGCGCGTCGCGTTCTGGGGGATGGTGATCATCGCGGCCTACAAGATCCTGTTCGGGGACTTCGCCGGAACGCCCGGCGTGCCGGGCTTCGTGCAGATGCTGCACCACGAGTGGGTGACGCTGGGCAACCTGCTGGGACTGCTGCTCGGGTTCGCGCTGCTGGCGGACCATTTCGAGCGCAGCCACGCCCCCGAAATGCTGCCCAACTACCTCCCCGACGACTGGAAGGGCGGCTTCGTCCTGCTGCTGATGATCGCGGTGATCTCCAGTTTCCTGGACAACATCGCGGCGGCGATGATCGGCGGCGCGATGGCGCATGTCCTGTACAAGGGCAGGGTGCACGTGGGCTACCTGGCCGCCATCGTGGCGGCGAGCAATGCCGGCGGCGCGGGCAGCGTGGTCGGCGACACGACCACCACCATGATGTGGATCGCCGGCGTCCGGCCCGGCCAGGTCCTGGAGGCGTATGTCGGCGCGGCCGTGGCCATCGTGTTCTTCGGCATCATCGCGGCGCGCCAGCAGCAGGCCTTCCAGCCGATCATGAAGGACAACCCGAGGGCCGTGCGCATCGACTACGGGAGGCTCGGTGTCGTGGCCGTCATGCTGCTGGCGGCGATCTCCACCAACATCTTCCTGAACCTGCGCTATCCCCGGATGCTCAACGAGTGGCCGATGATCGGCGTCGCCGTGTGGGTGGCCCTCGTGCTCACCATCCCGTGGCGGCAGCCGACGTGGAGCCTGCTGCCCGGCGCGCTGCGCGGCAGCATCTTCCTGCTTTCGCTCGTGATGTGCGCCGCGATGATGCCGGTGAAGGCGCTGCCCGCCGCGTCATGGCCCACGGCCCTGGGCCTGGGTTTCGTGAGCGCCGTGTTCGACAACATTCCCCTCACGGCCCTGGCGCTGCGCCAGGGCGGCTACGACTGGGGCTTCCTCGCGTACGCGGTGGGCTTCGGCGGCTCCATGATCTGGTTCGGTTCCTCCGCCGGCGTGGCGCTGTGCAACATGTACCCCGAGGGCCGCTCCGTCGGCGCCTGGCTGCGCGGCGGCTGGCACGTACCCATCGGCTACGTGCTCGGGTTCGCACTGATGATGGCCGTGGTCGGCTGGGAGCCCGAGGGCCACGCCGGAAGCAAGCCTGCCGCACCCTCGGTGCAATCCTCCGCCTCCGTCCAGACCCTGCCCCACAAGCCATGAGCACCCAACCCCGCATCCTCGTCGCCCGGGCCGTCTTCCCGGAAACGCTGCGCAAGCTGGAACAGCACTTCGACGTCGAGTCCAACCAGGCCGACACCGTCATGAGCAAGCAGGAGCTCGCGCAGCGCCTGCAGGACAAGGTGGGCGCCTTCACCACCGGCAGCGAGCGCATCGACGCCGACGTGCTGGCCGCCTGCCCGCAGCTGAAGATCTGCGCCAACATGGCCGTGGGCTTCAACAACTTCGACGTGGCCGCGATGAGCGCGCGCAAGGTGCTGGCCACCAACACGCCCGACGTGCTGACCGAGACCACCGCCGACTTCGGCTTCGCGCTGCTGATGGCCACCGCGCGCCGCATCGCCGAGAGCGAGCATTACCTGCGCGCCGGCAAGTGGACGAAATGGAGCTTCGACATGTTCGCCGGCTCCGAGGTGCACGGCAGCACGCTGGGCATCCTGGGCATGGGGCGCATCGGCCAGGGCATCGCCCGGCGCGGCGCGCACGGCTTCGGCATGAACGTGATCTACCACAACCGCTCGCGTCTGGCGCCCGATCTGGAGGCCGAGTGCAAGGCCCGCTACGTGAGCAAGGAAGAACTGCTCGCGAACGCCGACCACCTGGTGCTGGTGCTGCCGTATTCGGCCGAATCGCACCACGCCATCGGCGCGGCGGAAATCGCGCGCATGAAGCCCACGGCCACCCTGGTCAACATCGCGCGCGGCGGCATCGTCGACGATGCGGCACTGGCCGTCGCCCTGCGCGAGAAGCGCATCGCCGCCGCGGGGCTGGATGTGTACGAGGGCGAGCCCAAGGTGCACCCGGACTTGCTCACGGTGCCCAACGTGGTCCTCACGCCGCACATCGCCAGTGCCACGGTGCCCACGCGCCGCGCCATGGCCGATCTCGCCGCCGACAACCTGATCGGCTTCCTCGTGCATGGCAAGCCGCTCACGCCGCTCAATCCCGAAGTGCTGAACCCGTGACAGGGCGCGCAGTCGCCGCGGCCGGGCGAAGGGGCCCGTGACCGCGGCGGGCGAAGGCATCGCCGGGCGCGAACTGGCCCGGCTGGTCACCGGCCAGGTGTTCCTGCACGCCACCATGGCGGGCATGCGCATGGCCTCGCCGCTCCTGGCGTTGCGCGCCGGCTACAGCGAGGCCGCGGTGGGTTTCCTGCTGGCTCTCTACGCGCTCACGCAGGTGTTCCTGGCGCTGCCGGCGGGCCGCTATGCGGACCGGCATGGCCTCAAGCGCCCCGTAGCCTTCAGCTGCCTGGCCGCGACGCTGGGCGGCGGGCTCGCCTTCGCGTTTCCCGTGTACCCGGTGCTGTGCGCAAGCGCGCTGCTGACGGGCGGCGCGACGGGCAGCGCCGTGATCGCGCTGCAGCGGCACGTGGGGCGCGCCGCCGACACCCCTGCGCGGCGCAAGCAGGCCTTCTCGTGGCTGGCCATCGGGCCGGCCTTCTCGAACTTCATGGGGCCGTTCGCGGCCGGCCTGCTGATCGACCACGCCGGCTTCCGGGCCGCCTTCCTGCTGATGGCCCTGCTGCCGGTGGTGTGCTGGGCCTTCGTGCGCCTGGCCACCGAGCTGCCGCCGCCCGAGGGCGCGCATGCGGCGCGCGGCGGCCGCGCCTGGGACCTGTGGCGCGATCCCATGTTCCGCCGCCTGATGCTGGTGAACTGGTTCCTGTCCTCGGCCTGGGACGTGCATACCTTCGTGGTGCCGGTGCTCGGGCACGAGCGCGGCCTGTCCGCCTCGGTGATCGGCACGATCCTGGGCGGCTTCGCGGTGGCCGCCGCGGCCGTGCGCGTGATGCTCCCGGTGCTGGCGGCCAGGGTGCACGAGTGGGCCCTGATCGTCACCTCGATGGTCGCCACGGCGCTGATCTACGCCGTGTATCCCTTCATGCACGCGGCCGTCGCGATGAGCATCTGCTCCGCGCTGCTGGGGCTGGCGCTGGGCATGGTGCAGCCCATGGTCATGAGCCTGCTGCACCAGGTGACGCCCGGCCACCGGCACGGCGAGGCCGTGGGCATGCGCTTCATGGTGATCAACGCCTCCAGCGTGGCGATGCCGCTGCTGTTCGGCGCCGCCGGCAGCCTGGTGGGCGTGGCCGCCGTCTTCTGGACGGTCGCCGCCACCGTGGGGGCCGGCACCCGCGTGGCCTGGGGGCTCAAAGACGATAGAACGTCTTGATGATGTTCCAGGCCACTTCCGGTTCGTCGGCGAACTGGAACAGGTCCAGGTCCGCCGCCGAGATCACGCCTTCGTCGACCAGCATCTCGAAGTTGATCAGCCGCTTCCAGTAGTCCGACCCGAACAGCACGATGGGCACCTGGCGCGCCTTGCGCGTCTGCACCAGCGTGATCACCTCGAACAGTTCGTCGAGCGTGCCGAAGCCGCCGGGGAAGGCGACCAGGGCCTTCGCGCGCATCATGAAGTGCATCTTGCGCAGCGCGAAGTAGTGGAACTTGAAGGACAGCGCCGGCGTGACGTACCGGTTGGCCGCTTCCTCCATCGGCAGCGCGATCGACAGGCCCACGCTGGTGCCGCCGGCGTCGAAGCAGCCGCGGTTGGCCGCCTCCATGATGCCGGGGCCGCCGCCGGTGCACACGAACAGCTTGTCGCGCGGCTCCTTGGACTCGCTGTACTCCGCCACCACGCGGCCGAAGGCGCGCGCGTTCTCGTAGTAGTGCGCGTTGCGCGCCAGCGCCCGGGCCCGGCGCGCCACTGCCTCGTCGCCGCCCGCCTCGGCCGCCGTCACCAGTTCGGCGGCCGCCTCGGGGTCGCGGAAGCGCGCGCTGCCGAACACGACGATGGTGTTCTCGATGCCGTGGGCCTGCTGCTCCAGGTCGGGCTTGAGCAGCTCCAGCTGGAACCGGATGCCGCGCGTTTCGCGTCGCAGCAGGAATTCGGGGTCGGCGAAGGCCAGCCGGTTGGCGTCGGGGTCCAGCGGCAGGCCAGCGTCCGAACTGGACTTGAGGGTCGCCCAGGCATCGGCCAGGCGCCGGTCGTGAATGTTGCGGGTCGAAGACATAAGCGCCGATTGTGGCGGCAATCGTGGCCGTGCCGGGCGGTCCACGGCCGCGCTGGCGCTATCCTTTGAGCGAGGACGGACAAGGACGGCCGGTTGGCAGAGATTCTTTACCACGTGGTGCTCGATGGCCGCAGGCTGGGCCCGTACGACCGCCGCACCATCGTCGGCATGCGGGTGCGCAAGACGCTGGGCAGCCGCGACCTGCTCCAGGCGCCGGACGGCAGCCGCCTCACCGTTGCCGAACTCCTCCACGGAACACTCCCGGCGACTCCGCCGGTCCCAGCCCCACCCGCGCCACCCGACCCGACGGAGCCTTCATTCGGCGGCGCGGTCCGCAGCAGCTACTCGGTGATCCAGGCCGTGCACACCGCCGAACTGCTGGAGGCGCACGGCCGCGGCTACCCGGTGCCGGCCCTCAAGGGCGAGGTGGAAGTGCGGGTGCAGACCCGGGTGCTGCGCATCGCCGGCCGCTTCCGCGAGGGGCTGGCCTGGAAGGACGACCGCGTCAAGATCCCGCTGCAGGACATCATCCATGCGGGCCTGCAGGGCAGCGTGGTGGAACTGGGCGTGCGGCCGCCCTCCGGCAACGGCCTGCAGCGGCTGCGGCTGGACCTGCGCCAGCCGGAGTCCGCGCGCGAACTGGTCGAGGGCCTGCCCCATGCCGTGCCCTCGCCCGGCAGCGAGCCGCTGGCGGCGCCCAGGCGTCGTGCCCGGCGGGGTG
This sequence comes from Ramlibacter sp. AN1133, assembly GCF_037890035.1. NCBI lineage: Bacteria > Pseudomonadati > Pseudomonadota > Betaproteobacteria > Burkholderiales > Comamonadaceae > Ramlibacter > Ramlibacter sp. AN1133. The sequence goes on from NZ_JBBKTQ010000003.1 coordinate 256,807, forward strand.
TCGGCCCGCGCGTCCTGCTGGCGGGGCTCGCGCTGCTGGCGGTGCTGGTGGCGGCGTTCGCGCTCCAGGCCCGGGCGGGTCAGAGCGCCAGCGCCAGCCCGAACGGCACGAACACGACGGCGAGCGCATTTCCCAGCAGGATCATGGCCGCCACCCGCTCCGGCTCCTGCTGATAGCGCTCGGCCAGCAGGAACTGCATCACCGCCGGCGGCAGCGCGCCGAACAGGATCAGCTGGGCCCGCGCCATGCCCTCCAGGCCCAGCGCCCACGCGAGCGGCACCGCCACGGCCAGCCCCACCACCGGCCGCGCGAAGGCGCCGAGCAGGCCGCGCGGCACGTCGCGCCGGCGCAGCTGCGTCAGGCGCACGCCGAGGGCGAACAGCATCAGCGGCACCATCGCGTCCCCCAGCAGCTTCATGCCCGTGAACAGCATGTCCGGCGGCCGCACGCCGCTCAACGCGCTGGCGAAGCCGAGGGCGCTGGAGAGCATCAGCGGGCTGAGGAGCAGTTCGCGCGTGGTCGCCGCGCTGCTGGTGATGCGCGAGCCGAGCGAGAAGTGCAGCAGGTTGCTGATCGAGAACAGCGCCACCGCCGCCCCGAAGCCCTGCGGGCCGAACGCGAGCAGGGCCAGCGGCAGGCCCATGTTGCCGCAGTTGGAGAACATCACCACCGGCACCAGCGTGCGCGCCTGCGTGTGCGCCGCGCGCGAGACGAGCCACGCCACCCCGCCGCTCGCCAGGATCAGCAGGGCGCCTCCGGCCAGCAGCGGCAGGTGTTCGCGCAGCTGGAATTCCTTGCCGGCCAGCGCCGTGTACACCAGCAGGGGGCTGAGCAGGTCCAGCACGATGCGGTTGAACGAGGTCATGTCCGGCTGCTGGCGCCGGGCGTAGGCGTAGCCGAGGCCCACCACCAGGAACACCGGCACGATCACCTGCGCGATGCGCGCGAGGAGCTCCATCAGCGGCTTTCCTGCGCCAGCCAGGCGAGCAGGCGCTCGCGCGCCGGCGCGAGGTTCTTGTAGGCGAGCACGGCCTCGCTCATGGTGGCCAGGGCGTCGTGCAGGCGCCGGGCGGCTTCGGGCGCGCGGGCCGCCTGGGGAAGCGCTTGCAGCATCACGCGGATGGTGAAGACCGCCTGCCCCGGCACTTCGTCGACCGGAAAGAAGGTCTGGCGCTCCACGCGCAGGAAGCATTGCCGTGCAAAGTCCGCGGGGTCGCTGCTGTCCGGCCAGGGCGCGCGGGGATGCCGGCGGGGATGCTGGTCGAAGCGACCGCTGGGCGTGACGGTCCACACGAAGCGTTCGAAGCGCTCGCCGGACGTGACCAGCTGCACCAGTTGCCTGCCGGCGGCGAGCAGCATCTGGTTGTCGGCCACCGGCGCGTGCACGCTGGCGAACGGCAGGCCCAGCTTGTCTTCCGGGGCCCAGTGCGAGGGCACGCACACGCACAGCCAGGGCAGGGTGCCGCCCGCGCCTTCGAGCACGGCGAAATCTTCCTCGAACGCGAGCTCCACCGGCTCGTGCGCGGCCAGGCCTTCACGGGCCGCCTGCGACGCGATGGCGCGCAAGGCGGGCTGGGGATCGAAGCCCGGCACGGACAGGCGACTGGCGCCCGCGTCCAGCACCTGCTTCTTCTCCTGCCACAGGGGCGAACCGGCGGCGAGCGGCGTGAGCTGGCGTGCGCCGGGCGCGAGCCGCTGCAGCCCGGGCTGCATGCGGAACGGGGCAACGATGCGGGAGAGGTCGAAATCCACGGGGGCCATCAAAAAAGGCTCCTTGCGGAGCCTTGGTGGCGCGGAGGGGGCAGCCTCAGACGCGACGGCGATATTCGCCGGTGCGGGTGTCGATTTCGACCTTGTCGCCCTGCGCCACGAAGATCGGCACGCCGATTTCGTAGCCGGTGGCGAGCTTGGCGGGCTTGAGCACCTTGCCCGAGGTGTCGCCCTTGACGGCCGGCTCGGTCCAGGTGATCTCGCGCTCGACGCTGGTCGGGATCTCGACGGAGATCGCCTTGCCTTCGTAGAACACCACTTCGGCGGGCATGCCTTCCTCGAGGTAGTTCAGGGCGTCGCCCATGTTCTCCTTCTCGACCTCGTACTGGTTGTACTCGGCGTCCATCCAGACGTACATCGGGTCGGCGAAGTAGGAGTAGGTGCAGTCCTTCTTGTCCAGCACGATCTGGTCCATCTTGTCGTCGGCCTTGAAGACGGTCTCGGTGCCCTGGTTGTTCAGCAGGGACTTGAGCTTCATGCGGACGGTGGCCGAGTTGCGGCCGCCGCGCGAATACTCGGTCTTCAGCACGACCCACGGCTGGTTGGTGTACATGATCACGTTGCCGGCGCGGATTTCTTGAGCGATTTTCATAACACTGTCTCTACGGGTGAGGGCCACCACACGTCCGTGGACTGCGCGCAAGAACCTGCGGGTGGCGGCAAGAGGGTGCGCGTGCGGCCTCCAAGGCCCGGCGCAAAGCCCTATATTGTACTGCGCTGCGCGACCGAGCGCACGAGCTCCTCCACGAGCTCGGGCAATGCTTGCGCCCGGTCAAAGGCCGATGCCGCCACCGGGGCCCAGCGCGGGATGTCCAGCGCGGGCAGCGGCTGGCGCGTCAGCCCGTTCCACGCCCGGAAAAAGTCACGCAGGTCGCCCGGCGGTTGCAGCCAGCCCAGGAATGCTTCCAGTTTCGCGTGGTGGGCGTCGTCGTCCTGCGGGTAGATCTGCCAGATCGCGGGAGCCCCGGCGAGCAGGCCGCGCACGAAGGAATCCTCGCCGCGCACGAAGTTGAGGTCGCAGGACCACAGCAGGTGGTCGTACTCGCGCTGGCTCAGCAGGGGCAGGAAGTGCAGGCGCAGGGCGCCGTGCCCCTGCGCGGCATGGCGGTGCACCGCCGCCGCGGCACGGCCGGCGGTCACCAGCAGCTCGGTCGGCTGGTCGGCGCGCGCGAGCTGCTCCAGCAGCTGCGGCAGCGCCGCGGGCTCGTAGCAGAACAGGCTCAGCACCCGGGCCCCCGAAGGGGTGATGCCACACTGCCGCAGCCACGCGTTGCGGTCGAACGCGGCCCGTCGCGCCGCGAAATCCCGTTCGCGCAGCAGCCCGCCCGTGCGCGCAGTGAAGCCCGGATAGAAGAAGTGCTTCACCAGGCCTGCGGCGGGCCCGTGCATCACCGGCGAGGGCAGGCCGTGGCTGCGCTCCACGTAGCTTTCGGCCGAGAGGTATTCCAGGTTCAGCCAGGCCGGTGGCGTGGCCAGGGCGGCCATGCGCGCGAGGAAGGACAGCGGCGGATCGCAGCCGAATGCCTCGATCACCACCTGGCCCGGCGCGAGGTCGGGCACGGCGTGCGACCACGGCACGACCTCGACCCGCGGCGCGCCCTGCGGCGCCATCCACTGCAGCACGGCCGTGTCGTCCATCCAGAGGCGCACGTCGTGCCCGCGCGCGCCCAGTTCGGCGGCGAGGCGCCAGCACACGCCCGCGTCGCCGTGGTTGTCGATGACCTTGCAGAAGATGTCCCAGCGCACGGCCTCGATAATAGGCGGCATGGTTGAAGGGCATTCCGGGGAACTGCTGGCGCAGGTGGCCGCCCTGCCGGCGTTGCCCGGCGTGTACCGCTATTACGACGCGGACGGCGGCGTGCTCTACGTGGGCAAGGCGCGCAACCTCAAGAAGCGCGTCTCGACCTATTTCCAGAAGAACCACGGCGGCACGCGCATCGGCCACATGGTCGGCAAGATCGCGCGGCTGGAAACGACGGTGGTGCGCTCCGAGGCCGAGGCGCTGCTGCTCGAGAACAACCTGATCAAGACGCTGGCGCCGCGCTACAACATCCTGTTCCGCGACGACAAGAGCTATCCCTACCTGAAGATTACGGGCTCGCCGGACAAGGTGGGCTTCGCGGCGAGGCAGGGCAGCGCGCCGTCGGCGGTGGTGTTCCCGCGCGTGGCGTACTACCGCGGCGCCGTCGACCGCAAGCACCGCTACTTCGGACCCTACCCCAGCGCCTGGGCCGTCAAGGAATCGATCCAGCTGCTGCAGAAGGTGTTCCGCCTGCGCACCTGCGAGGACACGGTGTTCGCCAACCGCACGCGGCCCTGCCTGCTGTACCAGATCAAGCGCTGCTCCGGGCCCTGCGTGGACCTGGTCACGCCCGAGGCGTACCACCACGACGTGCTGAACGCCGAAGCCTTCCTGCGCGGCGACACGCAGTCGGTGCTGCAGGCCCTCGAGCAGCGCATGATGGCCCACGCCGAGAAGCTGGAATTCGAGCAGGCCGCCGAACTGCGCAACCAGATGGGGGCGCTGTCCCGGGTGCTGCACCAGCAGTCGGTGGAAACGGCCTCGGACAAGGACGTGGACATCCTCGCCGTGCAGGTGCACGGGGGCAAGGCCTGCGTCAACCTGGCCATGGTGCGCGGCGGCCGCCACCTCGGCGACCGCGCCTACTTCCCGAGCCACATCGAGGACGCCGCGGCGGTGCAGGAGTTCGACGATGCGGCCGATGCGGTGCACGCGCAGCCGGTGGAAGTGCAGGTGCTGGAGGCCTTCATCGCGCAGCACTACATCGGCGTGCCCGCGCCCTCGGCCCTCATCACCAGCCACCCGGTGGAGGCGGAGCTGGTCGAGGCGCTGTCGCAGCAGGCCGGCGTGCGCATCGCCGCCGTGCACAACCCGCGCGGCCAGCGGCGCCTGTGGCTGGAGATGGCGCAGAAGAACGCCCAGCTCCAGCTGGCCCGCCTGCTGGCCGAGGAAGGCTCGCAGCAGGCGCGCACCCGCGCGCTGGTGGAGGCGCTGGACCTCGCGCCGGACAACCTGGACACCTTCCGCATCGAGTGCTTCGACATCTCGCACACGGCGGGGGAGGCGACCCAGGCCTCGTGCGTCGTGTTCCACCACCACCAGATGCAGAACCGCGAGTACCGCCGCTACAACATCGACGACATCACGCCCGGCGACGACTATGCGGCCATGCGGCAGGTGCTGACGCGCCGCTACGCGCGGCTGGCGCAGGCCGGGCGGGATACGCCCGATGCGACGCCGCCGGAGGGCGAGGACGAAGCGCCCGGCACGACGCCGCCCGAGGGCGGGGGCGAAGCGCCCGTGCAGGAAGTGACGGCGCAAGCGCCAGCGGCCGACGCGCCGGCCGAAGCCTCGCCGCGGCGCGCCAAGCCCGGCGGCGGCGGCAGCGCGCAGCGGCTGCCGGACCTCGTGCTGGTCGACGGCGGCCGGGGCCAGGTGAGCATGGCGCGCGAAGTGTTTGCCGAACTGGGCCTGGACCTGTCGGTGATCGTCGGCGTGGAGAAGGGCGAGGGCCGCAAGGTGGGCCTGGAGGAACTCGTGTTCGCCGACGGCCGCGAGAAGGTGTACCTGGGGCGCGAGTCGGCCGCGCTCATGCTGGTGGCGCAGATCCGCGACGAGGCCCACCGTTTCGCCATCACCGGCATGCGGGCGCGCCGCGCGCGCGTGCGCGTGGGCGGCAGCCAGCTGGAGGAGATCCCGGGCATCGGCGCGAAGAAGCGGGCGCGCCTGCTGCAACGCTTCGGCGGGGTGCGGGGCGTGGCCGCGGCGAGCGTGGAGGACATCGCCACCGTCGAGGGCATCTCGCGCGAGCTGGCGGAGCAGATCTACCGGGCGCTGCATTGAAGCCGCACGCAGCCGCGACGGAAGTCCCGGCCATGCCAGAATCGCGCCCTATGTTCCTCACGGTCCCCACCATCCTGACCTGGACGCGCATCATCGCGATCCCCCTGCTGGTGGGCGTGTTCTACGTCGGTCTCGAGCACCGCACGCAGAACCTGGTCGCCACCGTGATGTTCGTCGTGTTCGCGGCCACCGACTGGCTGGACGGCTACCTCGCCCGCAAGCTCGATCAGCAGTCCTCCTTCGGCGCCTTCCTCGACCCGGTGGCCGACAAGTTCCTCGTCTGCGCCTCGCTGCTGGTGCTGGTGGACCAGCAGCGCGCCGACGTCTTCGTGGCGCTGATCATCATCGGCCGCGAGATCGCCATCTCGGCGCTGCGCGAGTGGATGGCGCAGATCGGCGCGTCCCGCTCCGTCGCCGTGCACATGATCGGCAAGATCAAGACCACGGTGCAGATGGTCGCCATCCCGTTCCTGCTCTACGAAGGCGAGCTGTTCGGGCTGATCGACACGCTGCTCTGGGGCACGTGGCTGATCTGGACCTCCGCAATCCTCACCGTGTGGTCGATGGTGTATTACCTGCAGAAGGCGCTGCCGGAGATCCGCAGCCGGGTGAAGAAGTAGATGGACCGCGCCGGCGCGTCCCGCGCGGACGCCTTGCTGCGGGCCATGCCGGCGATCTTCGTCGTGATCTGGAGCACCGGCTTCATCGTGGCGCGCTACGGCATGCCGCATGCCCCGCCGCTGAAATTCCTGTCACTGCGCTACGCGCTGTCGGTCGCGGCCTTCCTCGCCTGGGCGCTCGCCACCCGCGCCGCGTGGCCGCGCGGCAAGGCGCAGTTCGCGCACCTCGCCATCGCGGGCGTGCTGATGCACGCGGGCTACCTGGGGGGCGTCTGGGCTGCCGTGAAGGCCGGCATGGGCGCGGGCCTGTCGGCGTTGCTGGTTGGCCTGCAGCCGGTGCTGACCGCCGTCTGGATCTCCGGCCGCGGCGGCGAGGTGCGCCCGCGCCAGTGGGCCGGCCTGGCGCTCGGGCTGCTGGGGCTGGTCCTGGTGGTGTGGCAGAAGCTCGGTCATGGCGAAGTCAGCCCCGTCAACTTCACCTATGCCGTCATCGCGCTGTTCTCCATCACGGCCGGCACGCTGTACCAGAAGCGCTTTGTCGCGCCGTGCGACGTGCGCACGGCGAACCTCGTGCAGCTCGCCGCGGCGCTGGCGGTGAGCCTGCCGCTCGCCCTGCTGGAAGGCGAGGGCATGCGATGGGTGCTGGCCGATGGTGCGGTGAACCGCGAACTGGTGGGCGCGCTCGCGTGGTCGGTGCTGGGCCTGACGCTCGGCGGCAGTTCGCTGCTGTACCTGTTGATCCAGCGCGGCGCGGCCACGACGGTCACCAGCCTCATGTACCTCGTGCCGCCCGCGACCGCGCTGATGGCGTGGCTGCTGTTCGGCGAGCCGATCACCGTGCTGATCGTCGCCGGCATGGCGCTCACCGCCGTGGGCGTGAGCCTGGTCGTGCGGCCGGCGCCGTCGTGAGCTTCCAGGGCTCGCCGCGGAAGCGCTCGGCGAGGAAGTCCACCAGCAGCCGGATCCGCTTGGGGGTGCTCGCGCTGTGCGGTGCCAGCCAGTGGATGTCCGCATCGGTCATCGCGTAGCCGGGCAGCACCCGCACCAGCTCGCCGGAGGCCAGCGCGCCGGCGATGTCCCACAGGCTGCGCAGCATGATGCCCTGGCCGGCCAGGCACCAGTCGCGCACCAGTTCGCCCGAGTTGGAGGAGAGCGGCCCGCCCACGCGCACGCGCACTTCCGTGCGATCCCGTTCGCGCTGCAGGCGCCAGATGTCGAACTGCTCGTTCTCGCGCACCACGAGGCAGTCGTGCCCCGCGAGCTCCTCCACCGTCGCCGGCGTGCCGCGCCGGTGCAGGTACGCGGGAGCGGCGACCAGCACGCGCTGGTTGCGGGCCAGGCGCCGGCCGGTCCATTCGCTGGCCCGCGGCCCGCGCACCGCCCACAGCCACACGGCGCCGTCGAAGCCCTCCACGGCGAGGTCCGGGAGCTGCTCGGTGAGCTGCAGCTGCACGTCCAGCTGCGGGTGGCGCTGCTGGAATTCGGCGATCGCCGGCCCCAGCCACTGCCGGCCGAAGCCGAAGGTGGCGGCCAGCCGGATGCGGCCGACCGGCTCCTTGTGCCGCTCCTGCAGCTCGGCCTCCATGGCCTGGAACAGCGCCAGCAGGCCCGTGGCGCGCTCGCACAGGGCTTCGCCCTCGGCGGTGGGCACGACGCGGCGCGTGGTCCGCTGGAACAGCTTGAGGCCCAGCCGCGCTTCCAGCGCGGCCAGCCGCTTCGTGATCACCGAGGGCACCACGTCCGCGGCCGAGGCGGCGCCGGAGAGGCTGCCGTGCCCGCGGATGGCCAGCAGGAGTTCGAGGTCGGCGCGTTCGAGATGGGGCTGCATACTTGCCGAATCGGAAAGAATCCCTTGCCGCATTATTGCTTGCCGGGTGCGGGGCCCGGGTCCAGAATTCCGCCCATGCTCGATGGCTTCGAAACCCTGCAGGTCGCGCGCGGCGGCGTCACGCTGAACGTGCGCCGCGGCGGCCGGGGCGAACCCCTGCTGCTGTTGCACGGGCATCCGCAGAGCCACGCCATGTGGCACCGCGTGGCGCCGCGGCTGGCGCAGCGCTTCGAGCTGGTCCTGATGGACCTGCGCGGCTACGGCGACTCCGGCCGGCCGGCCGCCGGCACCGACTCTGCCGCGTATGCCAAGCGCGAGATGGCGTTCGATGCGCTCGAGGTGATGCGCCAGCTCGGGCACGCGCGCTTCCAGGTGCTCGCGCACGACCGCGGCGCGCGCGTGGCGCACCGCCTCGCGCTGGACCACGCCGACAGCGTCGAGCGCCTGATGCTGCTGGACATCGCCCCCACGCTGGCGATGTACCGCCACACCGGCGAGGCGTTCGCGCGCGCCTACTGGCACTGGTTCTTCCTGATCCAGCCGCCGCCGCTGCCGGAGGCGCTGATCGCCTCCGACCCGGTGCGCTACGTGCGCAGCGTGATGGGCGCGCGGCACGCGGGCCTGGCGGCCTTCGCGCCGCAAGCGCTGGCCGAATACGAGCGCTGCGCCGCGATCGCCGGCACGCCCGAGGCGATCTGCGCCGACTACCGCGCCGGCGCCGGCATCGACCTCGCGCACGACCAGCAGGACCTGCAGGCGGGCCGCCTGCTGGCGCAGCCGCTGCACGTGCTGTGGGGCGAGCATGGCGCCGTGGGCCGCTGCTTCGACGTGCCGGCCCTGTGGCGGCCCTACGCCACGCAATTCACCGGCCGCAGCCTGCCCTGCGGCCACTACATCGCGGAGGAGGCCCCGGCCCTTCTGCTGGACGAGATCCTCACCTTCTTCAGGAGCAAACCGTGAGCAAGAAACGCATCGCAGTCCTCGCCGGCGACGGCATCGGCAAGGAAGTCATGCCCGAGGGCGTGCGCGTGGTGGACGCCGCCGCCCGCAAGTTCGGCATCGAGCTGCAGTTCGACCACTTCGACTGGTCCTCGTGGGACTACTGCGAGAAGCACGGCCAGTACATGCCGGACAACTGGAAGGACCTGGTCGGCGGCCACGACGCCATCTTCTTCGGCGCGGTGGGCTGGCCCGAGAAGATCGCCGACCACACCTCGCTGTGGCAGTCGCTGCTGCTGTTCCGCCGCGACTTCGACCAGTACATCAACCTGCGCCCGGCGCGCCTGATGCCCGGCATCATCGCGCCCGTCGTGCGCAAGGACGGCAGCCGGCGCGAGCCCGGCGAGATCGACATGTACATCGTGCGCGAGAACACCGAGGGCGAATACTCCGCCGTCGGCGGCCGCATGTACAACGGCACCGAGCGCGAGATCGTCATGCAGGAGACGATCATGTCCCGCCACGGCGTGGATCGCGTGCTGAAGTTCGCCTTCGAGCTGGCCAGCAAGCGCGAGAAGAAGCACCTGACCTGCGCCACCAAGTCCAACGGCATCGCGATCACCATGCCCTACTGGGACGAGCGCTTCGCCTTGATGGCGAAGAACTACCCGGACATCAAGACCGACAAGTTCCACATCGACATCCTGACGGCGCACTTCGTGCAGCGCCCGGACTTCTTCGACGTGGTGGTCGCCACCAACCTGTTCGGCGACATCCTGTCCGACCTCGGGCCGGCCTGCACCGGCACGATCGGCATCGCGCCCAGCGCCAACATGAACCCGGACCGCACCCATCCCTCGCTGTTCGAGCCGGTGCACGGCTCCGCGCCGGACATCTACGGCAGGAACATCGCCAACCCCATCGGCCAGATCTGGGCCGGCGCGATGATGCTGGACTTCCTGGGCCACAAGGAGGCCCACGACGCGATCCTGCAGACGATCGAGAAGGTGCTCGATCCGAAGTCCGGTGCCCCGAAGACGGCGGACATCGGCGGCAAGGCGAGCACCACCGACGTGGGCAAGGCGATCGCCGCGGCCCTGTAGTCGCAATCCGTTGCAGGCATGCAAGCGCACGCTCGCGAAAGCGGGCGTGCGGCGCGAGCTTTTCCCCGGGAATGCTGCGCGGCGTGTTGTATTGCCGCATGGCGTATTGACACCGCCGGAGGCGCTGTTTCTAATCGACGCCAGTGGCCGCCAGGCCGCCCGCACTGTCTCCCCTTCCCGCACATGCGCCCTTCGCGACGCGGGAACGGGAGACAAATTTTTGACCAGAACTGCGTCCAACTACACTCATCCTGGATCCGGAGGGGCATCCCTGTGAACAAGACCGAACTGATCGAGCACATCGCCAAACACGCCGACATCTCCAAGGCCGCCGCCACGCGCGCCCTCGAATCGATGATCGGCGCGGTGAAGACCACGCTGAAGAAGGGCGGCTCGGTTTCCCTCGTCGGATTCGGCACGTTCGCGGTGGGCAAACGGGCCGCGCGCAGCGGCCGGAATCCCCGGACCGGCGCACAGATTAAAATCAAGGCTGCCAAGGTGCCCAAGTTCCGTCCCGGCAAGGCGCTCAAGGATGCGCTGAACTGATCGGTCCTGACCCGGTGGGGTGCTTAGCTCAGCTGGTAGAGCGGCGCCCTTACAAGGCGTAGGTCGGCGGTTCGATCCCGTCAGCACCCACCAACGAAGAAAGGCGAACCGTGGTTCGCCTTTTTGTTTGTCCTGAGAACGAGAACCGAACATGTTTGAATTCGTCCGCAAGCACACCAAGTGGATGCAGCTCGTGCTGTTCCTCCTGATCGTGCCGTCCTTCGTCCTGTTCGGCCTCCAGGGCTACAACCGCATGCGCGAGAGGGGCGAGACGGTGGCCAAGGTGGACGGCCACGAGATCACGCAGCAGGACTGGGACGAAGCCCACAAGCGCCAGGTGGACCGCCTGCGCGAGCAGATGCCCACCATCGACACCAAGCTGCTCGACTCCGCTGCCGCGAAGTACGGCACGCTGGAGCAGCTGGTGCGCGATCGCGTGCTGGCCGCGGCGGTGGAGCACCAGCACCTGCTGGTGGGGGACCAGCGCCTGGCACGCGAGCTGCAGTCCAACGAGGTGATGGGCGCGCTGCGCGGGGCGGACGGCAAGATCGACCTGAAGCGCTACGAGCAGCTGCTCGCCGCGCGCGGCATGTCGCCGCAGATGTTCGAGAACCAGGTGCGCAACGACATCGCGCTGCGCCAGGTGCTCGGGGGCGTGGGCCAGTCCGCCTTCACGCCGCCCACGCAGGCGGCCGTGGCCCTGGGCAGCTACTTCGAGCGGCGCGAGGCGCAGGTGGCACGCTTCAATGCCGCCGACTTCAAGGCCAAGGTGGAGCCCACCGAAGGCGAACTGCAGGCCTTCTACAAGGAGAACCCGCAGCTGTTCCAGTCGCCCGAGCAGGCGAACGTCGAATACGTGGTGCTCGATCTCGCCTCGGTGCAGAAGGGCATCACCCTCAACGAGGCCGACCTCAAGAGCTACTACGAGCAGAACCAGGGCCGCGTGGGCGGCGGTGCCGAGGAACGCCGCGCCAGCCACATCCTGGTCACCGTGCCCAAGGGGGCGCCGCAGGCCGAGAAGGACAAGGCCAAGGCCAAGGCGGAGGAACTGCTCGCGCAGGTGAAGAAGAACCCGGACAGCTTCGCCGAAGTGGCGAAGAAGAACTCGCAGGACCCGGGCTCGGCGGCCAACGGCGGCGACCTGGACTTCTTCACCCGCGGCGCGATGACCAAGCCGTTCGAGGATGCCGTGTTCGCGCTGAAGGCCAAGGGCGAGATCGCGGGCCCGGTGGAGACGGAGTTCGGCTACCACATCGTCAAGCTCACCGACATCAAGGTGCCCAAGCAGCGCACCTTCGAGGAAGTCAGGCCCGAACTGGAAGCGGAGCTGCGCAAGCAGCAGGCGCAGAAGAAGTACGCCGAGGCCGCGGAGACCTTCAGCAACACCGTGTACGAGCAGTCGGACTCGCTCAAGCCGGTGGCCGACAAGCTGAAGCTGGAAGTCAGGAGCGTGCAGGGCCTGACGCGCACCCCGCAGCCGGGCGCCACCGGGCCGCTGGCCAACCCCAAGTTCCTGCAGTCCCTGTTCTCGCCGGACGCCACCGAGCGCAAGCGCAACACGGAGGCCGTGGAATTCGGTCCCAGCCAGCTGGTGGCCGGCCGCGTCACGCAGTACTCGCCGGCGCGCACGCGTCCCTTCGAGGAGGTGAAGGCGAGCGTGCGCGACAGCGTGGTGGCGAAGAAGGCGGCGGAACTCGCCCGCAAGGAAGGCGAGGCGAAGCTGGCCGCGTGGAAGGCCGACCCGGCCGCGGCGCAGGTCGGCGAGACCGTGACGCTGTCGCGCGTGGATGCCAAGCAGCCGCCCAAGCTGGTGGAGGCGGCGCTGCGCGCCGACGCGGCCAAGCTGCCGGCGCTCGTGGGCGTCGACCTCGGGGCCGAAGGCTATGCGATCGTGAAGGTGAACAAGGTGCTGCCGCGTGAAGCGCCGCCGCCGCAGCAGGCAGCGCAGGAACTTCAGCAGTACACGCAGGCCTGGACGCGCGACGAGGCGCTGGCGTACTACAACGTGCTGAAGGACCGCTACAAGGCGGAGATCCTGGTGCCCAGGCCGAAGGACACGCTGCCCACGCAGTGACGGCGCGGCCGGCGCAAGACGCGGTCGCCGGCCCTCGCTGACCGCGCGCTGACGGCGCGCTGTCGGACAACGGTTGGTGCGGTGTCGCACCGACGCGGCCCGATGGAGGGACCACGCTCGTGGCACACGGTAGCCGCCGTGAGGGAGCGATCCATGATGTCGAATTTCCTGGCGTCGCACCGCGAGGAGCTGATTCGCAGGTGCACGGCGAAGGTTGCCATGCGGCCGCTGCGCGCAGCCACCGAACTGCAGCTGCGCAACGGCATCCCGCTCTTCCTGGCGCAGCTGCAGCGCACCCTGGAAGCGGAGGAGCGGCACGAGACCACCGTCAGCCTGATGATTTCGGGCCCGGCGGGCGGCGAAGCGGCAGGCGCCTCCGAGATGGGGACCAGCGCCACGGCCCACGGCAGGGAGCTCCTGGTCCTGGGGTACTCGGTGTCCCAGGTCGTCCACGACTACGGAGACCTGTGCCAGGCGATCACGGACCTCGCCTTCGAACGCGAGGCGCCGTTTGCCGTGCACGAATTCCGCACCCTCAATCGCTGCCTGGACAACAGCATCGCCAGTGCGGTCGAGGCCTTCAGCGCCCAGCGCGATCTCTCCGTGGCCGCGCAACAGCAGGCGCAGGCCAGCGAACGCCTGGAAGCGCTGCTGCACTCCCTGCGCAGCTCGCTGGCCACCGCCACCTACGCCGTGGCGGCGCTCGAACTCGGCAACCTGTCGGTGTCGGGCTCCACCGGGTCCATTCTCAAGAAGAGCCTCGCCGCGATGGCCCAGCGGGTGGGTGGCCCCACCCTGCAGGAAATCCGCAACGCGTCCGATCCCACCGCCTGAGCCGCGCCGCAGGGCGGGAGGCCGGTGGAGGGCGCCGCGTATCATCGGTTCGATGTCGCTCGCTGAATGGGCCCTGTTCGTCGGCGGGCTGATGGTCACCATGGTGCTCGCGGGCACGCTGCTCGGGCGGCTGCCCCTCAGCAGCGCGATGGTCTACCTGGCGCTGGGATGGGTTCTCGGCCCGGACGTGATGAACGTGCTGCGGCCGGATCCCTTCCTGCACGCGCGCCTGCTGGAGACGATCGCGGAGATCGCGCTCCTCATCTCGCTGTTCGCCGTCGGCATGCAGCTGGGCGTGCCGCTGCGGGATCGCCGCTGGCTGCTGCCCGCGCGCCTCGCGATCGGATCGATGGCCCTGCTGGTGGGCATGGTGACGGCGGTGGGCGTGTGGCTGCTGCACCTGCCACTGGGAGCGGCGATCCTGCTCGGCGCCATCGTGGCCCCGACCGATCCCGTGCTCGCCTCCGGCGTGCGCTCCGAACCGGGCGCGAGGCCCGACCGCATGGGCTTCAGCCTCGCGGGGGAGGGCGGCCTGAACGACGGCACGGCATTCCCGTTCGTGATGCTGGGCCTGGGCTTGCTGGGCCTCGGGGAACTGGGCCCGGGCCTGATGCGCTGGTGGGGCATTTCGCTCCTCTGGGCCACGCTGGGCGGCGTGGCGATCGGGGCCCTGCTGGGCACCGGCGCGGGACGGCTGGTGGTCCTGCTGCGCAGCCGCCATGGCCAGGCGGTCGGCCTCGACGAGTTCCTGGGGCTGGGCCTGATCGGCATGGCCTATGGCCTGGCGCAGATCTGCCTCGCGTCCGGCTTCCTGGCCGTGTTCGCCGCCGGCCTGGCCTTGCAGCGGGTGCGGGAACGACCGCAGGCGCCGCGGGCGGAGCAGGAAGATACGCCCCGGCAAGCCAGGGACATGCAGGACACGGTGCAGGCCTTCAACGAGCAACTCGAGAAGGTCGCCGAACTTGCATTGGTCCTGATGCTCGGCGCGATGCTGTCGTACGCGCCGCTGCCGGCCGCCGGCTGGTGGTTCGTGCCGCTGCTGCTGCTGGTGCTGAGGCCGCTGTCGGTGCTCGCGGCCGTGCCGGGAGAAGGCCTGAGCCGGCCGCAGCGGACCATGATCGCGTGGTTCGGCATCCGCGGGATCGGCTCGGTGTTCTACCTGCTGTTCGCGCTGCGCCACGGCATCGCGCCGCGGATCGCGGAGACGCTCGTCTCGCTCACGCTGTGGACCGTGGCCACGTCCATCATCGTCCATGGCATCACGGCCCAGCCGCTGATGGACCGCTACATCCTGTGGCGGCGGCGGGCGGGCCGGCGGCGCTAGGGGCGGGGAGCCTCGCGCGGCAGGCGCACCAGGAAGGTCGTTCCTTCGAGCGCCGAGGAGTCGATCTGCAGGTCGCCGCCGTGCGACAGCACGATCTCGCGGCAGATGTACAGCCCCAGGCCCAGGCCGGTGCGCTCGCGGTGCTCGCCGTCCGCTTCCCGCTGCACGCCCCGCTCCAGCGGCTGGAAGATCCGCTCGCGGTCCTCCACGGGGATGGGTTCGCCGAAGTTGTGCACCGAGAAGAAGACCTCCCGGGGCTGCGACCACATGCGCACCGTCACCTCCGTGGTGGGGCTTCCGTACAGCAGGGCGTTGCCCAGCAGGTTCGACAGCAGCTGCCCCATGCGGCCTTCATCCCAGGTGCCGATGAAGTCGCCGCGGCTTTCCAGGCGCACGATGCGTTTCGGATGCCGAACCTGGGTCTCTTCGACGACCTTGGCCAGCTGCGCGGCAAGATCGCCCGGCTGCCGTTCGATGGGCATCACGCCGTCGGCCTGCGCGCGCGTGAAGTCCACCACCTGCTCGATGATGGCCTTGATGCGGGAGGCCGCGTTCACGATGGGCGCCGCGGCGGCGGCGCTGAGCTTGCCGGAACGCACGAGGCCGGCCGCGCTCATCATGATCGTGCCGAGCGGATTGCGGATGTCGTGCCCCAGGATGCCGATGAACAGCTCCGCGGAGGTGCCGGTCTGCCGCGTGTAGCGGCCGACGGATTCCGCGATGGCCTGGTCGATGGCCTCGTTGAAGCGCGTGAGGTCTGCCAGGTCTTCCGGCCCCGCGCCGCCGCCGTGGTGCGCCCAGATCTTCAGCACGCTCGCGCGCAGGGCGCGGTACTCGGTGATCATCGAATCCACCGCGAAGCCGGCGACCATGCGGAAGTCGGCGTGCGTTTCCGCCGGCGTCGGCAGCGGGCCGCGCGGGCCGTTCCCCTTGCCCTTCGCATCCTGCTGGGCGGCGGACTGCGGCCGCGCGAGGTCCGCGGCGATCGTCTTGAGGATCTCCGACGCGTGGTCGCGCAGGGCGGCGGGGTCCAGCGCCACCCCCGTGTGGCTCACGGTGGCGGCGAATTCGTCCCAGGCGAGCAGGATCTCCTCGGCATGCGTTCCCAGGAACTCGGACAGGCGCGGCCGCGAAGGAGGGTCACCGGACCGCGGATGGAGCTGCGTGACTGTCGAAGAGGTGGAAGCTTGCATGGACGACCCCGGGAGCGGTGCGCATGCAGACTGATCGGGCGAACCCATCGGCTCAGGCACGAAGGAGCCGAATCAGCGGAGGAACAAGGGAGTGTAGGCGCGTTCGGCACAGTTCGCCGGACTTCACGCAGCGGACACGAAAGGCCCCGAGGCGCCTCCCGAAGCAGGATCCGAGGCTCGAGGGGCGAGGTCCAGGCGGCACCGTCGGTCGGAAGCCCGCGGCCGCAGCCCGCCAGGCCCGATTGATGGCACCATGGGTCCACCGGGGCTCCGCTCAAGGTGCGGCAACAGTTGCCGCCCGTGCAGCTGCGGGAACCGAGAAGGAGAGTGCAAGATGGGATTCTTCAGCAAGATTCTGGACAAACTGGGATTCGATGCGGGTGCCAGCAAGGTCGACGACATGCTCAAGGCACCCGTGGCGCCGGCCGCGCCGGCGACCAACGTCGCTGGCGCCGGTGCCGAAACTGCCAGGCCGCGGGCGATCAGCGAGGTGGACGTCGTCGGCCAGCTGGAGGCCAAGGCCAACGCCAATTCCCAGAAGCTCAACTGGCGCACCTCCATCGTGGACCTGCTCAAGCTCCTGGACATCGACAGCAGCCTGAATGCGCGCAAGGAACTCGCCACCGAGCTCGGGTGCCCCGCCAACCTGATGGCCGACTCCGCGCAGATGAACATGTGGCTGCACAAGGCGGTGCTGCAGAAGCTGGCCGCCAACGGCGGCAACGTTCCCAAAGAGCTGCTGTGACCGGCCGGGGCTCCGGCATGCGGGCCCGAAGCGGCGCTGCGTCGGGACCTGCGCTTTTCGTCGGCGCCAAAGCGATCAGGCCTTGATTCCGGGGGAATCAAGGCCTGATGCGCAGCAAGGGGGTGGGGTGGCTGATGGGACTCGAACCCACGACAACAGGAATCACAATCCTGGACTCTACCAACTGAGCTACAGCCACCGTGAGCCGGCGATTATAGCCGGGCCGCGGGGGATTTTTCAGTCGTTGACCAGCACCAGCTTGCCCTGGACCTCACGCGAACCCATGCGCGCATAGGCCGCCCTGAGCTCGGCCATCGGCATCGTGCGGTCGATCACGGGCTTGATCCGGCCCTGGCCGTACCACTTCGCGAGTTCCTGCAGCGTGGCCGCGGCCGTCTTCGGCTCGCGCCGCGTGAGCTCGCCCCAGAACACACCGACCAGCGACGCGCCCTTCAGCAGCGGCAGGTTCAGCGGCAGGCTCGGGATCGGGCCCGCCGCGAAGCCGATCACGCAGTAGCGGCCCCGCCACGCGATCGAGCGGAAGGCCGGCTCGGCGAACTCGCCGCCCACCGGGTCGTAGACCACGTCCGGGCCCTTGCCGTCGGTGAGCGTCCTGACCTGCTCGCGAAAGGCGTTCGGCACGCCGTGCTGCGTGTAGTTGATCGTCGCGTCGGCGCCGATGGAGCGGCACAGGGCGCACTTGTCGTCCGTGGAGGCCGCGGCGATCACCCGCGCGCCCATCGCCTTGGCGATCTGGATCGCGGCGGTGCCCACGCCGCCGGCGGCGCCGAGGACCAGCACCGTCTCGCCCGCCTTCAGTTGCGCGCGATCGACCAGCGCGTGGTACGAGGTCGCGTACGTCATGATGAAGGCCGCGGCGTCCACGAAAGGAAAGCCGGCCGGCAGCGGCACGCAGCGCTCCGCCGGCGCGATGGTGTGGGTGCCGAAGCCGCCGGTGCCGGCGAGGCAGGCGACCGACTGGCCCACCTGCAGGTTCGTCACGCCCGCACCCACCGCCGCCACGACGCCGGCGAACTCGGAGCCGGGCACGAAGGGCAGGGGCGGCTTGTGCTGGTACTTGTTCTGCACGATCAGCAGGTCGGGGAAGTTCAGGCTCGCGGCCTTCACCTCGACGAGCACCTCGCCCGCCTGCGGCTGCGGGGTGGGCAGTTCCTTCCATTGCAGCGCGTCAACGCCGACGGGGTTTTCGCAAAGCCAGGCTTGCATGCACATGTCTCCTTCGATGGCCGCGATGATAGGGGCGAGCGCGACCCTACAATGACCGCAAGATGAAGATCCTGCTCTCCAACGACGACGGCTACCAGGCGCCGGGCATCGTGGCGCTGTACGAGGCCATCCGGGACCTCGGCGACGTCGAAGTCGTGGCGCCGGAACACAACAACAGCGCCAAGTCCAACGCGCTGACGCTGCACGCGCCGCTGTACGTCAACGTGGCGGGCAACGGCTTCCGCTACGTGAACGGCACGCCGGCCGACTGCGTGCACATCGCGCTCACGGGCCTTCTGGGCTACAAGCCGGACCTGGTCGTGAGCGGCATCAACAACGGCGCCAACATGGGCGACGACACGATCTACTCCGGCACGGTCGGCGCGGCGATGGAGGGCTACCTGTTCGGCGTTCCCGCCATCGCCTTCTCGCAGACGGAGAAGGGCTGGGCCCACCTCGACGCGGCGGCGCGCAAGGCGCGCGAACTGGTGCAGTTCCTCTCGGAGCACCATCGCACCGACGACGCGCACTGGCTGCTGAACGTGAACATCCCCAACCGGCCCTACGAGGACCTGAAGCCCTACAAGGTGTGCCGCCTCGGCCGCCGCCACGCGGCGGAGAAGGTGATCGCGCAGACCAGCCCGCACGGGCAGATGATGTACTGGATCGGCGCGGCCGGCCCGGCCAAGGACGACGCCGAGGGCACCGACTTCCACGCCAACCTGCAGGGGCATCCGACCATCACGCCGCTGAAGGTGGACCTGACCGACCACGACGCGCTGCGCTACTGGGCGCAGGCGGCCACGCAGATCCCGCAGGGCGAGGGCGGCCGATGACACGCCGGCCGGGTTTCCCGGCACGGCTGCCCGCCCCTGGGGCCCCGGCGCCCGCGCGCCCCCCCGCGGCCGCGGCGGCGCCGCAGCGGACGGTGCCGTCCGGCCTCGGGCTCGACTCGCATGCCGTGCGCGCGCGCATGGTGCGCAAGCTCGCGGGCCAGGGCGTGCGCGACGCGCGCGTGCTGGCCGCGATGAATGCGGTGGATCGGCACCGCTTCGTGGACAGCGCGCTGGTCAACCAGGCCTACGAGGACACGAGCCTGCCCATCGGCCTGGGCCAGACCATCTCCAAGCCGAGCGTGGTGGCGCGCATGATCGAGCTGCTGCTGGCGGGCCGCACCGATGCGAACGGGCGGCTCGGCCGCGTGCTGGAGGTCGGCACCGGTTGCGGTTACCAGGCCGCGGTGCTGAGCCAGGTCGCCACCGAGGTCTACAGCATCGAGCGGCTGCGCGCGTTGCACGAACGCGCGCGCGAGAACCTTCGGCCGCTGCGCCTGGCCAACCTGCACCTGCTCTTCGGCGATGGCATGCAGGGCTACGCCAAGGGCGCGCCCTATGCAGGCATCATTGCCGCAGCGGGCGGCGATGCCGTGCCGGTGCAATGGACCGACCAGCTTGCCGAGGGAGGGCGCATCGTGGCGCCCATGGTGATGCCTCACGGCGCGCAGGCTCTCGTGATCGTGGAGAAGACCGCGGGTCGGCTGAACCAGAGCGTCCTTGAGGGCGTTCATTTTGTGCCCCTAAAATCGGGCATCGCATGAGGAAGAATTCGATGGTGTTGCGCGAGCGCGCGTGGGTGGGTGGTTGCATGGTGCTGTTGTGCGCCGCGCTGGCGGCGTGCACGTCGCCGCGCCGCGCACCCGCGCCGGTGGAAGACCGCGGCACTGCACGCCATGTCACCGTGGCCCCGCCGGCAACGCAGCCGGCGCAGGCGGCCCGCTCCGCGACGCTGCCCGGCGCGGAGAACGAAGGAAAGCCGGGCTACCACACGGTGCGGCCGGGCGAAACGCTGATCCGCATCGCGCTCGAGAGCGGACAGAACTGGCGCGACATCGCGCGCTGGAACAACATCGACAACCCGAACGTGATCGAAGTGGGCCAGGTGCTGCGCGTGACGCCGCCGGCCCCGACGGCGATCGCGCAGGCCGAGCCCCCGCGAGCCGCGCCGCCGGCCGGCGCGTCGTCGTCGGTGCTGCCTCCGTTGAGCGCGGGCAGCGCGTCGCGCGTGGCGCCTGGCTCCGCGCCCGCGGGCTCCCCGCCGCCGTCGCCCGGCGACGACGACATCGGCTGGGCCTGGCCTACGCCGGGCGCGGCCGCGATCCTGGCGGGCTTCGACGAGCAGAAGAACAAGGGCATCGACATCGGTGGCCGCCCGGGCGACCCGGTGCTGGCCGCCGCGGACGGGCGGGTCGTCTATGCCGGCGCCGGCCTGCGCGGCTACGGCAACCTGATCATCCTGAAGCACAACAACACCTACCTCACGGCGTATGCGCACAACCAGTCGCTGCTCGTGAAGGAGGACCAGACGGTGCGCAAGGGCCAGAAGATCGCCGAGATGGGCGCCACCGACAGCGACCGCGTGAAGCTGCACTTCGAGATCCGGCGCCAGGGCAAGCCGGTCGATCCCATGCGTTTCCTGCCAGCGAGGTAGCGATGAAGCGGCGCAACGGCCACGATGCATCGGCGCCCGCGAGCGGGCGCGAACCCGTGGACGGTGCGGCCCCCGACGAAACCGGGGCGGCCGCCGAGCCGCCCACCGAACACCACCTGCGCGAGGTTCCCGCCGATTTCTCGGGCGAGAGCAGCGACACGCTCACCCTGTACCTGCGCGACGTGCGCCGCACCTCGCTCTTCACCGCCGAAGAGGAATTCGAGACCGCGACCCGCGCGCGCGCCGGCGATTTCCCCGCCCGCCAGTCGATGATCGAGCACAACCTGCGGCTCGTCGTCAGCATCGCCAAGAGCTACCTCGGGCGCGGCGTGCCCCTGTCGGACCTGATCGAGGAGGGCAACCTCGGCCTGATGCACGCGATCGACAAGTTCGAGCCCGAGCGCGGCTTCCGCTTCTCCACCTATGCCACCTGGTGGATCCGGCAGGCGGTGGAGCGGGCCGTGATGAACCAGGGCCGCGTGATCCGCCTGCCCGTGCACGTCGTGCGCGAACTGCAGCAGGTGCTGCGGGCGCGCCGCACGCTGGAGAACGATCCTGCCTTCGCGAGCCGCAACGGCGGCGAAGGCGAGGGCGTGCGCGTGGAGGACGTGGCGGCGCTGCTCGGTCGCGACGTGCAGGACGTGGCGCAACTGCTCGCGCTGGCCGAAACGCCCAAGTCGCTCGACGCCGCGGTCGACCGCAACGACGAGGAGCACACGCTGGGCGACTTCATGGCCGACGAACTGGCCGTCGATCCCACGGGCGTCATGCAGAACCGCGAGGTCGAGCAACTCGTCAGCGGCTGGATCGAGACGCTCACGCACCGCGAACGCGAGGTGCTGGAGGGCCGCTTCGGCCTGCACCAGCGCGAGCCCGAAACGCTGGAAGTCCTGAGCGACCGCCTGGGCCTCACCCGCGAGCGCGTGCGGCAGATCCAGAACGAGGCCCTGTCCAAGCTGAAGCGCCAGATGGCCCGCAAGGGCATCGACCGCGAAGCGCTGTTCTAGGCGCGCCCCTCTTCTCCCCCGCGCGCCGCTGCTCCTTTCCCGGCACACTCCGCCCCTTCCCCCCTCCGGGGGGAAGGCTGGGATGGGGGGCTCCTGAAGCGGCCGCCGGCCAACTCATGTTTTCGACTGGTACAGTCGAAAACATGAGTTGGCCTGTCCTCGTCTTCGACATCGAATCCATCCCCGACGTGCAGGGGCTGCGCATGCTGCGCGACGCCCCCGAGGACGCGCCGGATGCCGAGGTCTACGCCCAGTGGCTGCAGCAGCGCAAGGACGCCGGCCAGAGCGACTTCATGCCGCTGCACCTGCAGCGGGTGCTGGTGATCAGCTGCGTGTTCCGCAACGCCGAGGGCCTGCGCGTGCATTCCTTCGTCGACCGCGACAACGCGAGCGAGGGCCGCGTCATCCAGAACTTCTTCAACGCCGTGGACAAGCACACCCCGCAGCTGGTGAGCTGGAACGGCGGCGGCTTCGACCTGCCGGTGCTGCACTACCGGGGCCTGCGCCATGGCGTGACGGCGGACCGCTACTGGTGCATGGGCGAGGGCGGCGGCCCGGACGACCGCGAGTTCAAGTGGAACAACTACATCAGCCGCTACCACATGCGGCACCTGGACCTGATGGACCTGCTGGCGATGTACCAGCCGCGCGCCAGCGCGCCGCTGGACGCGATGGCCAAGCTGTGCGGCTTTCCCGGCAAGCTGGGCATGGACGGCTCCAAGGTGTACGAGGCCTGGCTCGAGGGCAAGCTGGAGGACATCCGCCGCTACTGCGAGACGGACGTGATGAACACCTACCTCGTGTACTGCCGCTTCCAGAAGATGCGCTGTGGCTTCACGGAAGCCGAATACGACCAGGAGATGGGCTTCGTCAGGCAGTCGCTGGAGGCGCTGGTACCGGCCGAGCCCCATTGGCGGGAGTACCTCGACGCGTGGCTGTGATGCTGGGGTTCGCGCGCTGCGCGGGCTCACCGCCAGCCTACGGTGAGGCTTCCGCGGCCGGTAGGCTGGCGGTGAGCCCGCGCAGCGCGCGAACCCCAGCGATCCGCGGCCGCGCCCCTGCGCCCCCGTCCTGAGAAAATCCCCGCATGACCGAAAAGCAGTCGCCCGCCCCGCATCCCGAGGGCTGGCTGGAAATCGAATCGCTCGACATCGAGGCGCAGGGCGTGGCGCGCCGCGCCGACGGCAAGGTGGTGTTCATCGACGGCGCGCTCCCCGGCGAATGGGTGACGGCGAACGTCCACCGCAGGAAGAACAACTGGGAGCAGGCCTCGCTGGTGCAGGTGCACCGCGAGTCGGCGCAGCGCGTGCGCCCCCGCTGCCCGCACTTCGGCCTGCACGAGGGCGCCTGCGGCGGCTGCAAGATGCAGCACCTGCACGTCGGCGCGCAGGTGGCGATCAAGCAGCGCGTGCTGGAAGACAACCTGTGGCACCTGGGCAAGGTGCGCGCCGGCACCATGCTGCCCGCGATCGAGGGCCCGGCCTGGGGCTACCGCTGGCGCGCGCGCTTCAGCGTGCGCAACGTGCGCAAGAAGGGGACGGTGCTGGTGGGCTTCCACGAGCGCAAGAGCCGCTACGTCGCCGACATCCGCGAATGCCACGTCGTGCCGAAGCACGTGAGCGACCTGCTGCTGCCCCTGCGCGCGCTGATCGGCTCCATGGACGCGATCGAGACCTGCCCGCAGATCGAGCTGGCCTGCGGCGACCGCGTGACGGCGCTGGTACTGCGGCACCTGGAGCCGCTTTCCGCCGGGGACCTGGCGAAGCTGCGCGCCTTCGCCGTCGAACATGCGGCCGCCGGCGTGCAGTGGTGGCTGCAGCCCAAGGGCCCGGACACCGTGCGCCTGCTCGATGAAGGCGGCGAGGAACTGGCCTACGCCCTGCCGGAGTTCGGCATCACGATGCCGTTCCGGCCGACCGACTTCACGCAGGTCAACCCGCACATCAACCGCGTGCTGGTGGAGCGCGCGCTGCGCCTGCTGCAGCCGGCGCGCAGCGAGCGCGTGATCGACTGGTTCTGCGGCCTGGGCAACTTCACGCTGCCGCTCGCCACCCGCGCCGGCGAGGTGCTGGGCATCGAGGGCAGCGAGACGCTGGTGGCGCGCTCGCGCGAGAACTACGCGGCCAACCAGGCGGGGCGCGCGGCCGGCGATGCGCTGGCGCCCACGCGCTTCGAGGCGCGCAACCTGTTCGAGATGACGCCGCAACAGCTCGTCGCCGACGTCAGCGCCGACCGCTGGCTGGTCGACCCGCCGCGCGAAGGCGCGTTCGCGCTGGCCAAGGCGGTGGCCGACCTGCACCAGGACCCGACGCTGCGCAACGGCTGGACGCCGCCCAGGCGCATCGTCTACGTGAGCTGCAACCCTGCGACGCTCGCCCGCGATGCCGGCCTGCTGGTGCACCAGGGCGGCTACGCCTGCACCGCCGCAGGCGTGGTGAACATGTTCCCGCACACGGCGCACGTCGAATCCATCGCGGTGTTCGACCTGCAATGAAAACGGGGCCCGCGGGCCCCGTTCTCGTTGGCGCGAAGCGCCTTCAGTCGTCGCCGGCCGTCATGCCCAGCAGCGCCAACAGGCTCTGGAACACGTTGAACAGGTCCAGGTACAGCGCCAGCGTGGCCGTGATGTAGTTCGTCTCGCCGCCGTCGACGATCTGCTTCAGGTCGTACAGCATGTACAGGCTGAAGATGCCGATGGCGAGGGTGCTGATCACCATCATGCCGATGCCGGAGCCGACGAACACGTTGATGATCGCGCCGACCATGATCACCAGCGCGCCCACGAACAGCCACCGGCCCATGCCGGAGAGATCGCGCTTGATGATGGTGGACAGCGAGGCCATCACGAAGAACACGCCCGCCGTGCCGCCGAAGGCCGTCATCACCAGGCCGGGGCCGTTCTTGAAGCCCAGCACCATCGCGATCAGCCGCGAGAGCATCAGCCCCATGAAGAAGGTGAAGGCGAGCAGCACCGGGACGCCGGCCGCCGAATCCTTGGTCTTCTGGATCGCGTACATGAAACCGAACGCGCCGCCCAGGAACACGATCAGGCCGAGCCCGCCGGTGAGCGCGCGGGTGATGCCCGTGGCCACGCCCAGCCACGCGCCCAGCACCGTGGGGATCAGGCTCAGTGCCAGCAGCCAGTAGGTATTGCGCAGCACGCGGTTGCGCGCTTCCAGCGTAGTCGCGGTGCCGTAGCCGAAGGACGGGACCGTCCGGATGGGGTCGTTCATAGCAGCACTCCTTGCCTCAACGGCCGTTAGATGAGCGCATTCTAGGCGGGTTCCCCGCCGGGCGACCCCGCTATGCTCTGCGCTTCCGAAAACCACGCTCCGAATCGCACCATGAAAACGAAAGCAGTCCTCGAACTGGCCGAAGCCAAGTCCATCGCCGCCGCCGCCGAAGCGGAAGCCCGCGCCAACCAGTGGGCGGTGAGCATCGCGATCGTCGACGACGGCGGCCACCTGCTATGGCTGCAGCGGCTCGATGGGGCCGCGCCGATCTCCGCCCAGATCGCGCCGGCGAAGGCGCAGACCGCGGCCCTGGGGCGGCGCGAGAGCCGCATCTACGAGGAAGTGATCAACGGCGGCCGCTTCTCGTTCCTGAGCGCGCCGGGCCTGCAGGGCCTGCTGGAAGGCGGCGTGCCGATCCTGAAGGACGGCCAGTGCATCGGCGCCGTGGGCGTCAGCGGCGTGAAGTCCACCGAGGATGCGCAGGTCGCCCGGGCGGGCATCGCGGCGCTGGGGCTCTAGGAAAGCAGGATCCGCGTCTGCGTCGGGATGACGCTGCGCGTCACTTGGTGAGGATCAGCTTGCCCTGGCGCGTGGCCTGCAGGCGGTAGATCTCGCCGTTGTGCGCGATCTCCACCAGCCGCTGCCCCCGCAGCAGTTCGACGCTGGAAAGCTGCGCCGGGCGCTCCGGCGCGCGCACCGGCGGGGCCGCGGGCGGCGCGGCCGGAGAGGGGGCGCTGGAGCCGTCGTTCATGGCGCCTTCGGCTCCGTGATGAAGCCGATGCGGCGCAGCCCGGAGCGCTGCGCCGCGGCGAGGGCCTGCGCCACGCGCTCGTAGCGCGCGTCCTTGTCGCCGCGCAGGTGCAGTTCGGGCTGCGGCTCGCGCTTCGCCTCGGCCTGCAGGCGGGGCAGCAGATCGCCTTCCGCGATCGGCTGCTCGTTCCAGTAGTAGCGGCCCTTCGCGTCGACGCTCAGGCGGATCGTCTCCGGCCTGGCGTCCTGAGGACTGCTGGTGGCGCGCGGCAGGTCGATGTTGACCGAGTGCTTCATGACCGGCACGGTGATGATGAAGACAATCAGCAGCACCAGCATGACGTCGACCAGCGGCGTCATGTTGATCTCGTTCATCACCTCGTCGGTGTCGTCCTGGGTGCCGAAGGCCATGTCCTGGTTCTCGTTAGCTGATCAAGCCCTTCCCCTCGAGGGGAAGGGTGGGGATGGGGTGGATCCTGAAGCCCCCGCAGGGGTGAGGCCGCAGGCCTACACCCCTTTCTTCATGGGCACCACCTTGTTGTCGGCACCGGCGGAGATGCGCGAGCCGGTCACGAAGTAGGCGTGCAGGTCGTGCGCGAAGCGATTGAGCTTGTTCAGCACGCCCTTGTTGCCGCGCACCAGCGCGTTGTAGCCCAGCACCGCGGGGATGGCCACGGCGAGGCCCAGCGCCGTCATGACGAGCGCTTCACCGATCGGGCCGGCCACCTTGTCGATGGTCGCCTGGCCCGCCGCGCTGATGGACAGCAGCGCGTGGTAGATGCCCCAGACGGTGCCGAACAGGCCCACGAAGGGCGCGGTGGAACCGACCGAGGCGAGCACCGCCAGGCCGCCTTGCAGGCGCGCGGTGGATTCGTCGATCGAGTTGCGCAGCGTGCGCGTGAGCCATTCGCTCGCGTCGAGCGAATCGTGCAGCTGCTGCTGCGAATGGTGGTGCGCGGCGGCCTCGCGGCCCTCCAGCGCCAGCGCACGGAAAGGGTTGGCGGGATCGGTGCCCAGCTTGCTGAGGCCGTCGGCGAAATCGGCCGCGTGCCAGAAGCTCTCGATCTGGCGCGCCTGGCTCGCGTGGCGGCGCAGGTCGAGCGCCTTCATGACGATCACCATCCAGGAGGCGAGCGACATGCCCAGCAGCAGGATGGCCACCGCGCGGGTGACGAGGTCGCCCTGGCCCCAGAGGTGCACGAGGCCGAAGTCGGGGTTCATGGTTTCTTCTCTCCGTCGTTGTCGAGGCGCCAGCGGATCGGCACGCTCGCCCACATTTCCTCGGGCACCCCGCCGCGCTTGCCCGGCACGTAGCGCCAGGCCAGCGCCGTCTCCACGGACGCCTCGTCGAGACGCGGAAAGCCGCTGCTCTGGGCGACCTGGGCCGTGCGCGGTCGGCCGTCGGTGCCGATCAGCACCCGGACCACGACCAGCCCGGACTCGCGCAGGCGGCGGCTCATGCGCGGATATTCGGGAGCAGGATTCTGCAGGTAGTCGGCGTCGCTGACCGGCAGTTCGACCTTGGCGGGGGCAACGGGCGCGGGGGCCGCCACCGGTGCCGCGGCCACGGGCGTGCTCACTGGCGGCGGCGCCGGCTGCGGTTCCGTGGTGCCGGTCACGGCGGTAGGCGAGGGCGGTGCCTGCGGCGCGGCGACCGGCTGCGGTGCGGGCGCCGGCGTGGGCATGCTCTTGCGGACGATGGTCCGGGGCTGCGGCACGACCGGCCGGGGCTCCGGCGGGCGCGGCGGCTCGACGCGCGCCGGCGGCGGTGGCGGGGGCACGTCGGCCGCGAGGATCTCCACCGGCACGACGGTTTCGACCACGCGGCGCAGCAGCCCGCTTTGCAGTGCCCAGAGCGCACCGACGTGCAGCAGCACGACGCTGCCGGCGATCAGCGCGTTGCGGGACACGGGCATGGCTGCGCTCTGGCTCTGCGGGACGGAGAGCATTGTCGGGTCGGATGGGGGGCGCGTCAGCGGGTGAAAACCCACCACGCGCCGGCAACGGCGAGGATCAGGCCGCCACCGAGGACGACTGCGGCCATTCGGCGTTTTCCTTCACGGTACCGGATTCGCAGTGCAGCGCCGCGACGCCGCCGCTGCAGGCGCACTGGGCATGCACCTCGCGGGCGCAGCTTTCGCACTGGCCGCACTGCGTCGCCACGCCGAGCTCGAACTGGATGTCGTCGAAGCTCATGCCGGCGCGCGCATGGCGGGCGATCTCGCGGTCGGAAACTCGGCGGCAGACACAGACGATCATGATGACTTCCAGGACTCGGTGGCTTTGAAACTGGGTCCAGTATAAATGCGAATCCTTCGCATTTGCAAGCGTTCGACCCGGAGGCATTTGCGCTAGCGCAAGTGAAGTGATGGCGCTAGACCGGATTTACAGCGCGGCCGTGGCGCTGGTATAAGAATTGGTTACAACCTGCGCCCCCGCTGAAGTCTTCGGCGCCTGAACCTCTCCCCGCCATGCTCCAGACCCTCCTGATCGCCTTCCGTGAAGGCCTCGAAGCCCTGCTGATCGTGGCGATTGCCGCGCTCTACCTGCGTCGCACCGGCCGCGAGGCGCTGGTCGGCGCCATTCGCGCCGGCGTCGTCACCGCGCTGGCCGGATCTGCCGTGCTCGGGCTGTTGCTGTCGCGCGTCGGCGCCATGTCCCCGGCCTGGGAGGGCGCGATGGCCTGGGTGGCCGCCGTCGCCGTCGGCAGCTGCACGGTGCACATGATGCGCATGGGCAAGCAGATGAAGCGGCACATCGACACGCACCTGGGCGCCGCCACCGAACGCTCGGGCTCCGCCGGCTGGTGGGGCGTGTTCGCGTTCGCGGTCTTCATGGTCGGCCGCGAGGGCGTGGAGACCGCCACCATGATCGCGTCGCTGGCCGTCAACGGCGATCTCGCGAACATGGCCTGGGGCGGCGCGATCGGCTTCGCGCTGGCCGCGTGGATCGCCTGGCTGTGGACGCGGCACGGCAGCAAGGTGAACCTGTCCCGCTTCTTCCAGGTCACCGCCGTGTTCATGGTGGTGTTCTCGGTGCAGCTCGCGATCACCGGCTTCCACGAGTTCACCGAGGCAGGGCTGGTGCCCGGCATCGACAACGCGTGGTGGCACCGGGCGACCGAAGACCTGGCGGAAGGCCGGATCGCCCAGCTGATCTCGCTGGCGATGGTGGCGCTGCCCTCGATCTGGCTGGTGGGCGCGTTCTGGAAGGACCGGCACGGTCAGCGCGCGGCAGCAGGCGTCGCCGCCCCGCGCTAAGCCGCCTGTGCCTCAGGTGGGCAGTTCGCCCATCGCGGACTGCAGGTAGTTCTGCAGGCCGAGCTTGTTCAGCAGGTCGATCTGGGTCTCGAGCCAGTCGATGTGCTCCTCGGTGTCGACCAGGATGTCCTCCAGGATTTCGCGCGAGACGTAGTCGCGCACGCTTTCGCAGTGCGCGATGCCGGCCTTGACGGCGGCCTGCGCGCCGCGCTCCATGGTCAGGTCGCAGTTGAGGATCTCCGGCACGTCCTCGCCGACCATCAGCTTGCCCAGGTCCTGCAGGTTGGGCAGCGCATCGAGCATCAGGATGCGCTCCATCAGCTTGTCGGCGTGCTTCATCTCCCCGATCGACTCCTCGTATTCCTTCTTCGCCAGCCGGTCGAAGCCCCAGTGCTTGAGGATCCGGTAGTGCAGGAAATACTGGTTGGTGGCCGTCAGCTCGTTCTTCAGTTGGGCCTGGAGATGGTGGATGACTTGCGGATCGCCTTGCATGGTTCGGGTGCTCGCTTTGCTTTTGTGGCGGCCATTGTGGCGCAAGAACGCGCCGGAGCAAGCGCCCGGGCGATGGGCGACAGGCTCCGGCGCGTGGCGTCACGAGCGGATCAGGTGGTCGAAGGCCCCCAGCGCCGCCTTGGCGCCGTCACCGGCGGCGATGATGATCTGCTTGAAGGGCACGGTGGTGCAGTCGCCGGCGGCGAACACGCCGGGCAGCGAGGTCTGGCCGCGGGCGTCCACCACGATCTCGCCGGACCTGGCCAGCTCCAGCGTGCCCTTGAGCCATTCCGTGTTGGGCACCAGGCCGATCTGCACGAACACGCCTTGCACCGGCACGCGCTTGCGCTCGCCTGAGGCGCGGTCCTGGTAGGCCAGCGCTTCGACCTGCTGGCCGTCGCCCACGACTTCGGTCGTCTGCGCGTTCAGGATCACGTTCACGTTGGGCAGCGACTTGAGCTTGCGCTGCAGCACCGCGTCGGCGCGCAGCTCGGGGCCGAACTCGAGCAGCGTCACGTGCTGCACGATCCCGGCGAGGTCGATCGCCGCTTCCACGCCGGAGTTGCCGCCGCCGATCACCGCCACCGGCTTGCCCTTGAACAGCGGGCCGTCGCAGTGGGGGCAGAAGGTCACGCCCTTGTTGCGGTACTCCTGCTCGCCCGGCACGTTGAGCGTGCGCCAGCGCGCGCCGGTGGACAGGATCACGGTCCGGCCCTTGAGGGTCGCGCCGCTTTCGAGTTCGACCTCGATGCCGCTGCCGTTGGGCCGCAGCGCCTTGGCGCGCTGCAGGTTGACGATGTCGACGTCGTAGTGGCGCACGTGTTCCTCCAGCGCCAGCGCGAACTTGGGGCCTTCGGTCTCCTTCACGGAGACGAAGTTCTCGATGCCCAGGGTGTCCAGCACCTGGCCGCCGAAGCGCTCGGAGGCGATGCCGGTGCGGATGCCCTTGCGCGCGGCGTAGACCGCGGCGGCAGCGCCGGCCGGGCCGCCGCCGACGATCAGCACGTCGTACGGGTCCTTGGCCGACAGGGCCTGCGCCTGCTTGGCTGCGCCGGCGGTGTCGATCTTGCCGAGGATCTCCTCGAGCGTCATGCGGCCCTGGCCGAACTCGGTGCCGTTCAGGAACACGGTGGGCACGGCCATCACGCGGCGCTGGGTCACTTCGTCCTGGAACAGCGCGCCGTCGATCATGGTCGTGCGGATGCGCGGGTTCTGCACCGCCATCAGGTTCAGGGCCTGCACGACGTCCGGGCAGTTGTGGCACGAGAGCGAAACGTAGATCTCGAATTCCAGCTCGCCCGGCAGCGCGCGGACCTGTTGCAGCACCGCCTCGTCCACCTTGGGCGGATAGCCGCCGACCTGCAGCAGCGCCAGCACGAGCGAGGTGAATTCGTGGCCCATGGGCAGGCCGGCGAAGCGCACGCCGGTGTCCTGGCCCGCTCGCGTGATCTGGAACGAGGGCGTGCGCTGCGGGCCGCCCTGCGTTTCGGTGACGGTGACGCGCGGCGATGCATCGGCGATGTCCTTCAGCAGCGCCCGCATGTCCGCCGAAGCCTTCGTGTCGTCGAGCGAGGCGACGATCTCCACCGGCTGCGTCATGCGTTCGAGGTAGGCGGCGAGCTGGGCCTTGAGGTTGGCGTCGAGCATGCGGATTCCTTTCGGGTTCTGGAATGAAAAGGCCCGGCGTACCGGGCCACACCCCGTCATCCCCGCGCAGGCGGGGATCCAGGGCTTGCGGGCTCGCCGCTGCACGGCGAGCGAATGACGGCTGGCGCCTTAGATCTTTCCGACCAGATCCAGCGACGGCTTCAGCGTCTCGGCGCCTTCGCTCCACTTGGCGGGGCAGACTTCACCCGGGTGCGAGGCCACGTACTGGGCGGCCTTCAGGCGGCGCAGCGTTTCCGTGGCGTCGCGGCCGATGCCGTTGTCGTGCACCTCGATGGTCTTGATGCGGCCTTCCGGATCGATCACGAAGGTGCCGCGCAGCGCCAGGCCGGTGTCCTCGCCCTCGGTGATCAGCACCTGGAAGAAGCGGGCCAGCTGGTGGCTCGGGTCGCCGACGAGGGGGTACTGCACCTTGCGGATCGTGTCCGAGGTGTCGTGCCAGGCCTTGTGGGTGAAGTGGGTGTCCGTGGACACGCCGTAGACCTCGGCGCCCAGCTTCTGGAACTCGGCGTAGTGGTCGGCCAGGTCGCCCAGCTCGGTCGGGCACACGAAGGTGAAGTCGGCCGGGTAGAACACGACCACGGACCACTTGCCCTTGAAGTCCTGCTCGGTCACCGGCACGAACTTGCCGTTGTGGTACGCGGTGGCGGAGAAGGCCGGGATTTCGGTGTTGATCAGCGACATTTGTTTTCCTCTATCGGTTAGGCCGCTTTCATGAAGCGCGCCTATGAATGATAGGGCCGCGCGGGACCCTTTCCCATTGAAAGGGTCCATCGCGCTCTTAGGTGCCGGCTATGGCCGCACGGGGGTGCGACCCGGGAGGACGTCAGTACTCCAGCCGCTCGGGCCGGATCTCCTGCAGGATCGTCGTGGCGATCTCCTCGATCGACTTGGTGGTCGTCGAGAGCCAGCGGATGCCCTCGCGCCGCATCATCGCCTCGGCCTCGGCCACCTCGTGGCGGCAGCTCTCCAGCGACGCGTAGCGCGAGTTGGGGCGGCGCTCGTTGCGGATCTCGCTCAGGCGCTCCGGCTGGATGGTCAGCCCGAAGATCTTCTTGCGGTGGGGCGCCAGCGCCCCGGGCAGCTGCCTGCGGTCGAAATCCTCGGGGATCAGCGGATAGTTGGCCGCCTTCAGCCCGTGCTGCATGGCCAGGTACAGCGAAGTCGGCGTCTTGCCGCTGCGGCTCACGCCCACCAGGATCACGTCGGCTTGTTCCAGGTCGCGGTTGGACTGGCCGTCGTCGTGCACCAGGCTGAAGTTGATCGCCTCGATCCGGTCGTGGTACTCCTTGCTCTTGCTCACGTCGGAAAAGCGCCCCACCCGGTGGCTGGACTTCATGGCGAGCTCGATCTCCAGCGGCCGCACGAAGGTGCCGAACATGTCCAGCACCATGGCCTTGCAGCCTTCCTCGATCGCCTGCAGCACGTCGACGTTGACGAGGGTGGTGAAGACGATCGGGCGGCGGCCCTCGATGTCCGCCGTGTGGTTCACCTGCCGCACCACCTGGTGCGCCTTGTCGACGGAGTCGATGAACGGCAGCCGCACGTGCCGGGGCTTGAACTCGAACTGCGCCAGGATGGCGTTGCCGAAGGTCTCCGCCGTGATGCCGGTGCCGTCGGAAACGAAGAAAACGGTGCGCGTGTGCAGGGATGCCATGAAGTGCCTCAACGGGAAGCGGCCCGGAACAGCCGGCCCCGCCTACAATGGCCCGCATTATCCGAATTCCAGCGCGCCCATGACCCGCCGTCGCCCATTCGAACAAGCACAAAGCCCATCGGCGGGGCTGATGGACGCCACGCGCGCACGCGCGGAGCAGCTTTCAACTTCCGGAGTCTTTCCACCATGTCTGCTCGTTTCGACGCGACCGCCCTGGTCGTTCCGTTTGAGAACCTGAGAATGTCCGATGTCGAGGTTGTAGGCGGCAAGAACGCCAGCCTCGGCGAAATGATCTCCCAGCTGCCGCACGGCGTGCGCGTCCCGACCGGGTTCGCCACGACGGCGCACGCCTTCCGCGAGTTCCTCAAGCACGGCGGCCTGGCGCAGCGCATCCAGCAGCGCCTGGCCACGCTCGATACGGAGGACGTGCGCGCGCTCGCCGCCGCCGGCGCGGAGATCCGCGGCTGGCTGGAGGCGCAGCCCTTCCCGCCGGAGCTGGAACGCGGGATCCGCGCCGAGTTCGAGAAGCTGTCGGCGGGCAACCCGAACGCCAGCTTCGCCGTGCGCTCCTCGGCCACCGCCGAAGACCTGCCCGATGCCTCCTTCGCGGGCCAGCAGGAAACCTTCCTGAACGTGGTGGGCATCGAGGGCGTGCTGCACAAGATGCGCGAGGTGTTCGCTTCCCTCTACAACGACCGCGCGATCAGCTACCGCGTGCACAAGGGCTTCGCCCACTCCGACGTGGCGCTGTCCGCCGGCGTGCAGCGCATGGTGCGCTCCGACCTCGGCGCCGCCGGCGTGATGTTCACGATCGACACCGAGTCGGGCTTCAAGGACGTGGTCTTCATCACCTCCAGCTACGGCCTGGGCGAGACGGTGGTGCAGGGCGCCGTGAACCCCGACGAGTTCTACGTCCACAAGCCGATGCTGCGCGCCGGCAAGCAGGCCGTGATCCGCCGCAACCTGGGCTCCAAGCTGATCCAGATGATCTTCGCCGGCGACGCCGGGAAGGCGCAGGGTGGCCGGCTGGTCCAGACGGTGGACGTGCCGCTGGAGCAGCGCAACCGCTACTCGCTCACCGACGCCGACGTGCAGGAACTGGCGCGCTACGCCCTCGTCATCGAGGAGCACTACGGCCGCCCGATGGACATCGAGTGGGGCAAGGACGGCACCGACGGCAAGCTGTACATCCTGCAGGCCCGGCCCGAGACGGTGAAGAGCCAGTCCGAGGGCAAGGCGGAGATGCGCTACAAGTTGAAGAGCAAGGGCAGCGTGCTGGCCGAGGGCCGCGCGATCGGCCAGAAGGTCGGCACCGGCCCCGTGCGGCTGGTGCACAGCACCGCGGAAATGGACCGCGTGCAGCCCGGCGACGTGCTCGTCACCGACATGACCGACCCCAACTGGGAGCCGGTGATGAAGCGCGCCAGCGCCATCGTCACCAACCGCGGCGGCCGTACCTGCCACGCCGCCATCATCGCGCGCGAGCTGGGCATCCCCGCCGTGGTCGGCTGCGGCACGGCGACCGAGACGCTCAAGGACGGCACGCTGGTGACCGTGAGCTGCGCCGAGGGCGACACCGGCTTCATCTACGACGGCCTGCTGGAAACCGAGATCACCGAGGTGCAGCGCGGCGAGATGCCGCCGATCAGGACCAAGATCACGATGAACGTGGGCAACCCGCAGCTCGCCTTCGACTTCGCGCAGCTGCCCAACGAGGGCGTGGGCCTGGCGCGGCTGGAATTCATCATCAACAACAACATCGGGGTGCACCCGAAGGCGATCCTCGACTACCCCAACGTCGATGCCGACCTGAAGAAGGCGGTGGAGTCCGTGGCCCGCGGCCACGCCTCGCCGCGGGCCTTCTACGTCGACAAGGTGGCCGAAGGCATCGCCACCATCGCCGCGGCCTTCTGGCCCAAGCCGGTGATCGTGCGCCTGTCGGACTTCAAGTCCAACGAGTACCGCAAGCTCATTGGCGGCAGCCGCTACGAGCCGGAGGAAGAGAACCCGATGCTGGGCTTCCGCGGCGCCGCGCGCTACATCAGCGCGGAGTTCCGCGAGGCCTTCGCCATGGAGTGCGAGGCGCTGGTGCGGGTGCGCGGCGAGATGGGCCTGACCAACGTGCAGGTGATGGTGCCCTTCGTGCGCACCCTGGGCCAGGCCGATCGCGTCACCAAGCTGCTGGCGGCACAGGGCCTGCAGCGCGGCAAGGACGACCTCAAGCTGATCATGATGTGCGAGATCCCGAGCAACGCCATCCTGGCGGACGAGTTCCTCGCGTACTTCGACGGCTTCTCGATCGGCTCGAACGACCTGACCCAGCTCACGCTGGGCCTGGACCGCGACTCCGGCCTCGAGCTTCTGGCGGCGGACTTCGACGAGCGCGACCCCGCCGTCAAGGCGCTGCTTTCGCGCGCCATCCAGGCCTGCGTGAAGCAGGGCAAGTACGTGGGCATCTGCGGCCAGGGTCCCAGCGACCACCCGGACTTCGCCCAGTGGCTGGTGCAGGAAGGCATCACCTCGATCTCGCTGAACCCGGACAGCGTGATCGCCACCTGGCAGAAGCTGGCCCAGTAGGCAGGCAGCGGCGGCGCGGCAGCCGCCCGGCGCTGGGCGGAAACACCTACGCTGCGGGGCTGCCGCGGTGCGATCATCGCCATCCATGGATGACACGGGGACCCGTGGCGCCGCCTACCAGCGGCGCCTGCACCGCCTGCTCGCGGGTTACGTGGCCGGCTTCCTGTTGTTCCTGGTGCTGCTCGCCTGGGCGGAGCGGCAGGGCCTGTCGCGGTTCTGGCTGGGCCCCATCTTCATGTTCTCCACCGTGATGATGTACGCGGTGATCGGCATCGGCAGCCGCACCACCGACCCGGAGGAGTACTACGTCGCCGGCCGCCGGATCCCGCCGATGTTCAACGGCATGGCGGCGGCGGCCGACTGGATGAGTGCCGCCTCCTTCATCAGCCTGGCCGGCGGGCTCTACCTGCAGGGCTTCGGTGGCAGCCCGGGCCACCCGGGCGGCCTCGCCTATGTGGTCGGATGGACCGGCGGCTTCTGCCTGGTCGCCCTGCTGATCGCACCCTACCTGCGGCGACTGAACCTCTACACGGTGCCCGATTACTTCGACGTGCGCTACGGCGGCGCCTGGCCGCGGCGCCTGGCCGCGCTGGCGGCGGTGATCATCTCCTTCACCTACGTGGTGGCGCAGATCTATGGCATCGGCCTGATCGCCTCGCGGCTGACCGGCGTGCATTTCGAGATCGGCATCCTGCTCGGGTTCGGCGGCGTGCTGCTGTGCTCCTTCCTGGGGGGCATGCGCGCCATCACCTGGACCCAGGTGGCGCAGTACGTGGTGCTGCTGCTGGCGTTCCTCATCCCGGTATCGTGGCTGGCGTACAAGCAGCTCGGCAACCCGCTGGCGCCCTTCGTTTACGGCGAGCAGCTGGAGAAGATCGAGCACCTGGAACGCGGGCTGCTCGCTTCGGCGGCCGAAAAGGCGGTGCAGCAGGAGTTCCTCAACCGCGCGGCCGAATACCGCGCCAAGCTGGCCGACGTCGAGCATGCCCTCGCCGCCGAGCGCGACGCCGCGCGCGAGCGGATCCGGCGGCTCAAGCGCGACGATGCCGATTCGGCCCGCATCGTGGCCGCCAACCGCGAACTGGCGGCCCTGCCGAAGGATCCGGCGGGCGCGCGCGAGCAATGGACGCGCGCGCTGCGCGAGGCGCTGGAACGCGCCGAGGACCTGGGCGGCTTGCCGCCGCACGGCAAGGCGTTCGCCGGCGACCCGAACGGCTCGCCCGAGGCGAGGCAGGCGTTCGGCGAATCGCGCGCGAACTTCCTCGCGCTCGTCTTCTGCCTGGTGGTGGGCACGGCCGGCATGCCGCACCTGCTGACCCGCTTCTACACGGCGCCCAGCGTGGCGCAGACGCGGACCTCGGTGGCCTGGGCGCTGTTCTTCGTCGGCCTGCTGTACCTGAGCGTGCCGGCGCTGGCCGTGCTCGTGAAATTCGAGGTGATGCAGGGGCTGGTGGGCAGCAGCTTCGACGCGCTGCCGCCGTGGATCGTGCAGTGGGCGAGGGTGGATCCCGCGCTGGTCTCGGTCAGCGACATCAACGGCGACGGCCGCGTGCAGTTCGGCGAGATCCGCGTGGGCGCCGACATCATCATGCTGGCCACGCCGGAGATCGGCGGGCTGCCGTACGTCATCTCCGGGCTGGTCGCCGCGGGCGGCCTGGCCGCGGCGCTCTCCACCGCCGATGGCCTGCTGCTCACCATCAGCAACGCGCTGGTGCGCGACCTCTACAGCCAGGACCTGGGCCGCCACACCAGCGGGGAGCAGCGGGTGATCCTGTCCAAGTTCGCTCTCATGGGCGCGGCGCTGCTGGCCGCGATGGTGGCCAGCCTGAAGCCGGCGGACATCCTGCCGCTGGTGTCGGCCTCGTTCTCGCTGGCGGCCTCGGCGCTGGTGCCGGCGATGGTGCTGGGCATCTTCTGGCGGGGGGCGACGCGGGCCGGCGCGGTGAGCGGCATCCTCGCGGGCTTCGGCGTCGCCGCTTACTACATGGTCGCCAAGGGGGTGGCGATCCGCGCCGCCATCGGGCTGGCCGGCGAACCCACGCTCTGGTTCGGCATCCTGCCGGTCGCCTCGGGGGTGTTCGGCGTGGCGGTGGGGGTGCTCGTGACCGTGACCGTCAGCCTGCTGCGGCCGCGGCCCGCCGAACGCGCGGCCGCCCAGGGGGTGGGCATACCCTAGGCCGCGCCGCGCGCATGTGTAAGGAATCAGTAAGGGGTGGTGCGAACCATCGCTCATCTGGCAAGCGCAAGGAGACGACGTGCTGCTGCTGGTGGAAATCGTGAAGACGCTGGCGGAAATCGCCTTGCTCTCCCTGCTCGGTCAGGGAGTGCTGTGGATTCTGGCCGGCCGCACACGCGGACAGAACCCGTTCTACCAGCTGTTCCAGGTCCTCACCCGTCCCCTGATCCGCGGAGCCCGCCTGCTGTCTCCCCGCGTCGTCCTCGACCAGCACCTGCCGCTGGTTGCCTTCCTGCTCCTGTTCTTCGTCTGGGTGGTGGCCACCGTCACCAAGATCGACATCTGCGTGCGCATCGGGGTGCACCTGTGCAAGTGATGCGCCGCCTGCGTTTCCTCGGCTTCAAGTGGCGCGCCATCGGCTGGCTGGTGCTGGGGCGCCGGTCGCGCGCGCTGGCGCTGTTCGACCGGCTGCTGGCGGAGTTCCCGGACGACGTCTATGGCCTGGCCAGCCGCGCGCAACTGCTGGCGCAGCTGGGTGACCGCACGGGCGCGCTGGCCGTCCTGGAGCGGCTGCTGCAGGTGGATCCGGCCAACGCCCACCACTGGTTCAACCACGGGTTCCTGCTGGAAGAAGCGGGCGAATACACGCACGCCGAGGCGTCCTTCCGGCGCGCGACCGAGCTGTCTCCCCGGCTCGATCGGGCCTGGTACGGCCTCGGGCAGGTGCTGATCCGGCTCGGCCGCCTCGACGAGGCCGCTGCCGCCCTCCAGCGCAACACGCAATTGCAACCCATGAGCCCGTACGGCTGGTACCAGCTGGCGCGGGTCCATGTGGACCGGCAGCAGCCGGAGGAGGCGCGGAAGATCATCCGCCACCTCCACCGGTTCGAGCCGAAGGTGGCCGCCCAGCTGGAGCGCGAGACGGGCCTGACCGTTCCGCACGCCGGCTAGCGGCCGCCGACCGCACGGCCCGGTTGCATGCCGCGGCGCGAGCCGCGTGCGGGCCGCATTTGGCAAGGTGCGAGGACGAGAGGGCAAACGT
The DNA here is from genome assembly GCF_037890035.1 of Ramlibacter sp. AN1133. Classification (NCBI taxonomy): domain Bacteria; kingdom Pseudomonadati; phylum Pseudomonadota; class Betaproteobacteria; order Burkholderiales; family Comamonadaceae; genus Ramlibacter; species Ramlibacter sp. AN1133. The sequence goes on from NZ_JBBKTQ010000003.1 coordinate 295,221, forward strand.
CCAACAAGGAGACACGCATGCAGATGACCGCAAGCCATCGGGAGTACTGGCAGAAGAATCTCCGGATCACCGGGATCCTGCTGGCAATCTGGTTCGTCGTGACGTTCGTCGTGGGCTATTTCGCCCGCGACCTGAACTTCAAGTTCTTCGGCTGGCCCTTCAGCTTCTGGATGGGCGCGCAAGGGGCGCTGGTGATCTACGTGGCGATCATCTGGTACTACGCGCGCTACATGAACCGGCTGGACCAGCAATACGGCGTCGCCGAGGAGGAATGAGCCATGGCCACTCTCGCACCCGATAGCGGCGCGGCCTCCGGGCGGCAGGCATTCCGCAAGCAGCTGAACAAGGTCTACGGCTTCTACACCGGGGGCTTCATCGCCTTCGTGCTCGTGCTCGGCGTGCTGGAGCAGATGGGCCTGAACCGCGACTGGATCGGCTTCATCTTCCTGCTGGCCACCATCGGCCTGTATGCCGGCATCGGCATCATGAGCCGGACCACGGACGCCGCCGAATACTACGTGGCCGGCCGCCGCGTGCCCGCCGTCTACAACGGCATGGCCACCGGCGCCGACTGGATGTCGGCGGCCTCGTTCATCGGCATGGCCGGCACGCTGTACCTCACCGGCTACAGCGGCCTGGCGTTCATCATGGGATGGACCGGGGGCTATTGCCTGGTGGCGCTGTTCCTCGCGCCCTACCTGCGCAAGTTCGGGCAGTTCACCATCCCGGACTTCCTGGGCGAGCGCTACGGCGGCAACCTGCCGCGCTTCATCGGCATCATCGCGGCGATCCTCTGCTCGTTCACGTACGTCGTGGCGCAGATCTACGGCGTGGGCATCATCACCACGCGGCTGACCGGCGTCGCCTTCGAGATCGGGATCTTCCTGGGCCTCGGCGGCATCCTGGTGTGCTCCTTCCTCGGCGGCATGCGCGCGGTGACGTGGACGCAGGTGGCCCAGTACATCATCCTGATCCTGGCCTACATGATCCCGGTGGTGTGGTTGTCGGTGAAGCAGACCAGCGTGCCGATCCCGCAACTGGTGTACGGCTACCAGCTCGAGAAGGTGACGGCGCTGGAGGGGCGGCTGATCGCCGACCCGAAGGAGCTGGAGGTGCGCAAGGTTTCGGCCGATCAGGCCAGGGCGCTCGACGCCAAGATCAAGGACCCGCGCAACGCGCTCGCCGCCGACCGCGCCGCCGCCGAGAAGAAGGTGGCGGACCTGAAGGCCGGCAACGCGCCGTCCCCGCAGCTCCTGGCGGCCGAGAAGGAGCTGAGCAGCCTGCCCAGGGACGAAGCCGCTGCCGTCAAGGGCTGGACGGCCGCCAAGGCGGCGGCCGAGGCGCGCGACAAGCCGCTGGCGGGCATGCCGCGGCACGGTGCGATCTTCGCCGGCGACCCGAATGGCGACACCAAGGCCAGGGAAACCTACGACGTCGCCCGGCGCAACTTCCTGGCGCTGATCTTCTGCCTGATGGTGGGGACGGCGGCCCTGCCGCACATCCTCATGCGCTACTACACCACCCCCAGCGTGAAGGAGGCGCGCAGCTCGGTCACCTGGTCGCTGTTCTTCATCTTCCTGCTGTACTTCACGGCGCCGGCACTCGCGGTGCTGGTGAAATACGAGATCTTCAGCACCGTGGTGGGCAGCTCCTTCGACAAGCTGCCGTTCTGGATCTCGGCCTGGAACAAGGTCGACCCCGCCCTGCTGTCGGTGGTGGACCTCAACAAGGACGGCATCCTGCAGCTGGGAGAGCTGAAGATCGGCGGCGACATCGTCGTGCTGGCCACCCCCGCGATCGGCGGCCTGCCCTACGTGATTTCGGGCCTGGTGGCCGCCGGCGGCCTGGCCGCGGCGCTGTCCACCGCCGACGGCCTGCTGCTGACGATCGCTAACGCGCTGTCGCACGACCTGTACTACAAGATGATCGACCCGAATGCGCCTACCGCGCGCCGCGTGATGCTGTCCAAGGTGCTGCTGCTGGTCGTGGCACTGGCGGCCGCCGCCGTCGCATCGCAGAAACCGGCCGACATCCTGTTCCTCGTTTCGGCGGCCTTCTCGTTCGCCGCGGCGGCTTTCTTCCCGGCACTGGTGCTGGGGATCTTCTGGAAGCGCGCCACCGGCATCGCCGCCTCGCTGGGGATGGCTGCCGGGCTGGGCGTCACCTTCTACTACATGGTCACCACCCAGCCCTGGCTGCGCGGCGTCTTCGGCGTGACCTCGCCGATCGCGGACCACATCTGGTTCGGGATCCAGCCGATCTCCGCCGGGGTGTTCGGCGTGCCGGTCGGCTTCGCGGTGATCCTGCTGGTCAGCCTGATCACGCCGGCGCCGGACCAGAAGACCCAGGAGCTGGTGGAGCACGTGCGCTACCCCGAGTTGCGGGGGGCGGCGGCGCGCGCGGCCTGATCACGGCGCCTGCACATGCAAGCCCCGGGGGCCGCCCCGGGGCTTTTTTTTGGTTCTTCGCCGATTTCCGGGAGGACCCAAGGAGTGGCGCATCGAGGTCGTCGAGATGGGCTGATCTGCGACTGGCAAACGCTGGGGAGCCGTGCTCGGTGGACGTCGCGGCACTCTTGCCGGACCAGCCCGTGGCTGTCCGTCTCGGCGACTGTCCCCCGGCGCGGGTGCGTACCGTTGCCCGTGCCGGCGCCGCGCCCGCGCCTCCTCCTTGATGTCGCTGAGCCGGACAGCCACGCCCTGGTCCGGGTCGGAGGCAACGGGCGACCCTGCGTGGCCATCGCGCTCTTCTTCTCCTGGCTTCCCCGCGAATCGGCGAAGAACCCTTTTTTTCGGCCCGCCTACTGGCCCGCGCAGATCAGCCAGATCCGCGAGCACTTGCGGCAGCACACGTCCATCTCCTGCACGCCCACCCGCTGCCGCACCACCTCGAAGCGGCCGTAGTCGCCGCAGTCGGGGCAGCTGGCCTGGTTGGCGGTGTGCTCCGCCCGCATCAGCAGGAACAGGTAGCGGCGCAGCGCCCAGGCACCGATGACGGCGGACACCAGCACGTACATCACGTTCGCTTGCTGCAGTTCGCCTTGCGAGGTGCGGAACGCCTCCATGCTCGCGACCAGTGCGATCACGCTGAGGAAGGCCAGCACCATGTGCGCGTGGCTGGACAGGAGCTGGCGCTCGTACCACTTGCGGAAGCCCACGCGCCTGACCGTGTCCGCGAGATTGAAGTTCATCGGAGTCCTCTCATGCTTCGCTTCGTCGTTGATCGTGCATGGCGCGCGCAGCGCACGCGGTGTAAATTGCCGCATGCCCGACAGCAGTCGTCCGCCCGGCACCCCGCCCGCGAGCGCGGCCACGCCCGCCCCGGGGCTGCTGGCCGCGCTCCGGGCCGACCTGGTGCGCCATCCGCCGTTCGCCCAGATGACGCCCCAGGCCGTGGACTTCTTCCTGGCCAGCTCGGAGCAACGTTATTACGCGCCGGGCGAAATCTTGATCCAGCCGACCAGCGGCGAGGTGAAGGAAATCTTCTTCATCCGGCAGGGGGCGGTGTCTGGCGTGCGCGGGATGGCGGAGCTGTCCGGCGGCGCCTTCGAATATGAAGCCGGGGACCTGTTCCCGCTCAGTGCGGCGATGGCGCGCCGTGCCGTCACGGCCACCTATTCCGCCGTGGCCGACACCTTCGTGCTGGTGCTGCCGCGGCCGGCCATGAACGAGCTGGCGGCGACCAGCCCGGTCTTCGCGGACTTCATCAGCCGCCGGATCCAGCGCTTCGTCGACCTGTCCCGGCGCGCGCTCCAGATCGCCTACGCCTCGCAGACCGTGGCCGAGCAATCCCTGGAGACGCCGCTGGGCCAGCTGCTCACGCGCGCCCCGGTGACCTGCGACCGCGGCACGCCGCTGCGCGAGGCGCTGGCCCGGATGCAAGACCGGCGCATCGGCTCCATGCTGGTGACCGACGCGGCCGGAGCGGTGCAGGGCATCCTCACGCGCCACGACGTGATCGGCCGCGTGACGCTGGCCCAGGTCCCGCTCGATACGCCGATCGGCGCGGTGATGGTGCAGCCGGTGCATGCGCTGAGCGTGGCGCACACTGCGCAGGACGCCGCGCTGCTGATGTCGCGGCAGGGCATCCGGCACCTGCCGGTCACGCGCGAAGGCACGCTCGTGGGGCTGGTCTCCGAGCGCGACCTGTTCGCCCTGCAGCGGCTGTCGCTCAAGCAGGTGAGTTCGGCCATCCGCGGGGCCGCGGACGTGCCCTCGCTGGTCCTGGTGGCGCAGGACATCCGGCGCCTGGCGCGCAACCTGGTGAGCCAGGGCGTGCAGGCGCGCCAGCTCACGGCGCTGGTGAGCCACCTCAACGACGTGCTCACGCAGCGGCTGCTGGAGATCGAGGCGCAGGCGCGCGGGATCGCGCTGGACAGCCTGTGCTGGGTGGCGCTGGGCTCGGAGGGCCGGGGCGAACAGACGGTGGCCACCGACCAGGACAACGCGATCGTCCTGGGCGACGACAGCGACGACGCGCAGCGCCAGGCCGCGCTCGCCTTCGGCCGTGCCGTGAACCTCGCGCTGGAGCGCTGCGGCTACCCCTTGTGCCGCGGCGGCGTCATGGCCGGCGAGGCAGCCTGCTGCCTGAGCCGCTCCCAATGGCGGCAGCGCTTCGCCCGCTGGATCGAGCAGGGTGCGCCGGAGGACCTGCTGCAGGCCAGCATCTTCTTCGACCTGCGGCCGCTCGCGGGCAACGCGGGACTGGCCGAGGGGCTGCGCGAGGAGGTACTGGCCCAGGCGCGCGTGACGCCGCGTTTCCTCAAGCAACTCGCGCTCAACGCGCTGTCGCATGCGGCGCCGCTGAACTGGCACGGCGGCCTGGACACCGACGAGCGCGGCACGCTGGACCTCAAGCTGCAGGGGACCGCGCTCTTCGTCGATGCGGCGCGCATCTATGCGCTCGCGCAAGGCGTCGCCGCCACCGGCACGCGGCAGCGGCTGGAGGCCGCCGGCGCGGCGCTGGGCGCACCGCCCGCGGAATACGAGGCCTGGGTGGGCAGCTTCGAGTTCCTGCAGATGCTGCGGCTGCGCGGCCAGCTCGAGGCCGCGGGCGCGGCCGGCAACCGCGTGACGGTCGCCGACCTCAACGACATCGACCGGCGCATCCTGAAGGAATCGTTCCGCGTCGCGCGCCAGCTGCAGCAGCGGCTGCGCCTGGACTACGACCGCTGAGGCGCGATGCCCCTGTGGTCCTGGCATCGCCCCGCCGTCGCCGAGGATCGATGGCTGGTGGTGGACGTGGAGACCAGCGGCCTGGACGCGGCGCGCGACCGCCTGCTGGCCATCGCTGCCATCGCCGTGCACGCGGACTGGCGCGCGCGCTCGCTCGCCGTGCGCATCGCCGACAGCTTCGAAGTCGTGGTGCGCCAGGACGCGCCCAGCCCGCGCCAGAACATCCTGCTGCACGGCATCGGGGTGCAGCGGCAGCAGCAGGGCGTGCCGGCGCCCGAGGCGCTGCAGTCGTTCGCGCGCTTCGCCGGCCACTCGCCGCTGCTGGCCTTCCACGCCGCGTTCGACCGGGCGCTGATCGGCCGCCATGCACGCGCGGCGCTGGGGGCGGCGCTGCCGAACCGCTGGCTCGACATCGAGCACCTGTGCGCCGTCACCCACCCGCAGCTGCGGGCACGCTCGCTCGACGAGTGGCTCGGCTGCTTCCACATCCATTGCGCGGCGCGGCACCAGGCGATCGCCGACACCCTGGCCGAATGCGAACTGCTGCTGCGCATCTGGCCGCGCATGGCCACCGAGTGCGCCAGCTGGCGCGATGTCGAGCGGCTGGCCGCACGCCATCGCTGGGTGGCGCGCGCCTGAGGCCAGGGCGGCGACGCGCCCGGCCTAGGGAATGTCCGGACGCTTCGCTGCGGCGCGCGTCAGTTCGGCGTCAGACCGTCTTCGAACACTCGCGGCTTCAACCAAGAAGGAGACAACATGGCTACAGCTTCTGCCGGCACGCTTGCATCGAGTGCCGCCAGCGCGCCGATGACCCGCGAGGAAAAGAAGGTCATCTTCGCCTCGTCGCTCGGCACGGTGTTCGAGTGGTACGACTTCTACCTGTACGGCTCGCTGGCCGCCATCATCGGCGCGCAGTTCTTCTCCGGCCTGGACCCGACGTCGGCGTACATCTTCGCGCTGCTCGCCTTCGCCGCCGGCTTCCTGGTGCGCCCGTTCGGCGCCATCGTGTTCGGCCGCCTGGGCGACATGATCGGCCGCAAGTACACCTTCCTGGTCACCATCCTGATCATGGGTGCGTCGACCTTCATCGTCGGCCTGCTCCCGAGCTACAAGTCGATCGGCATCGCCGCCCCGGTGATCCTGATCGCGCTGCGCCTGCTGCAGGGCCTGGCGCTCGGCGGCGAGTACGGCGGTGCCGCGACCTACGTGGCGGAGCATGCGCCGCACGGCAAGCGCGGTGCGTACACCTCGTGGATCCAGACCACGGCGACGCTGGGCCTGTTCATGTCGCTGCTGGTGATCCTGGGCGTGCGCGAAGGCATGGACCCGAAGGCGTGGGCCGAGTGGGGCTGGCGCATTCCGTTCCTGGTCTCGATCGTGCTGCTGGCCGTTTCGGTGTGGATCCGGCTGAGCCTGAATGAATCGCCCGCCTTCCAGAAGATGAAGTCGGAGGGCAAGACCTCCAAGGCGCCGCTGACCGAATCCTTCGGCCGCTGGCCCAACCTGAAGATCGTGATCCTGGCGCTCCTGGGCCTCACCGCCGGCCAGGCCGTCGTCTGGTACACGGGCCAGTTCTACGCGCTGTTCTTCCTGACCACGATCGCCAAGGTGGACGTCACCACGGCCAACCTGCTGATCGCCGCCTCGCTGCTGATCGGCACGCCGTTCTTCATCGTCTTCGGCGCGCTGTCGGACAAGATCGGCCGCAAGCCGATCATCATGGCCGGCTGCCTGATCGCCGCGGCGACCTACTTCGCGGTGTTCCCGATGCTGCTCAAGGCCGCCAACCCCGCCCTGGTCGCCGCGCAGCAGGCCACCAAGGTCACGGTGACGGCCGACCCGAAGCAGTGCTCGTTCCAGGGCAGCCCGATCGCGCGCGAGATCGACTTCAACACCTCGTGCGACGTCGCCAAGCGCGCGCTGACGCAGTCGTACATCCCGTACGAGAACGTCGCCGGCCCCGCGGGCTCGCCCGCCACGATCACCATGGGCGGCAAGGTGATGACGGCGCCCGCTCTCACGCTGAACGCCGAGCGCCACGGCTTCTCCGCCGAGTCCGCCAAGTCCCTGGCCGAGTTCAAGAAGTCGGTCGGCGACACCGCCAAGGCAGCCGGCCTGACCGCCCCGGCGGCCAAGGACAAGATGAACACGGGCATGGTGCTGGCCATCCTGGTGTTCCTCGTGATCCTGGTGACGATGGTGTACGGCCCGATCGCGGCCATGCTCGTCGAGCTGTTCCCGACGCGCATCCGCTACACGTCCATGAGCCTGCCCTACCACATCGGCAACGGCTGGTTCGGGGGCCTGCTGCCCACCACGGCCTTCGCCATGGTCGCGGCCACCGGTGATATCTTCTACGGCCTGTGGTACCCGGTGATCATCGCTGCCATGACGTTCATCGTCGGCATGCTGTTCATCCGGGAAACCAAGGACGTGGATATCTACGCCCGCGATTAACCTTCAGTCGCGCTGCCCCGGAAAAGCCCGCCGCGCGCGGGCTTTTCTGTCGGGGCATGCAGGAGCTCGGATGACCATGACCAAGACAGACGCAGGAGTGCAGGTCCTCAAGGACCGGCGCAGCGGCCTGTCGCAGCGCCAGCGTGCGGCCCTGATCCTGATCGACGGCCAGCGCAGCGTCGAGGACGTGCTGGCCGCCACCTCCGCGGGCGGCATCACCCGGGCGGACATCGACCGGCTGGTGGAACTGGGCCTCGTCAGGGAGCAACTCATGCCCGCCCGGCCGGCGCGGCCCCCGGGCGGGGATTTCACCGATTCCAGCATGGCGGGCTGGGACCAGTACGTGCGCGCCTACGGCATCGCCACCGAGCTGGCGGCCCAGCTGGAGCGCAAGGACATCGAGCTCGCCCTGGCCGTGGAGGCCGCCGGCACCATCGCCGAACTCGACGCGCTGGCCCCGCGCCTGCGCGAGGCCGTCGGCCCCGTGAAGTTCGCACGGCTGGAAGCCGCCCTGCGGATGCGCTGAGCCCCGCCCGGCATCCCGGTCGAGCAGCCCGCACCGCGCCCGGGCTATAATCGCAGGCTTTTCCCCTTGCCGCACCCCGGTACCGGAGCCGTGACCTCCGGTCCAGCCATCCGGAGGCGGCTTTCATCCGCAAGGAGTTCTATGCGTCACTATGAAATCGTGCTGCTGATCCATCCGGACCAGAGCGAACAGGTTCCGGCCATGCTGGAGCGCTACAAGGGCATGATCACCGCCGGCAACGGCAAGGTGCATCGTGTGGAAGACTGGGGCCGCCGCCAGCTGGCCTACCAGATCAACAAGCTCGCCAAGGCGCACTTCCTGTGCATCAACATCGAGGCCGACCAGGCCGTGATGAGCGAGCTCGAGCACGCCTTCCGCTTCAACGACGCCGTGCTGCGCCACCTGACCGTGGTGAAGAAGAAGGCCGATACGGGCCCGTCCTCCATGATGAAGACCGTGGAGCGCGAGGAAGCCCGCAAGGCCCAGCAGGCGGAGTTCCAGTCGTAATCACGGCGGCGACTCGCCGGGAGTGAACCAGACGATCCTGAGCGCGCGTATCGCGGAGGCGAAAGCCCTGCGCTACACCCCCGCCGGATTGCCCGCCCTCGACCTGCTGCTCGAACACGAGTCCGAAGCCCTGGAGGCCGGGACGACGAGGCAGGTGAAGGTGCAGGTCCGCGCGGTGGCGTTCGGGACCGACGCCGAGACGCTTGCACGGCAGGCGATCGGCAGCGGATTCCGGTTCACGGGCTTTCTCGCCGCGTTGCGCGGCGGCAAGCACCCGGTGCTGCACATCCAGTCATTCCAGCCAGACCCGATTTGAGTTAAGGAGCCATCCATGGCCACGTTCAAGAAGTTCAACAAGGACAAGCGTCCGAAGCGCAACACCCAGTCGCTGCTGTTCAAGCGCAAGCGCTTCTGCCGCTTCACCGTCGCCGGCGTCGAGGAGATCGACTACAAGGACATCGACACCCTGCGCGACTTCATCTCCGAAAACGGCAAGATCATCCCGGCGCGCCTGACGGGCACCCGCGCGATCTACCAGCGCCAGCTCAACACCGCCATCAAGCGCGCGCGCTTCCTGGCGATGCTGCCGTACTCCGACCAGCACCGCATCTGAGGACAAGACGCCATGCAAGTCATCCTGCTCGACAAAGTCGTCAACCTCGGCAACCTGGGCGAGATCGTCAAGGTGAAGGACGGCTACGCCCGTAACTTCCTGATCCCGCAGGGCCGCGCCCGCCGCGCCACCGACGCCAACAAGGCCGAATTCGAGGCCAAGCGCGCCGAACTGGAAAAGCAGGCCGCCGCCAAGCTGACGGAAGCGCAAGCGACCGGCGAGAAGCTGGCCGGCCAGACCGTCAAGCTGACCCAGAAGGCCGGCGTCGACGGCCGCCTGTTCGGCTCGGTCACCAACTTCGACATCGCCGAGGAACTCACCAAGATGGGTTTCCCGGTGGCGAAGGCGCAAGTGCGCATGCCCAACGGCCCCATCAAGACCGTCGGCGACAGCAACGTCTCCGTGGCGCTGCACACGGACGTGGTGGTGGACATCAACGTGACGGTGTACGGCGAGACGGCGTAAGCCTCTTTCCGCATCGCGCGTCAAGGCCGCCTTCGGGCGGCTTTTTTTTGAAGGAAAACCGAAATTCCGGACGCAGAGGACGCAAAGGGTACGCAGAGGACGCAAAAGAACAGCCAATTTTGAAAAGGTATTCTTTGCGTCCTCTGCGTACCCTTCGCGTCCTCTGCGTCCGGCTGTTCGGCTGTCCGGCTTTCCTTCGGTGCACAGCTTCCAGCACGTTGTCCACAGCAAGCCCCCAGCGTTATCACTGGACATGTTTACAGCTGCGGCGGGACAATCGCACGAGGAGAAGGTGATTGATGTCCGCTGTTCTGAGTCCCGTCGAAGACGACTTCCCGCGCGAGCGCGACCGGCAGGTGGCGCAGCTGCGCATTCCGCCCCATTCCATCGAGGCGGAATCGAGCGTCCTCGGGGGCCTGCTGATCGACAACAGCGCCTGGGACCGCGTCGGCGACCTGCTGACAGAGAGCGATTTCTACCGCTACGAGCACAAGCTGATCTTCACGTCCATCGGCGGGCTGATCAACGGCAACAAGCCGGCCGACGTCATCACCGTCTACGAGCAGCTGCAGGGCCTGGGCAAGGCCGAGGAGATCGGCGGGCTGCCCTACCTGAACTCGCTGGCGCAGTACGTCCCCAGCGCGGCCAACATCCGCCGCTACGCGGAGATCGTGCGCGAGCGCTCCATCCTGCGCAAGCTGGTGACCGCCAGCGACGAGATCGCCACCGCCGCCTTCAACCCGCAGGGCAAGCCGGTGGAGAAGATCCTCGACGAGGCCGAGCAGAAGATCTTCCACATCGGCGAAGAAGGCTCGCGCTCCAAGCAGGGCTTCCACGACATGAAGAGCCTGGTCGTGCAGCTGATGGACCGCGTGCAGGAGATGGCGGACAACCCGAACGACATCACGGGCGTGCCGACCGGCTTCTACGACTTCGACCGCATGACCTCGGGCATGCAGGCCGGCGACCTGATCATCCTGGCCGCGCGTCCCTCCATGGGCAAGACCTCGCTGGCGATCAACATCGCGGAGCACGTCGCGCTCAACGAGGGCTTGCCGGTGGCGGTGTTCTCCATGGAAATGGGCGCGGCGCAGCTCGCCGTGCGTATCGTGGGTTCGATCGGCCGCATCGACCAGACCCACCTGCGCACCGGCAAGCTCACCGACGACGAGTGGCCGCGCCTGACGGAGGCGATCGAGAAGCTGCGCAACATCCAGCTGCACATCGACGAGACGCCGGGCCTCACCGTGAGCGAGCTGCGCGCCAACGCCCGCCGGCTGGCCCGCCAGTGCGGCGGCAAGCTGGGCCTGATCGTGGTCGACTACCTGCAGCTCATGAGCACGTCCACCAGCATGAGCGACGAGAACCGCGCCACGGCGGTGGGCGAGATCTCGCGCGGCCTGAAGATGCTGGCCAAGGAGCTCGGCTGCCCGCTGATCGCGCTTTCGCAGCTCTCGCGCGGCGTGGAGTCGCGCACCGACAAGCGGCCGATGATGTCGGACCTGCGCGAGTCCGGCGCCATCGAGCAGGACGCCGACGTGATCATGTTCATCTACCGCGACGACTACTACAACAAGGACTCCAAGGAGCCTGGCGTCTCGGAAGTGATCATCAGCAAGCAGCGCAACGGCCCCACGGGCACCGTGAAGCTGGCCTTCCTCAAGCAGCTGACCAAGTTCGAGAACCTGGCGAGCGGCAGCGAGGATTTCTAGTCCATCGGCGCGCGCCGCTTTCCTACGCGCCGCGGCCTCGCGCGGCGCGATGCTCTGCTCCAGAGAACCTCCGGAGACGCGCATGGAACAGGTCGACCTGACGCCCACCCTGGCCGAGGCCAGCCCGCCGATGACGGTGGAGCAGTTGCCCGCCGAGATGCGGGAAGACGCCTCCCCGCTCGAGAAGATCAAGGCCGCCGACGAGGCGCGCCCCGGCTTCCCCGGCGAACACTGGCTGGTGCTGGCGCTGGGGATCGCGCTGTGGCAGTTCACGCGCAAGCACCGGTATTGGGCGGTGCGGGCGGCGGGGGGCCTGGGCGCGAGCGCGATGGTGGCGCGGGCGGCCAGCGGCCGGCAGGGCCTGGCCAAGGTGCTGCGCTACACGCCGTTCGGGCGTGGGATCAGCAACTGCCCGCCGTGCGAGGCGCAGGCGACCCGCAAGCAGGATTCGCAGCCGTCGCATCCGTTCCCGACGTCGCGGTCGATGGCGCGGCGCTGAACGCACGACGGACGCTTCATTGAACCTCACCCCCGCCGGCGCGGGGGTGACGGCGGCTACAGCACTTCCGAAGCGAAATCCGCCAGCCGCGACCGCTCCCCGCGCGCCAGCGTGATGTGCCCGCTGTGCGGCCAGCCCTTGAACTTGTCCACCGCGAAGGTCAGCCCCGACGAGCCCTCGGTCAGGTAGGGCGTGTCGATCTGCGCCAGGTTGCCCATGCAGATGATCTTCGAGCCCGGCCCCGCGCGCGTGATGAGCGTCTTCATCTGCTTGGGCGTGAGGTTCTGCGCCTCGTCGATGATCACGTACTTGTTCAGGAAGGTGCGGCCGCGCATGAAGTTCATGCTCTTGATCTTGATCTTCGAGCGGATCAGCTCGTTGGTCGCCGCGCGACCCCATTCGCCGGCGCCGCCATCGGTCTTGCCCAGGACTTCGAGGTTGTCGTCCAGCGCGCCCATCCAGGGCCCCATCTTCTCCTCCTCGGTGCCGGGGAGGAAGCCGATGTCCTCGCCCACGCTCACCGTGGCGCGGGTCATGATGATCTCGGTGTAGCGGCGTTCGTCCAGCACCTGCGTCAGGCCGGCGGCCAGCGCCATCAGCGTCTTGCCGGTGCCGGCCGTGCCGGTGAGGGTGACGAAGTCCACCTCCGGGTCCATCAGCAGGTTCATCGCGAAGTTCTGCTCGCGGTTGCGCGTGGTCACGCCCCACACCGCGTTCTTCAGGTGGCCGTAGTCCTTCAGCGTCTTGAGCACCGCCGTCTTGCCGCGGATCTCGATCACGCGGGCATAGAGGCTCGGCTCGCCGGGCGCCTCGAAGTAGACGAACTGGTTGATGAACAGCGCCGGCACGATCGGCCCGCTGATGCGGTAGAAGGTATGCACCCCCTGCTGCCAGCTCTCCACCGTCTTGCCGTGCTTGGCCCAGAAGTCCGGGGGCAGGGCGAGCGAACCCGAGTACATCAGGTCCAGGTCGTCCAGCGTCTTGTCGTTCTTGTAGTCCTCGGTGACCAGGCCCAGCGCGCGCGCCTTCACGCGCATGTTGATGTCCTTGGACACCAGCACGACCTGCATGGGTACGTGCTTTTCCTGCAGGGCCTGCACCACGCTCAGGATCTGGTTGTCCGCCTTGCCGGGGGGCAGCCCCATGGGCAGGCCGGACGGCGACAGCGGCATGGTCTGGAAGAACAGGCAGCCGCCGGCCTCCTTGTGGCCGGTGGTGTCCAGCCGCAGGCCGTGGGCGATGTCGGCCCCCTGGGTGCCGGCCAGCGCGTCGAGCGAGCGGCTCGCCTGGCGCGCGTTGCGGGCCACTTCGGTCGTGCCCTTCTTGTGGCCGTCGAGCTCCTCCAGCACCACCATGGGCAGGAAGATGTCGTGCTCGTCGAAGCGGAACAGGCTCATCGGGTCGTGCATCAGGACGTTGGTGTCCAGCACGAACATCTTCTTGGGCCCGCTGGCCTTCTTCTTCTTGGGCAGCGGCGCGGGGGCCGCTGCTTCCTTCTTCTTGCCTCGGACGGCCGGCACGGGCTCCTCGACGACGGTCTCGGTATCGACCTCGCCGTATTCGTCCTGCAGGTCGCCGCCGCCGAAGCTGCGCGGGTCGAAGTCGTCGTGCGCCTGCGGCCGCTCGTCGACCAGGGCCTCATCCGCCGCGGGCGCCTCCGTTTTTCGCACCGCCTTGTGCGAGGAACGGGCCGGAGCGTCGAAGGCTTCCGGCGGGAGCATGGCGGCGCGCTTGGTCGGTGCGGGAGGCAAGGGCATAAGGAGTACGGCTTCCTGATGAGGTAGGAGGACAACAAAAAAGCCGCCAGGCAGGCCGGGCGGCTTCTTCGCTTCTGTCGATGATGACGCGTCGCGTCCGGGTCAACGGCATGAATTCATTATGCACATCGGCCGTGGCGCAACAATGTCAGCGGGCGCCCTGTTGCGCCGGTACGTCAAGCTCGACCGTGAAGCAGGACCGGACGGCTCAGGCAGCCTTCTTGAGCAGCTTGACGGCCTTGAGGACCTCGTCGACGTGGCCGGGCACCTTCAGGCCGCGCCATTCCTGCTTGAGGATGCCGTCGGCGCCCACCAGGAAGGTGCTGCGCTCGATGCCCTTGACCTTCTTGCCGTACATGATCTTGTTCTTCACCACGCCGAACATGTGGCACATCTTTTCCTCGGTGTCCGCGATCAGCTCGAACGGGAGTTCCAGCTTGGACTTGAACTCGTCGTGCGACTTCATGTTGTCGCGCGAAACGCCGAACACCGTGGCCCCCGCCTTGACGAAATCCTTGTATTTGTCACGGAACTGCATGGCTTCCGTGGTGCAGCCCGGGGTGTTGTCCTTCGGGTAGAAATACAGCACCACGATCTGGCCCACGTGCGACGTGTTCGTCACCTTGGTGCCGCCCGTGGCGTTCGCCTCGAATTCTGGTAGGGGTTTGTTGACAACGATCGCCATAGGTGTGTGGTTCTGGTGTGACAGTCTTGCGCGCGGACGGCGGGCTTCGCGCAGGCCCACCGCAAGCGCAGATTTTACCGTGAAACGGTAGGCCCCGCAGGCGCGGGGTCAGGCGGGCTGGATCAGGCCGCCGGCTCGAGCAGCAGGGCGACGGCCACCTCGCGGCCCTCCTGCGCCAGGATGTTGTAGGTGCGGCAGGCCGCCGCCGTGTCCATGGTCTCGATGCCGATGCGCGCCTGGGCCAGCGGCGCCAGCCACGCGGGCTTGGGAAAGCGGATGCGCGCTCCGCTGCCGAAGATCACCACTTCGACCTTCAGGCCGGCGAGCACCTCGAAATCGGCCGGCCCCAGGTCTTCGTAGCGCCCGGCCCAGGGCAGGCGCTCGCCGCGCGAGCCGATGACGACGCTGTGGGTGATCTTTTCCGTTCCCACGCCCACCCACCCGGGGCCGTAGCCGCTGATGGTCTGGGCGTCGGAGCGATCGGGCTGGAGCTTCAAGGTGCGGGTGGGTGAGGGTGCCGGGCTTGCTCGGGAGGGAGCTCCGGCGGAATATGTTCAAATTATAGGTTTCACCTCGTGCCACCGCCCTCGGGAGGGCCATTGAAGACCGTCCAGAAATCCGCCAAGCTCGCCAACGTGCTGTACGACATCCGGGGTCCGATCATGGATGCCGCCCGCCAGCTGGAGGAAGAGGGCCACAAGATCATCAAGCTGAACATCGGCAACCTCGCCCCGTTCGGCTTCGACGCCCCCGAGGAAATCCAGCAGGACATGATCCGCAACCTGCCGAATTCGGCGGGCTACTCGGACAGCAAGGGCATCTTCGCCGCGCGCAAGGCGGTGATGCACTACACGCAGCAGCAGGGCATCAAGGGCGTGACGCTCGACGACGTGTACCTGGGCAACGGCGCCAGCGAACTGATCGCGATCGCCACCAACGCGCTGCTGAACGAGGGCGACGAACTGCTCATTCCCTCGCCGGACTACCCCCTGTGGACCGCCTGCACGGCGCTCGCGGGCGGCACGCCCGTGCACTACATGTGCGACGAGAACAATGGCTGGATGCCGGATCCGGCCGACATCCGCCGCAAGATCACGTCCGCCACCAAGGGCATCGTGGTGATCAACCCGAACAACCCCACCGGCGCGCTGTATTCCGACGAGCTGCTGCGGGAAATCGTGGCGATCGCGCGCGAGCACGGCCTGGTGATCCTGGCCGACGAGGTCTACGACAAGGTGCTGTACGAGGGCGCCAGGCACACGGCGATCGCCAGCCTGTCCGAGGACGTGCTCACGCTCACCTTCAACTCGCTGTCCAAGAGCTACCGCTCGTGCGGTTACCGCGCGGGCTGGCTGGTCGTCTCGGGCGACAAGAAGGCCGCCGCCGACTACATCGAGGGCCTGACCATGCTCTCGAACATGCGCCTGTGCGCCAACGTGCCCGGACAGTGGGCGATCCAGACGGCGCTGGGCGGCTACCAGAGCATCAACGAGCTGGTCGGCCCCGGCGGGCGGCTGCGGCGCCAGCGCGACCTCGCCTACGAGCTGATCACCGCGATCCCCGGCGTCACCTGCGCCAAGCCGCAGGCGGCGCTGTACATGTTCCCGCGGCTGGACCCGAAGATGTACCCGATCCAGGACGACCGCCAGTTCTTCCTCGAACTGCTGCAGGAAACGCGCGTGATGCTGGTGCAGGGCACGGGCTTCAACTGGCCGCAGCCGGACCACTTCCGCATCGTGTTCCTGCCGCACGAGGACGACCTGCGCGAGGCCGTGGGCCGCATCGCCCGCTTCCTCGACCAGTACCGCCGGCGCCACAGCGCCTGACCTGCGCCCCTCCCATGGCTGCCCGCCTCGCCCTGCGCATGCTCGCCGTCTTCGCTGCGCTGGCGGCGGGGGGCGCGTGCGCGGGCGTGCAGTTCTCGCACAAGGACTGGGAGCTGGCCTGCGACAACACGCGCACCTGCCGCGCCGCCGGCTACCAGCCCGACGAGGCGCCGCCGGCGGTGTCGGTGCTGCTCACGCGCGAAGCCGGGCCGGCGCGGCCGCTGAGCGCGCAGGTGGCCATCGGCACCTACGACGACAGCAAGGCGACGGCGATGCCGGCGCAGGTCGAAGTCACGATCGGCGGCCGTTCCTTCGGCGCGATCGCGCTGAAGGCCGACGACGGCACCGGCACGCTCAACGCCACGCAGGTCGCGGCCCTGCTGCAGGGCCTGCTGCGCAGCGACGACATCGCCTTCGTGGCGCAGCGGGAGCGCTGGCGCCTGTCCAGCGACGGCGCCGCCGCCGTGCTGCTGCGCATGGACGACGTGCAGGGGCGCCTGGGCACCACCGGCGCGCTGGTGCGCAAGGGCGGCAACGGCGAGCAGGGCGTGCTGCCGCCCGTGGCCAGGCCCGTCGTGCGGACGGCCGCGATCTCGGGCGCCGCGCCGCGCGAGGCGCTGGCCATCGCGGTGCTGCGCAGCCTGCGCAAGGCCCCGGACGACTGCCCCGACCTGAAGGAGCCGAGCGAGGCACCCAGGGCATGGCGGCTCGATGCGCACCGCGTGCTGGTGTCGGCGCGCTGCTGGCTGGCGGCGTACAACTTCGGCTACGGCTTCTGGGTGGCCAACGACAAGCCGCCGTACCGCGCCGTCGCCGTGACGTACAACGGGACGGAATTCGAGCCGGAGCGCAGCCGCATCCTGTCGATGCAGAAGGGCCGCGGGCTCGGCGACTGCTTCGCGATGGAGCATTGGGTGTGGGACGGGGCGCGCTTCGTCCACACGGAGGAAGCCACCACCGGCATGTGCCGGCTGGTGGCCGCGGGCGGCCCCTGGATGCTCCCCACGCTGGTGAGCGAGGTGGTGCCGCCGGCGGCCAAGAGGACCATAGAGGAAAAGAGATAGTGAAACCGATCCAAGTCGGCCTGCTGGGCATAGGCACCGTGGGCAGCGGCGTGTTCAACGTCTTGCGCCGCAACCAGGAGGAGATCCAGCGCCGCGCCGGCCGGCGCATCGAGATCACCATGGTGGCGGACCTCGACGCCGCGCGGGCGGAGGCCGTCACCGGGGGCGCCGCCAAGGTGGTGAAGGATGCGCGCGAGATCATCGCCAACCCGGACATCGACATCGTCGTCGAACTGATCGGAGGCTACGGCATCGCGCGCCAGCTGATGATGGAAGCCATCGCGGCCGGCAAGCACGTCGTCACCGCCAACAAGGCGCTGCTGGCGGTGCACGGCACCGAGATCTTCGCCGCCGCCCACGCCAAGGGCGTGATGGTGGCCTTCGAGGCGGCCGTGGCCGGAGGCATCCCGATCATCAAGGCGCTGCGCGAGGGCCTGACCGCCAATACCATCCAGTGGATCGCCGGGATCATCAACGGCACCACCAACTTCATCCTGTCGGAGATGCGGGACAAGGGCCTGGACTTCGAGGTGGTGCTCAAGGAGGCCCAGCGCCTGGGCTACGCCGAGGCCGATCCCACCTTCGACATCGAGGGCGTGGATGCGGCGCACAAGGCGACGATCATGAGCGCCATCGCCTTCGGCGTGCCGGTGCAGTTCGACAAGGCGTACGTCGAGGGCATCACCAGGCTGTCCTCGCACGACATCGAGTACGCCGAGCACCTGGGCTACCGCATCAAGCTGCTGGGGATCACCAAGCGCACCGACAAGGGCATCGAGCTGCGCGTGCATCCCACCCTGGTGCCCGCCAAGCGCCTGATCGCCAACGTGGAAGGCGCGATGAACGCGGTGGTGGTGCAGGGCGATGCCGTGGGTACCACGCTGTACTACGGCAAGGGCGCGGGCAGCGAGCCGACGGCCAGCGCCGTGATCGCCGACCTGGTGGACGTCACGCGCCTGCACACGGTGGACGCCGCGCACCGCGTGCCGCACCTGGCCTTCCAGCCGGACCAGATGAGCGACGAGCCGATCCTGCCCATGAGCGAGGTCGTCACGAGCTACTACCTGCGCCTGCGGGTGGCCGACCAGGCCGGCGTGCTGGCCAAGGTGGCGGGCCTGCTGGCCAATGCCGGCATCAGCATCGACGCGATGCTGCAGCGCGAAGCCGCCGCCGTGGGCGGGGCCGGCTCCACGCACACCGACCTGATCCTGCTGACGCACAGCGTGCGCGAAGGCACGATGAACGAGGTGCTCGCGGCGATGCAGGGCCTGGCGACGGTGCTCGCGCCTATCGTGCGGATCCGCAAGGAAGAACTGGCCTGAAGGCGCAAGCGATGCTGTATCTGTCCACCCGCGGCCACCCGGACCGCAAGCACTTCTGCGAGATCCTGCTCGAGGGCCTCGCGCCCGATGGCGGGCTGTACCTGCCGGAGCGCTATCCGCAGGTCGATGCGGCCACGCTCGCGCGGTGGCGCGGCCTGCCGTACGCGGAGCTCGCCTTCCAGATCCTGTCGCTCTACATCGACGACATTCCGGCGGATGACCTGCGGGCCATCTGCCGCAGGACGTACACGGAGGAAGTGTTCGGCTCGCGCGAGATCGTGCCGCTGAAGCAGCTGGAAGAGGGCGTCTACCTTCAGGCGCTGTCCAACGGCCCGACGCTCGCCTTCAAGGACATGGCGATGCAGCTCCTGGGCAACCTGTTCGAGTACGAACTGGCGCGCCGCGGCGAAGAACTGAACATCCTGGGCGCGACTTCGGGCGACACCGGCAGCGCGGCGGAATACGCGATGCGCGGCAAGAAGGGCGTGCGGGTCTTCATGACCTCGCCCAACGGCCGCATGAGCCCCTTCCAGCAGGCGCAGATGTTCAGCCTGCAGGACGCCAACATCCACAACCTCGCCGTCGACGGCGTGTTCGACGACTGCCAGGACATCGTCAAGGCGGTCTCGAACGACCTGGAGTTCAAGCGCAGGTACCGCATCGGCACGGTCAACTCGATCAACTGGGCGCGGCTGGTGGCGCAGGTGGTGTACTACTTCGCGGGGTACTTCCAGGCCACGCCCTCCGAGGGCCGGAAGGTCAGCTTCGCCGTGCCCTCAGGCAACTTCGGCAACATCTGCGCCGGCCACGTCGCGCGCATGATGGGCCTGCCGATCGACAAGCTCGTGCTGGCCACCAACGAGAACGACGTGCTCGATGAGTTCTTCCGCACCGGCATCTACCGCGTGCGCGGCAGCCAGGACACGTACGAGACCTCCAGCCCCTCGATGGACATCTCCAAGGCCAGCAACTTCGAACGCTTCGTGTTCGACCTGCTCGCACGCGACGGCGCGAAGGTCCGCTACCTGTTCGGCGAGGAGCTGCCCGCCAAGGGCCGCTTCGACCTGTCGCACGAAGCGCTGGTCGCGCGCGAGCGCTACGGCTTCGTCTCCGGCCGCAGCACGCACGCGGACCGCGTGGCCACCATCCGCGACACCTACCGGCGCTTCGGCACCATGATCGACACCCATACCGCCGACGGCCTGAAGGTCGCGCGCGAGTACGTGCAGGCCGGCACGCCGATGATCGTGCTGGAGACGGCGCTGCCGATCAAGTTCGCCGCGACCATCGTGGAGGCCCTGGGCCGCGAGCCCGATCGTCCCGCGAAGTTCGCCGGCATCGAGGACCTGCCGCGCCGCGTGAGCGTGCTGCCGGCCGATGCCGGGCGCGTCAAGCAATTCATCGCGGCGCACTGCCCATGAGCTCCTACCGGTTCCCTGGCTCTTCGCTTCGCGGAGGGCCGGCATGAAGGTCATCGGCTTCGCCGGCTATTCCGGCGCGGGCAAGACCCACCTCGTGGAGCAGCTCATCCCGGCGCTCAAGCTGCGCGGGCTGCGCGTGTCCGTGGTGAAGCACGCCCACCACAACTTCGACATCGACCACCCGGGCAAGGACACCTACCGGCACCGCGAAGCGGGCGCCTTCGAGGTGGTGGTCGCCTCGGACCTGCGGCTGGCGCTGATGCGCGAGTTCGAACAGCCCGCCCGGCTCACGGTGCACCAGCTGCTCGCCGAGCTGTGGGACGGCGTCGACTGGGTGGTGGTGGAGGGCTTCAAGGAAAGCAACCTGCTCAAGATCGAGGTCTGGCGCGCCGATGCCGGCAAGCCGGCACGCTACCCGGACGACGACTTCATCGTGGCGATCGCCACCGATTCACCGCAGCAGCTGCCGCAGGCGACCCTGCGGCCGGTGCTGGACCTGAATGACCCTGATGCGGTCGCGCAGTGGCTGGTCGACAATGGCGACAGGTTCGACTACGACCCGGAGCGATACGCGTGAATGCACCCCGTCCTGCGCTGCGCCCCCTGGATGACGCGCTGGCCGCCCTGCTGGCGCAGGCGCAGCCGCTCGCCGGCAGCGAAACCGTCGCGACCTTCGACGCCGACGGCCGCGTGCTCGCCGAGGACCTGGTCTCGGCGCTGCAGGTGCCGCCGCAGGACAACAGCTCCATGGACGGCTATGCCGTGCGCCGCGGCGAGATCGCCGACGAGGGCGTGCCGCTGCCGGTCAGCCAGCGCATCCCCGCCGGCGCCGCCCCGCAGCCGCTGCAGCCCGGGACGATCGCGCGCATCTTCACCGGCGCACCGGTGCCCGAAGGCGCGGATGCGATCGTGATGCAGGAAGACACGCAGGCGCTGGAGGACGGCCGCGTGCGCATCCTGCGCGTGCCCGATGCCGGCCAGTGGATCCGCCGCAGCGGCGAGGACATCACCCGCGGCAGCACCGTGCTGGCGCGCGGCGAGCGCCTGGGCCCCGCCGCCCAGGGCCTGGCCGCGAGCATCGGGCGCGAGCGCCTGCAGGTCGCGCGGCGACCACGCGTGGCGCTGTTCTCCACCGGCGACGAGCTGGTGATGCCGGGGCAGGTCGCGCCCGAGGCGATGAAGCCCGGGGCCATCTACAACTCCAACCGCTTCTTCCTGCGCAGCCTGCTGCTGCGCCTGGGCTGCGAGGTGCGCGACCTGGGCATCGTGCCGGACCAGCGCGAGGCGACCCTGCAGGCGCTGCGCGAGGCCTCGCGCGACAACGACGTGATCCTCACCAGCGGCGGCGTGTCCGTCGGCGAGGAGGACCACATCAAGCCCGCCGTGCAGCAGCTCGGCTCGCTGGACCTGTGGCAGATCGCGATGAAGCCGGGCAAGCCGTTCGCGTACGGGACGATTGCCGTGCAATCGTCCCGTCGCGATGCGCAGGATGTTGGCACCCCCTCCCCGACCCTCCCCCGCCAGGCGGGGGAGGGCTTCTGTCACTTCATCGGCCTGCCGGGCAACCCGGTCTCGAGTTTCGTCACCTTCCTGCTGCTGGTGCGCCCCTTCCTGCTGAAGCTGCAGGGCGCGACGCAGGTCACGCCCGTCGCCGTGCAGCTGCCGGCGCATTTCGACTGGCCGCGGCCGGACAAGCGCCGCGAGTTCCTGCGCGCGCGGCGCAATGCGCAGGGCCGGCTGGAGCTGTTCGCCAACCAGAGCTCCGGCGTGCTGACCTCCACGGTGTGGGCGGACGGCCTGATCGACGTGCCGGCCGGCACGACCATCGCGAAGGGCGACCCGGTGCGCTTCCTGCCGCTGGCGGAGCTGCTGGCATGAACCTGCGCATCAAGTATTTCGCCTCGATCCGCGAAGCCGTGGGGCAGGGCAGCGAGTCGGTGCAGACGCGCAGCGAGACCCTGGGCGCGCTGCGCGACGAACTGGTTGCCCGCGGCGAGCCCTATGCGTCCGTGCTGGCGCGCGGCAAGGCGGTGCGCATGGCGCTGGACCAGGTGATGAGCGACGACGCCGCCGTCCTGCGCGAGGGCAGCGAGGTCGCGTTCTTCCCCCCCGTGACGGGCGGCTGAGGCCGGCGATGGCGGCACGCGTTTCCATCCAGACCGGGGACTTCGACGTCGCCGCCGAGATCGCGTCGCTGCGCCGCGACGACCGCGGCGTGGGGGCCGTCTGCAGCTTCATCGGCACGGTGCGGGACCGCAGCGAAGGCGCGAGCGTCAGCGCGATGGAGCTGGAGCACTATCCGGGCATGACGGAGAAGGCGATCGAGCAGATGATCGACGAGGCCTTCCGCCGCTTCGACATCCGCGCCGCGCGCGTGATCCACCGCGTGGGCCCGTTGCAGGTGCAGGACCAGATCGTGCTGGTCGTGGTCACCTCGGCGCACCGCGGCCAGAGCTTCCAGGCCTGCGAATTCCTGATGGACTACCTCAAGACGCAGGCGCCCTTCTGGAAGAAGGAAACCACCGCCGAAGGCGAACGCTGGGTCGACGCGCGGGTGGCCGACGATGCCGCGCTCGAGCGCTGGGGCATCGCGAGCAGGAATACCTGAAGACAGATTGCCGGACGCAGAGGACGCAAAGGGTACGCAGAGGACGCAGAAAGAAGACATCTTCAGATGGATGTCCTTTTGCGCTCTCTGCGTACCCTTTGCGTCCTCTGCGTCCGGCTGTCCGGCTGTCCGGCGTTCCTACTTCGCCTGGAACCCGCTCGCCTTGATGATCTTCTCCCACGTCTGCGTGTAGCCCTTCACGCGGTTGGCGAAGAGGGCCTGCGGCTGGTAGCCCACCGTCAGGCCCATCGCGGCGAGGTGCTCGCGCACGTCGGGCATGGAGAGGACCTTGGCCAGGGCCAGGTTGAAGCGGTCGAGCACCTCGTGCGGCGTGCCGGCGGGCGCGAACAGGCCGTAGTAGGGCAGTTCCTCCAGGCCGGCGATGCCCAGTTCCTTGAAGGTCGGCACGTCCGGCAGGATCGCCTGGCGCTTGTCGCCGATCACCGCCACGATGCGCAGCTTGCCCGCCTTGTGGTTCTCGATGAAGTCGGGGATCGAGGCCACGCCGGCCCTGATCTGGTTGCCCAGCATGTCGGCCATCATCGGCGCGCTGCCGCGGTAGGGCGCGGCCTGCAGGTCCAGCTTGTACCTGCTGCCGACCATGCCGACCAGGAACTCGGGGATCGAGGACGGCGCGGGGATGCCGATGCTGTCCTTGCCGCCCTGCTGCTGCACGAAGCGCACGTACTCGGGCAGCGACTTCGCCGGCGTCCCGCCGGACAGGGCCAGGGCGTTCGCGAAGGTGGCGAAGCCCGCGACGGGCACGAAATCGACCGCCGGATCGAAGCCCGCATTCTTCGTGACCAGCGGCAGGATGGAGATCGAGTGGTCGTGGCTCAGGAAGAAGGTGCTGCCGTCCGGCGGCGCGGCCTTGAGCGCCTGGGCGGCGATCTGGCCGCCGGCGCCGGCGCGGTTGTCCACCACCACCGGCACGCCGAGCTGGTCCTTCAGCTTCTCGGCCAGCGCGCGCGCGATGGCATCGGTGCCGCCGCCGGGCGGAAACCCCACCAGGATGCGCACGGAGCTGGGGCCCTGCGCCTGCACGGCGCCGGTCGCGAGGGTGAACAGGCCGGCCAGCAGGAGGCGGCGCACGGAGGAAAAGCGGGGCGTCGGGCGGGGCGTCGGCGGGATCATCCGCCAAGGATAAACGGTCGCGCTTACGCGGCCTGACGCGGGGCTGGCGGCGGCACGAAGGCGGCGCGGGCCTCGTCCTCCAGTTCGCCCGTGAGCAACTGCAGCAGTTCGAGCAACTGCTCCTGCTGCTCGCGGTTCAGGGGCGCCATCAGGCGGCGATAGGCCTTCTCCGCCGGCTTCTGCGCCCGCTGCAGGAGCTCGGCGCCGTCGTGGGTGAGCGTGACCGACACGTTGCGGCGGTTGTCCTCGGCCGGCACGCGGCTCACCAGCCCGCGCGCCTGCAGGCCGCGCAGCACCCGCAGCACCGTGACCTTGTCGAAACCCAGGGCCCGGGCGAGGCTGGACTGCCCGAGCCCGGGGTGCGCCTGCAGCACCGTCAGCACGCCGAACTGCGCCGGGGTGAGCTCCAGGCCGCGGCAGGCATCCTCGAACACGGCGGCGGAGATCTGGTGCGCGCGTCGCAGCAGGAAGCCGGGGCGCGCGTACAGCCGGGCCAGTGGCGGCGGGGTCTTGGACGGGGAGGACACTGCTTGTTTCACCTTCTCGGGTATGCGACGATTGTGACGGTCCGGGAACGCCACCGATAATCGTTAGCATGCCAACTTGCAAGCCCGAAACGCAATGAAGACCCTTTTCCGAACAGTCCTGGCCGCTGTCGCCCTCGCGGGCGTGCAGGCGTTCGCCCAGGCGCCGCAGTCCCCCGCCGCCTCGACCGGCGTGCCGCTCAAGCTGATCGTCCCGTTCACCGCCGGCACCGGCATCGACATCGTCGCCCGCACGGTCGGGCCGCGCCTGTCGCAGCGGCTGGGCCGCCCGGTCGTGGTGGAGAACCGCACCGGCGCCTCCGGCAACATCGGCACCGAGGCCGTGGTGCGCGCGCCGGCGGACGGCAACACGCTGCTGGTGAGCGTGAACACGCTGGTGATGAACCGCAGCCTCTACACGCACCTGCCGTTCGATCCGGTGAAGGACCTCGTGCCCGTGTCCCTCACCAGCTGGGGCCAGCTGATCCTCGTGACGCCGCCGTCCACCGGCTTCCACACCGCACGCGACCTGGTCGCCGCCGCCAGGTCGCGTCCCGGCCGCCTGAACTACGCCAGCCCCGGCGTGGGCACGCCCCACCACATGTCGATGGAGCTGTTCAAGCAGACCGCCGGCGTGTTCCTCACGCACATCCCCTACCGCGGCACCTCGCAGGCGGTGACGGACCTGCTGGGCGGGCAGGTGGACGCGATGTTCCTGCCGATCCACGTGGCGCTGCCGCACGTGAAGTCCGGCAAGCTGGTCGCGCTGGGCATCGGCAGCGAGCGGCGCCATCCCCTGCTGCCCGACGTGCCGACGCTCGCCGAGGCGAAGGCCGGCAACGTCAACGTCGACATGTGGTACGGCATCTTCGCGCCGCCCGGCACGCCGGCCGATCAGGTCGCGAAGCTCAATCGCGAGCTGAAGGACATCCTGGCCACGCCCGAGGTCCGCACGAGCTTCCAGACGCAGGGCATGGACCCGGCGTGGAGTTCGCCCGAGGAATTCCGCCGCCTGGTGGTGCGCGATGCCGACCGCTGGGCCGGCGTGGTGAACACGGCGCACATCAAGGCCGAATGATGCGCATCGCGATCGTCGGGGGCGGCATCGGCGGCCTCGCGCTCGCGCTCGGCCTGCAGCAGCGCGGCGTCGCATGCGACGTGTACGAGGCCGCGCCGGAGGTGAAGGAACTCGGTGTCGGGATCACGCTGCTGCCGCACGCGATGCGCGAGCTCGCGGCGCTGGGCCTGCAGGGCAAGCTGGAGCCGCTGGGCATCGAGAACCTGGAAAGCGTGTTCTTCAACCGCTGGGGCCAGTTCATCTACCGCGAGCCGCGCGGCCGCCATGCCGGCTACTCCGTGCCCGAGCTGGGGATGCACCGCGGCAAGCTGCACGGCGTGATGTACCAGGCCGCGCGCGAACGCCTGGGCGACGCGCGCATCCACCTGGACCACCGCTGCACGGGCGTGCAGCAGGACGCGCAGCAGGTCACGCTGTCCTTCCAGGGCGTGCGCGGCAACCCGCAGCCGGCGGTGCAGGCGGACGTCGTGATCGCCTGCGACGGCGTCAATTCCGCCGTGCGGCGCCAGTTCTACCCCGAGGAGAAGGTGGCCTTCGCCGGGATCAATACCTGGCGCGGCGTCACGGTGCACAAGCCGATCCTCACCGGCAAGAGCTACCTGCGCATCGGCTCCATCGACACCGGCAAGCTGGTGATCTACCCGATCGTCGACAACATCGACGGGCACGGCAGCCAGCTGGTCAACTGGGTGGCGGAGATCCGCCAGGCCGAGATGGGCATGAACGACTGGAACCGGCCGGGCCGCTTCGAGGACTTCCTGCCCTTCTTCCAGGACTGGAACTTCGACTGGCTCGACGTGCCCGGCCTGCTGCTGCATGCGCGCGAGATCCTCGAGTACCCGATGGTCGACAAGGACCCGGTGCCGCGCTGGAGCTTCAACCGCGTGACGCTGCTGGGCGACGCGGCGCACCCCATGTACCCGCGCGGCTCCAACGGCAGCGCGCAGGCGCTGATCGATGCGCGCACCCTGGCGGACCTGCTGGCCCGCGGCGGGAACCCGGTGGCGCTGCTGCGGGACTACGAGGCGGTGCGCCTGCCGGCCACGGCGAAGGTGGTGGAGACCAACCGCACGGTGCCGCCGGACTTCATCATCATGAAGGCCGACGAACTCAGTGGCGGCAAGCCGTTCCCGGGGAAGATCGACGACCTGATCTCGGTGCAGGAATTCAGGCGGATCTCGGACGATTACAAGCGCGTCGCCGGCTTCGCGCTGGACAAGAACGAGTAGGGCGCGTCAGCGGGCCGGCGGTCTCCCGTAGGCTGGCGGTGGAGCGACAGCGAAACCCCAGCGGTGCGCGCAAGCGCTGGGGTTCCGGCGCTTCGCGCGTCACCGCCAGCCTGCGAATTCGGCCGCCCGGCTGGTTCAGGTCCTGCTAGTTCAAGTACCGCGGCCGCGTCCCGTCGCCGTCGTCCGCCGGCGGCTCCGCCGCCACCACGGGATGGAACGCCTCGCGCCACTGCGACTGCAGCAGCGCCTGGTCCAGCAGGTGCATCAGGCCCTGCATCAGCTTGGGCTGCATCTCCATCTGGAAGCTGCGCGGCTTGCTCGCGCCATTGGGCGGGCGCTCGTTGAAGTTCAGGCGCAGCGGCCCGTTGGCCAGCGGCGTGGCATCGACGTCGGTCACCAGCAGCGGCTCCTCGCCGAGGGGATGGCGCGGCTGCCCTTCCTGGTAGGGCGTGTCGAAGTCGGCGTGCTGCAGGAACTCTTCCTTCCTGAACTCCGCCAGCATCTTCTTGAGTTCCGGATTCGCGCCCGCAAGTGAAGCCCCGGCGGACTCCAGCTTCAGGAGGTGCTCGGTGAGCAGCTTCGACAGCAGCGGCCACAGGCCCACCATCAGCCGGCGGGTGAGCCACATGCGCATCTCCTCGCCCTCGGTGGTGTTGACGCGCATGAGGATGCGGTCCTGCTCCGGCAGGTAGGTGACCGACATCTGGTGGATCTGCATGAAGTTGATTCTAGTCACCCTGTCGGGCGCACAGAGGCCTAGAGTCCGCACTTGAAAAGACCCCGGTCAAGCTTATCTGGCGTGTAACGGAGCATTTCAATGCGACTCGACAAACTCACGACCAAATTCCAGGAAGCCCTCGCGGACGCGCAAAGCCTCGCGCTGGCCAACGACCATTCCTACATCGAGCCGGCCCACCTGCTCGTGGCGATGCTGCGGCAGGAGGACGGGCCGCGCTCGCTGCTGCAGCGCGCCGGCGTCAACGTGCCGGGCCTGCTCGCGGGCGCCGAGGGCGCGATGCACAAGCTGCCGCAGGTGCAGGGCCAGGAGCAGATCCAGGTCGGCCGCGACCTCGCGGTGCTGCTGCAGGGCGCCGAGAAGGAGGCCCTCAAGCGCAACGACCAGTTCATCGCCAGCGAGAACTTCCTGCTGGCCGTGGCCGAGACCAAGCAGGACATCGGCCGCATCGCGCGCGAGAACGGGCTCGTGCGCAAGTCGCTGGAAGCCGCGGTGGAGGCGGTGCGGGGAGGACAGAACGTGAATTCCGCCGAATCCGAAGGCCAGCGCGAGGCGCTGAAGAAGTACACCCTCGACCTCACCGAGCGCGCCCGCATGGGCAAGCTCGACCCGGTGATCGGGCGCGACGAGGAAATCCGCCGCGCGATCCAGGTGCTGCAGCGGCGCACCAAGAACAACCCGGTGCTGATCGGCGAGCCCGGCGTCGGCAAGACGGCCATCGTCGAAGGCCTGGCGCAGCGCATCGTGGCCGGCGAAGTGCCGGAGACGCTGAAGAACAAGCGCGTGCTGTCGCTCGACATGGCGGCGCTGCTCGCCGGTGCCAAGTACCGCGGCGAGTTCGAGGAACGCCTGAAGAACGTGCTGCAGGAACTGGCCAAGGACGAGGGCCAGACCATCGTCTTCATCGACGAACTGCACACCATGGTGGGCGCCGGCAAGGCCGAAGGCGCCATGGACGCCGGCAACATGCTCAAGCCGGCGCTCGCGCGCGGCGAGCTGCACTGCGTGGGCGCCACCACGCTGGACGAATACCGCAAGTACATCGAGAAGGACGCCGCGCTGGAGCGCCGCTTCCAGAAGATCCTGGTGGGCGAGCCGACCGTGGAGGCCACCATCGCCATCCTGCGCGGCCTGCAGGAGAAGTACGAGCTGCACCACAAGGTGGACATCACCGACCCGGCGATCGTGGCCGCGGCGGAACTCTCGCACCGCTACATCACCGACCGCTTCCTGCCGGACAAGGCCATCGACCTGATCGACGAGGCCGCCTCCAAGATCAAGATCGAGATCGACTCCAAGCCGGAAGCGATCGACCGGCTGGACCGCCGCATGATCCAGCTGCAGATCGAGCGCGAGGCCGTGCGCAAGGAAAAGGACGAGGCCTCGCAGAAGCGCTTCGCGCTGATCGAGGAAGAGATCGCGCGCCTGGGCAAGGAAATCTCGGATCTCGAGGAAGTCTGGAAGGCCGAGAAGGCCGGCGCGCAGGGCAGCGCGGATGTCCGCGAGGAGATCGACAAGCTGAAGTTCCAGATCGAGGAGTTCACCCGCAAGGGCGACTTCAACAAGGTCGCGGAACTGCAGTACGGCAAGCTGCCGGCGCTGGAAAAGCAGCTCAAGGAAGCGCAGGCCGCGGAGACCTCCAAGAGCAAGAGCGGCAAGCCCAAGCTCCTGCGTACCCAGGTGGGCGCGGAGGAGATCGCCGAAGTCGTCGCGCGCGCCACCGGCATCCCGGTGTCGAAACTGATGCAGGGCGAGCGCGAGAAGCTGCTGCTGATGGAAGGCAAGCTGCACGAGCGCGTGGTCGGCCAGGACGAGGCGATCGGCGCGGTGGCCAATGCCATCCGGCGTTCGCGCTCGGGCCTGTCGGACCCCAACCGGCCCACCGGCTCCTTCCTGTTCCTCGGCCCGACGGGCGTGGGCAAGACCGAGCTGTGCAAGGCGCTGGCGTACTTCCTGTTCGACAGCGAGGAGCACCTGATCCGCATCGACATGAGCGAGTTCATGGAGAAGCACTCCGTGGCCCGCCTGATCGGCGCGCCGCCCGGCTACGTCGGCTACGAGGAGGGCGGCTACCTGACCGAAGCGGTGCGCCGCAAGCCGTACAGCGTGATCCTGTTCGACGAGATCGAGAAGGCGCACCACGACGTGTTCAACGTGCTGCTGCAGGTGCTCGACGACGGGCGCCTCACGGATGGACAGGGCCGCACCGTGGACTTCAAGAACACGGTGATCGTGATGACCTCCAACATCGGCTCGCACATGATCCAGCACATGGTGGGCAAGCCGTACGAGGAGGTGAAGGAAGCGGTGTGGGACGAGCTGAAGAACCACTTCCGCCCCGAGTTCCTGAACCGCATCGACGAGACGGTGGTGTTCCATGCCCTGAGCGCCGAGCACATCGGCCGGATCGCGAGGATCCAGCTGCGCGTGCTGGAACAGCGCCTGGCGAAGATGGACCTGCACCTGCAGGTTTCGCCGGCGGCGCTGGAGGAACTCGCCAAGGTGGGCTTCGACCCCGTGTTCGGGGCCCGGCCCCTCAAGCGGGCGATCCAGCAGCGCATCGAGAACCCGCTGTCCAAGCTGATCCTGGAAGGGCGCTTCCCGCCCAAGTCCACCATCCCGGTGGAGGTGGACCCGGTGCGCGAACCGGGCGTGTTCCACTTCGGCGAAACGCCGGCTGCGCCGCGGCAGGCACAGGCGGCCTGAGCATGGGTCGGCGCAGGGCCTCGTGCAGGCCCTGCCCGTCCTGCGGCAGAATCTCCCCGTGCAATTCCTGTTCGGCCTCCTCGTTCGCATCGTCATCCTCGGCGCCGGCCTCGTCGCCGCCGCCTCGATCGCGGTGGTGCTGACGGTGCTGCTGGCGTTCTGGCTGCTGCGCGCCGCCTGGGCCAGGCTCACCGGCCGGCCCGTCACGCCTTTCGTGATGCGCATGGGCCCGCGCGGCGCCTTCGAGGAAATGATGCGCCGCGCCCCGGCCCGCCCCGCCAGCCGCACGCCGCGTTCCGACGCGGCGGCCGGCCCGCGCGCGCGGCTGGCGGATGTGACCGACGTCGATCCGAAATAGCCGTCGCGCCCTTCCCCTGCAGCGGGCAGGGTCAGGAATCCAAAGAAGGCCTACATTTCGGTAGGAACATGACTACTTGACCGCCACGGCCGCGGTAACCTAATTGCCTCATGGGCCAGCAGGCCCGGGAGGCAGCACGCGTGAAGCAGCACCGCTTCGGCGAACCAGGGCACACCGGGGCTCCGGCCACGGTGCCGCTGGTCGTGCGCACGGTGCGCGTCGGCATCGCCGACGACCATCCCATCACCCGCAGCGCGCTGCGCTGCTACCTCGACGAGCAGGAGGGCATCCGCGTGGTGGCCGAGGCCTGCTCGGGGCGCGAGGCGATCGACCTCGTGCGCACGCAGGCCGTGGACGTCCTGCTGCTGGACCTGGACATGCCGGGGCAGAGCGGCATCGACGCGCTGACCATGATCCGGGCGAAGGCGGAGCACGTCGCGGTGCTGATCCTCTCCGGCTATCCCGAGCACCAGTACGCCGTGCCCCTGATCCGCAACGGCGCCAGCGGCTACCTGAACAAGGCCTGCGAGCCGGCCGAGATCGTCTCCGCGATCCGCCGCGTCTCGCAGGGCTCGCGCTACATCACGCCGGCGGTGGCGGAACTGCTCGCCACGCAGGTCATCACGCCTTCGCCGGGCGGCCTGCACGAACAGCTGTCGGCGCGCGAACTGCAGGTGTTCCTGAAGCTGGCGCAGGGCTGCAGCGCGGGGCAGGTGGCGGCGGACCTGTCGCTCAGCGCGAAGACGGTCAGCACCTACCGCGCGCGCCTGATGCGCAAGCTCGAAGCGCGCTCGAACAGCGACCTGACCTACTACGCGCTCAAGCATCGCCTGCTCGATTAGCGGCGCGCGCCGTCCTTGATGCAGCGCAAGGTCAGGATTGATGCAGCGCAAGACGGCACCGGGGCGCGGTCCACAGAATGGACCGCATGTCGCAGCGTCCTTCCTCCCCCGGCATCCGCAGGCGCAGCCTCCTGCTCTGCGCCACCGCGGCGCTCGCGCCGCTGGGCGCGCTGGCCGAGGGCGTGTGCACGCCGCGCGACCTGGCCCGCCGCTACACGGCGCTGGTGGACCGGCAGCTGAAGGTCCCCGCCAACGAGGTGCTGATCTACGGCGGCCTGGCGGAGAACGAACTGGCCGGCTTTCGCGAGCCGCTGACCGGCCCGCAGTACATGCTGGTGGTCGACGCCTGCCCCGCGGTGCAGACGGCCTTCCTGTTCTGGCGGCTGCTGCCCGGGCGCTACGAACTGATCGGCGCTTCGCCCGCTTCCACCGGCAATCCGGAGCAGGCCGGCTGCGTGCAGACGCCGCAGGGCGTGTTCGCGCAGGCGCAGGTCGAATACGGCCGCCGGCTCACCTCGCGGGTGTACGACTTCGGCCGCCAGCGCACGCGCACCAGCGCGCGCGGCTTCGCCGACCTGCGGCTGCAGGCGCGTGCCGCCACCGGGCGCACCGGCGCGCTGCTGGGGCAGGTTCAATCCGACGGCTGCATCCTGCTGCCGCCGGGGCTGGTCGCCTTCCTGGACCAGTTCGGAGTGCTCGACGACGGCCGCAAGGAGGGCGTGACGCCCACCGGCGAGGCGTTGCCCTTCGCCGGCCGCTACCTGGTGGTGATCGACAGCGAGCGCGACGAGCGGCCCGAGTGGGCCGTCGCCTGAGGGCTCAGGCCACCTTCGCCTGAGGACTCAGGCCACCTTCGCTTCGTCGAGGGGGCGCAGGGGGTCGAGGCCCTCGTGCTCCCAGCCTTCGCCGAAGGTCTCGATGGGGTGCTGGGTGCGCTCGGTGCCGTTGCCGCAGATCATCTGGTCGGCCGCGCAATAACGATCGCAGCCCCAGCAGGTGCGCTCCGGGTGCGCGGGCCGGATCGGGAATATCTTCGCCATGGGCCGATTCTGGGAACCCGCTGCCGGTAGGGGCTTGCGTTGAGTCAAGCCGGCCGGCCCACGGCCGCGGCGGGCCGGCGGATACTGCGGCTCCCCCCTCCGTGGAGCCCCCAGATGCAATACATCCAACACCTCGGCCCCGTGGCAGCGCTGATCGCCGGCATCCTGATCCTGGTGATGCCCAAGCTGCTGAACTACATCATCGCGCTGTACCTGATCGTCACCGGTCTCGCTGGCCTGCTCGGACGCTAGGACCGTTCCATGTGCTGGGCGTACAGCTTCTGCATGCCGCCCAGCCAGCGGTCGTAGTCCTGCGCCTTGGCCAGGAAGTACTTCGCGACTTCCGGGTGGGGCAGGGCGAGGAAGCGCTCGTCGCGCATCGTCTGCACCACGACGTCCGCCACCTGCTCCGGCGTGAGCACGCCGTTGACGGCCGCGGAGCCGGTGCCGTCGCGCGTCATGTCCGTCTGCACGGACTGCGGGCACAGGCACGACACGCGCACGCCCTTGCGGCCGTAGGCGATGCGCAGCCACTCGGCGACGGCCACCGCGGCGTGCTTGGTCACGCCATAGGCCGGCGTCTCGACGATGTTCAGGAGCCCGGCCGCCGATGCGGTGACCAGGAAATAGCCTTCGCCGCGCTCGACCATCTCCGGGACCACGGCGCGCGCGGCCCACACGTGCGCCATGCCGTGCACCTGCCACATCTTCTCCCACAGCGCGTCTTCCAGCTCGATGCCGCCGATGCGCCCCAGGATGCCGGCGTTGGAGCAGTAGACGTCGACGCGGCCGAAGCGCTCGCGCGTGAAGCGCACCAGTTCCTGGATCTCGGCCTCGCGGCTCACGTCGCAGCGCGCCGCCACCGCCGCCGCGCCGATGCCGCGCGCCACCCCCTGCGCCCGTTCGAGGTTCACGTCGGCCACCACGACGCCGCGGGCGCCCTCGCGCGCGAAGCGCTCCGCCAGCCCGGCACCGATCCCGCTGGCGCCGCCCGTGACCACCACCACCTTGTCCCTGATTTCCATGCGTGCCTCCGATGAGCCGACGAGTATCGGCGCTGGCGCGGCGCGTGCAAAGCGCGCAAGCGACACGGTTCCACCTGTTCCGCGGCCAGCCCGCGACTGGCCTTGCGGCGCGCGCAGCCTCAGCGCGAGGGCTGCCGTCGCGCGGGGCGCCGGGGGCGCGGCCTGCACCATGCGGGTACGCGTTCCGACAGCAGCGCGAAGCGCCTGTCCTACGCTGCCGGGCAGGCCCCTTCGCGATCATTCCTTCCAGCAGCACAAACCACGGAGAGGGCCATGACCGCCATCATTCAGGACGACTGGAAAGAACAAGCAGACGAGCCGGCGATTCGCATCGACGGCCGCGTCGATCCCGACCGCGAGGACGCGTACTGGCAGCAGGCCTACTGGGCCGAGCCGTACTACCGCGCCGATTGCTGCTACGACGACTACGCGCCGGCTTATTGCGTGGGCTACATCGGCTTCGCCCAGTACGGCGGCCGCTTCGACGACGCCGACAAGTCCCTGTGCGCCAACTGGCTCCGCATCAAGGGCGATTCGCGCCTGAGCCTGGACGAGGCGATGCAGGCCATGCGCGCCGCGTGGGACCATGCCAGCCGGCAGCAGCCCATCGTCGAGGAGGAAGAGGACGACGCGCTGGTGGACTCGGACCTGGTCGCGGCCCATGCCGTGGCCGCGCGCGAGCCGGCCTTCGCGGCGGCCTGAGTCCCGGCCCCCCGGCGCCTGAGCCTGCTCAGGCCGGCGCCGCGGGCAGCTCGCCGGCGCCGCGTTCCACGCCCAGCGTGCGCAGCAGGGTGTCGACGAAGGGGGCCTGCCCCGCGATGAGCTTGTGCCGGGCCTCGTCGGGGTCGAACCAGCGCACGCGGTCGACTTCCGGAAAGGACTGCATCCGGCCGGAGCGCGGCGGCCACTCCATCTCGAACAGGTTGCTCACCAGGAGGGCGGGATCCGCATCGCCTTCGAAGGCCCAGGCCGTGATGCGCTTGCCGCTCTTCTGGCGCAGCTCGCCGAGCGGCAGGAAGGGCGGCGTGCTCGCGAAGCCCGTTTCCTCCAGGAACTCGCGCCGCGCGGCGGCCAGCGGATCCTCGTCCGGGCCGATCTCCCCCTTGGGCAGGGTCCAGGAGGCCTCGTCGCGGCGCACCCAGAACGGCCCGCCCGGGTGCGCGAGCAGCACCTCCACCGCGCTGGCGCGGCGTCGGAACATCAGCAGGCCGGCGCTTCGGATGGTGGCCATCCGCGCGAGTGTAGAGCCTGCGCGGGCGAGGCGAGGGCGGCTCCCTCGATCGGGTTAAGAAGAAACTCCTGGCAGGGGCTTCGGCCTACAACGCGTGGCGGTGCGACGGAACGCGCGGCGCGCCGGCGGCACCTAGCATGCGCCGACGCAGTACCGCCTCGGGAGGGCGGAAAGGGAGAAGAGTTCCATGAGCTTTCCGCAAACGATCGGCGCGGACCTGGCCAGCGTTGCCTTCACGCGCGAGGGAAACATGCTGCGCCTGACCTATGCCACGGCCGACAGCATCGTCGTGGTGCAGTACTTCGATTTCTTCGCGGCGGACTGGGCGTACCAGGAGATCCGCTTCGTCGGCGCGGAGCGCACCGTCAGCGTGTACCGCGACCAGCTGGAGGCGATAGGCGACGGGGATTCCGCTGCAAGCGGCAGTGCCTTCCTTCCCGAGGGTTCCAACGCGCAGGGCTCGGGACTGCTGCAAGGCACCGACCTCGCGGACCGGCTCTACGCCACCGCGTTCGGGACGGTCCTCGATGGCCAGGCCGGCGATGACGACCTCGGCGTCCTGCTCGATGGCAGCATCTTCGGCATCTCCTTCCACGGCGGCGCGGGCGACGACCGCCTGTTCGGCAGCTATGCCGGCGACGTGTACCGCTTCGACCGCGGCGACGGCCACGACGAGATCCGCGACGACGTCCGCCGCGGCGGGACGTCGGCCGCGGACTTCTTCGCTGCCCTCCCGTTCGCCGCGAGCTACCAGGACCGCGTCGAATTCGGCGCCGGCCTCACCCCGCAGGATGTCTCGGCGCAGCGCGCCGGCGACGACCTGTTGCTGGACATCGCCGGCGGCACCGACGGCCTGCGCATCGTGGGGTGGTACGACGGCACGATGTTCGACAAGATCGAGAGCTTCGTCTTCAGCGACGGAACGACCTGGCTGGCCGGCGACATCGATCGCCAGCTGGGGCAGGCGAGCCCGGGAATGCAGTGGATGGGCGCGGGCACGGTGACCGGCTCGCAGTACGACGACACGCTCACGGCCCTCGACCATGGGACCGTGCTGCGCGGCGGCCTCGGCGACGACCACCTCGGCGCCCGGCTGGACGGCAGCGTGTTCGGCCTAGTGCTGGACGGCGGCGCGGGCAACGATGTCCTGCATGGCAGCTACGGCGGCGACACCTACCTGTACGCGCCGGGCGACGGACAGGACGTCATCCACGACAGCGTGGGCGACCTGGGCGGGGGCGTCGTGCTGTACTTCCAGGCGCATCCGGACGCCGAGTCCTACCAGGACCGTCTGGTGTTCGGCGGCGGCATCGCATCGGCGGACGTGACGCCCGAGCAGGTCGGGCAGGATCTCGTGCTGCACGTGCGCGACGGCGGTTCGGTGACGGTCGGCGGCTGGTTCTCCTCGATCTTCACCAAGATCGAACACATCGACTTTGCCGATACGAGCTGGCTCGCCTCGGACGTCGACCACCGTCTCGGGGTGTTGAGCTTCGGCGTCGAGGTCATCGGTGCGGGCACTCTCTCGGGCTCGCAGTACGACGACAGCCTGGCCGCCACCGGCTACGGCGCGCGGCTGGAAGGCGGCGCCGGCAACGACACGCTGGAGGCGGCCGTGGACGGCGGCGTTTTCGACCTCACATTCGTCGGCGGCGGGGGCGACGACGTGCTGTACGGCAGCTATGCGCGCGATGTCTACCGTTTCGCCGCCGGCGACGGCCACGACCGCATCTCCGACGACGTTCGCGACATGGGTCCGGACGTGGCGGCCTTCTTCGAGGCGCATCCCGGCACCGACACCTACCAGGACAAGCTGGTGTTCGAAGCGGGCATCGCCCCCTCCGACATCACCCTCGAGCGCAGGTTCGACGACATGGTGATCCACGTGCGCGGCGACCAGGGCTCCATCACGGTCCAGGGCTGGTACGGCCAGGGCATGTTCCGCAAGATCGAGGGCGTCGAGTTCGCCGACGGGACGGCGTGGCTCGCCTCGGACATGGATCGCATGCTGGGCCAGCCGAGTTCCGGTCGCGTGGCGGGCGGCTCCGGCGCGGTCGAGGGATCGCAGTACGACGACACCCTCACGGCGACCGGATACGGCACCCGGCTGGAAGGCGGCGCGGGCAACGACCTGCTGCAGGCGACGGTCGACGGCGGCATCTTCGCCCTCAGCCTCGCCGGCGGCCGCGGCGACGACACGCTGGCCGGCAGCTACGGCGGTGACACCTACCTGTACGACCCCGGCGACGGTCACGACACCGTCGTCGACGACGTGAGCGTGCTCGGGCAAGGCGTAGCCGATTTCTTCATGGCGAACCCGAATGCGCAGAGCTACCAGGACAAGGTCGTGTTCGGGGCGGGCATCTCCCGCTTCGACGTCCGTCCCTGGCGCGAGGGCTCGGACATGGTCCTGTACATCGCCAACGCGCGCAACGAGGGCGTCGAGGACGGCTCGATCCGGATCCGGAACTGGTTCGCCGACGACACCTTCCTGCGCAAGATCGAGCGCTTCGAGTTCGCCGACGGCAGCGCCTGGCTCGCCTCGGACATGGACTTCCAGGCGGAGCAATGGAGCAACGGCATCTTCGCCACCGGCTCGGGGACGGTGACGGGCTCGCAATATAACGACACGTTGGTCGCCACAGCGGCAGGCGCGCGTCTGGAAGGCGGGGCCGGGTGGGACAGGCTGGAGGCCCGCAACGACGGCGGCGTCTGGGACGTGCACCTTGCCGGCGGGGCCGGCAACGACACGCTGGTGGGCAGCTATCGCGGCGACACCTACTACTACAACCTCGCCGAAGGCAACGACCGGATCGTCGACGACGTCCGCACGCAGCCCGGCACGACCGACTACTTCCTGTTCAACCCCACCGACGAGACCTTCCAGGACAAGCTGTTCTTCGGCGAGGGCATCACGCCCGACATGGTGCTGCGCCTGCGGGTGGGCAACGACCTCGTGCTGTCGGTGCAGGAAGGCTCCGAGGCGCCCCAGGTGACCGTGCAGGACTGGTTCGACGGCACGCCGTTCAACAAGATCGAGCTGATCGGCTTTGCCGATGGCACGGCCTGGACCGCCGCCATGGCGGAACAGGGGCTGGGCTGACGGGCCCGGCGTGCCTACTTCGGCTGCGGCACGACGCGCAGGTAGGGCCTGATCGCCTTCCACCCCTGCGGGTACAGCTTCTTCGCCTCCTCGTCGCTCACCGAGCCGGCGATGATCACGTCCTCGCCCTGCTTCCAGTTGGCGGGCGTGGCCACGCGGAACTTCGAGGTGAGCTGCATCGAGTCGATGGCGCGCAGGATCTCGTCGAAGTTGCGGCCCGTCGTCATGGGGTAGGTCATCATCAGCTTGACCTTCTTGTCCGGGCCGATGACGAAGACGGAACGCACCGTCTGGTTGGTCGCCGCGGTGCGGCCCTCGGACGTGCCGGGCTCCTCCGCGGGCAGCATGTTGTACAGCTTGGAGACCTGCAGGTCGGCGTCGCCGATGATCGGGTAGTTCACCTTGGCGCCCTGCGTCTCCTCGATGTCGCCCAGCCAGCGGCTGTGGCTGTCCACCGGGTCGACGCTCAGGCCGACCAGCTTCACGTTCCTCTTGCGGAATTCGGGCTCGATGCGGGCCAGGTATCCCAGCTCGGTCGTGCACACGGGGGTGAAGTCCTTCGGATGCGAGAACAGGATCGCCCAGCTGTCGCCGATCCACTGGTGGAACTGGATGGGCCCTTGCGTCGTCTCGGCGCGGAAATCGGGGGCGATGTCGTTGATGCGCAGTGACATGGTCGTTCCTCCACAGGGGCTGGAAATGATGCGCCGCGCCGCGCGCGAGTGTCAACCGGACGACAACCGCTACCATTCGCGGCATGAGCACGTCCGCCGCGCCCGCCGCACCCGCACGTCCCCTGTCCCGCGACGCCGGCGTGATCGGCCTGGTGGGCCTGGCGCACATGGTGAGCCACTTCAGCCAACTGCTGCTGCCGCCGCTGTTCCCGTGGCTCAAGGATGCGTTCGCGGTCAGCTACACCGAGCTCGCCTTCCTGATGACGATCTTCTTCTGCGTCTCCTGCGGCGTGCAGGCGGCCTCCGGTTTCCTGGTCGACCGCTACGGGCCGCGGCCCATCCTGTTCGGCGGCCTGGGGCTGGTGGCGCTCGGCGCCTTCGGCTTCGCGGCCTCGCCCAACTACGCCTGCATGGCCGCCTGCGTGGTGCTGGCCGGCATGGGCAACGGCGTGTTCCACCCGGCCGACTACACCCTGATCAATCGCCGGGTGAGCCCGCCGCGGCTCGGGCATGCGTACAGCGTGCACGGCATCACCGGCAGCCTGGGCTGGGCACTCGCGCCCGCGGTCGTCGTGCCGCTGGCGATGGCCTTCCACTGGCGCGTGGCGCTGGCCGCCGGCGCTTGCGTGGCGCTGGGCGTGCTGCTGGTGCTGTGGCTCAACCGCGAGGTGCTGGAGCTGCCGCCCGCGCCGCGGCCTGCCGCGGGCGCCAGGGCGGAGGGCAGCTTCGGCTTCCTGCGCATCCCGGCGGTCTGGATGTGCTTCAGCTTCTTCTTCGTCTACGCCGGCGTGCTGACGGGCGTGCAGGCTTACGCGCCGGAAGCGGCGCGCCACCTGCACGACATCCCGCTGGCGCTCGCGGCCGCTTGCGTGACGACCTACATGGTGTGCAGCGCGGGCGGCGTGTTCCTCGGCGGCTTCCTCGCCTCCGATCCGGCCCGCTGCGAGCGCGTGGTGGCCGCCGGTTGCGGCGCGGCGGCCCTGGTCGCGCTGGCGGTCGGAACGCTCGCCGTGCCGGCCGCGGCGGTGCCGGTGCTGTTCGGCGCCATGGGCTTCGCCACCGGCATCTCGGGCCCCTCGCGCGACCTGCTGGTCAAGCGCTCCACGCCCGAGAACGCCAGCGGCCGGGTGTTCGGCATCGTCTACTCCGGGCTCGACGTCGGCCAGGCCATCGCGCCGCTGGTGTTCGCGTCGCTGATCGACCGCCGGGCCTTCGTGAGCGTCTGGCTGGTGCTCGCCCTGCTGCAGGTGCTGATGATCGCCAGCGCCGTCAGCGTGCGGCGCGTGCGCCGGGGCGCGGTGGCGCTCGCCGCCTGATCCACATCAGTCGCCGGGGGTTGCCCCGGGCGACGCTGTTACATGGCCGAGTTATCCTAGGCACATGTATGCGGCGTATTTCGGGCTGAAGCAGGAGCCGTTCTCCATCGCGCCGGATCCGCGCCTGCTGTTCATGAGCGAACAGCACCGGGAAGCCCTGGCGCACCTGCTGTATGGCGTGCAGGGCGGCGGCGGCTTCGTGCTGCTGACGGGCGAGATCGGCACCGGCAAGACCACGGTGTGCCGCTCCTTCCTGGAGCAGGTGCCGCCGCACGTCAACCTCGCCTACATCTTCAACCCCAAGCTGACCGTCATCGAACTGCTGGAGACGGTCTGCCACGAGTTCGGCGTGGCGGTCACGCCGCCGGCGCAGCGCGCCGCCACCGTCAAGGACTACCTCGATCCGCTCAACGCCTTCCTGCTGCAGGCCCACGCCGGCGGCCGCAACAACGTGCTGGTCATCGACGAGGCGCAGAACCTCGCGCCCGAGGTGCTGGAGCAGCTGCGGCTGCTGACCAACCTGGAGACCAGCGAGCGCAAGCTGCTGCAGATCATCCTGATCGGCCAGCCGGAGCTGCGCGAGATGCTGGCGCGGCCGGAGCTGGAACAGCTCGCGCAGCGCGTGATCGCGCGCTACCACCTGCGCGCGCTGAGCGAGCCGGAAAGCGCCCAGTACGTGCGGCATCGGCTCGAGATGTGCGGCCTGCAGCGCCCGCTGCCCTTCGACCCGTCGGCGCTGCGCAGCGTGCATCGCGCCACGGGCGGCGTGCCGCGCCGCATCAACCTGCTGTGCGACCGCGCCCTGCTGGGCGCCTATGCCAACGGGCAGGGCCAGGTCACGCGCCGCATCGTGGGCGAAGCCGCGGCGGAAGTGTTCCCGCGCACCGCAGCGCCGGTGCGCGCCTGGCCCCGCGCGGCGCTGGCCGGCGTGCTGGGGCTCGCCGCGGGTGCCGGGCTGCTGGCCGCGGTCACGCGCGTCACCGAGGAGCCGGCGGGGCCGGTGAAGCCGGCCACGCTCACGAGCGCGCCCGCCGCGGTCCAGGAACCCGCGCCGCTGTCGAATCCCCCGGCGCAGCCGGTGTGGGTGGCGACGACCGCACCGGTTGCGATGCCCGCGCCCGCACCGGTCGCGGCGCCCACGCCCGCGACGACGGTGCCCCCGACGCTGCTGCGCGACGAGCAGCAGGCTTGGCGCGAGCTGGCGCAGGCCTGGCAGCTGCCGGTGGAGGAGGCCGACGCCTGCGCCGCACTGGCGCGCCGCGGGGTGCAGTGCTTCGCCCGCACGATGAGCCTGGCGCTGATCCGCCAGCTCGGTCGTCCCGGCATCGTCACGCTGGACAGCGACAGCGGCCAGCCCTCCTATGCGATCCTCGCCGGCCTCACGGACCGCACCGCCACCTTGCGCGCCGCGGGCACCGAACAGACGGTGACCCTCGCCGCGCTGGCGCAGCGCTGGCACGGCGAGTTCGGCACCTTGTGGCGCACGCCCGCCGGCTACGGCGAGCGGCTGCGCGAGGGCCAGGGCGGAACGCCCATCGACTGGGTCGCCAGCCGCCTCGCGGCGGCGCGCGGAGCGTCCGCGCCGACGCGGCCCGCGGTGATGGACGCCGCTTTCAAGGCAGACGTGCGCTCCTTCCAGCTCGCGCAGGGCCTGCCGGCGGACGGCCGGCCCGGCCCGCTGACCTACATGCAACTGAACCGGGCGAGCGGCGTGGACGAACCCCGCCTGCGCACCGAACCCTGAGGAAGAACCGAGCGCATGTCGTACATCCTCGATGCCCTGCGCCGTGCCGACGCCGAACGCGAGCGCGACCCCGGCCGCGGCATCCATGCCCACCCCGTGCCCCTGCCGGCGGAGACGGCGCGCCGCATGCCGCTGTGGGTCGTGGCGGCCGTGGCCGCGCTGGTCGTGGTGGTGGCGGTGGCGCTGCTGCTGCGCCCGTCGCCCCGCGTCTCGCTGGATCTCGGCATGCCGCCGCCGAACGCACCGGTGCCCAAGACCGTGGCGTTGTCCCCGCCGCCGCAACTGCCGCCCGCGGCCGCCGAGGTGAGCCCGCCCGCGCCGCCGCCCCTGCTGCCCGTGCCCGAGCGGGCCCCCGAGCGGCCGGTCGTGAAGGCCCCCGCACCGACGGCCCGAAGCGCGCCGGGCACGCCCATGGCGAACGCCGCTGCTGCGCCGGCGCCGGTGCGGGCCCCTGCCGCGCCGCCAGTCCCGGCGGCTGCGCCTGCCCCCGCGGCAGCGGCGGCCCCGGCGATCACGGCCCCTGCCGCCCCCGCCCCGGCCGACCGCGTGCTGGCCACTTCCGAGCTTCCCCCCGACGTGCAGCGCGAACTGCCCAAGCTGCAGGTCTCCGGCGGCGTGTATTCGGACAACCCGGCGCAGCGCATGCTCGTCGTCGGCGGCCAGGTGATCGCCGAAGGCGCCGAGGCGGCGCCCGGCGTGGTCGTGGAGCAGATCCGCGCCAAGTCCGCGGTGCTCAAGTTCCGCGGCTACCGCTACAGCGTGCAGTACTGAGCGCGCTCACTGCGCGACCAGCCAGCGGGTCGCCGCCCCGAGCAGCAGCGACGCGAGCGCCGGCACGGCGGGCAGCCAGCGGCTCCACTTCGGCCAGCCGCGCAGGCCGGCCAGCACGCCCAGCGTGGCCAGCGCCGTCGGCTCCGGCATGAAGCCGGCCACTTCCGCCTCGGCCCAGGGATGGCCCGTGAGCGGCGCCAGCAGCGGATAGAGCAGGGCGGCGGCGAGCAGCAGCCAGCACGGCACGCCCGGCGCCGGCGCAGCGCCGGAGCGCAGCGGGATGCCCGCCGCGCCCAGCAGCAGCAGGGCCTCCAGCGCGCAGGCGAGCGCGACCCATGGCGCCGCCAGGAAGATCTCGGAATAGAGGCGCCAGTGGAAGGCCCAGCCCACCCACGCCCACCCCATCGCGACGATGACCAGGGTGATGCGGCGTGCGTCGCTGCCGGCGCGCAGCAGCAGCGGCAGGGCCAGCACGACGGCGAGCGCCGGCCCCTGCGCCGGCCACCAGGCGGCGTTGTGGCGCGCCACCAGCCGCCAGTACACCTGCGGCGAGAACATCAGGAAGTCCGACAGCCCGTAGGTCCACCACTCCGTCATCGCTCACAGGCCCGCGACGTGGGCCGCCATGCGCTGGCGCATCGCCGCGTCGGGGAACGGGCCGCGCGCCACCGCCATGTTCTCGCGCACGTGGTCGATGCGGCGCGTCGCCGGGATGGCGCAGGTGACTGCCGGATGGCTGATCACGAACTTCAATGCGAACTGCGCCCAGCTGGTGCAGCCGATCTCGCCCGCCCACGGCGGCAGCGGGAAGCGCTGCAGGCGGCGCAGCAGCTCGCCCTCCTGGAAGGGCCGGTTCACCAGCACCGCGAGGCCGCGCTCCGCCGCCACCGGCAGCAGGCGCTGTTCGACGTCGCGGTCCAGGAGGTTGTAGGTGAACTGCACGAAGTCCAGCCGCTGGTTGCGCATGATCTGTTCGAACTCGCGGTGCCGCCGCCCTTCCGAAGTGGTGATGCCGACGTAGCGCACGCGCCCCTCGTCCTTCATCCGGTGCAGCAGCGGCAGCTGCTTTTCCCAGGCGAGCAGGTTGTGCACCTGCAGCAGGTCGAAGCGCGGCAGCTGCCAGAGCGCCCGCGAGGCCTCGAGCTGCGCCGCGCCGTCCGCGCCCGTCCATACCTTGTCGGCGGCGAACACGCGCTGCTGCGCGCCGAGCGAGCGCAGGGCTTCGCCGACCACGCCCTGCGAGGACCCGTACATGGGCGAGGAGTCGACCAGGCGGCCGCCGGCCTCGAAGAACGCCCGCAGTACCTGTGCGCAGTGCGCGCGCGCGGGCGGGTCGTTGCCGACGTTGAAGGTGATCCAGGTGCCCAGGCCCACGCGCGGGATCGGCTCGCCGGAGGAAGGGATGGCGCGGGTGGACGGGCCCGGCTGCGCGGCCGCTTCGCCTGCCGCTGCCAGCGCGGCCCACTGCAGCAGCGTGCGGCGCTTCATCCGGCCAGCGTAGCATGCGCCTGTCGTCCACCCCAGCGGGGAGATTCCTATGCCGGGCACCGCCCTGATCCGCTACCTGCTGGTCCTGTGTGCGCTCTTGCCGGGCGCGCCGCGGGCCGACGACGCCCTATGGTCGCTGCTGCGCGCGGGCGGCCAGGTCGTGCTGCTGCGGCACGACACCACCGACCCCGGCGTGGGCGACCCGCCGGGCATGACGCTGGCGGACTGCAGCACGCAGCGCAACCTGAGCGAGGAAGGACGCGCCCACGCGCGGCGGCTCGGCGAGGCGCTGCGCAGCCGCGCGATCCCGGTCGCGGGCCTGCAGGCGAGCCCCTGGTGCCGGTGCCTGGAGACGGCGCGCCTCGCGTTCGGCCGCAGCGGCGAGGTGCAGCCGGCGCTGGGCAACCTGTTCGGCCGGCGCGAGGAGGAGGCGCCGCAGGTGGCGCAACTGCGCCGGATCGTCGAACGCGTGCCCGAAGGGGGCAACCTGTTCCTCGTCACGCACGGATCCACGGTGATGGCCCTGACGGGGGTCTCCCCGGCGATGGGCGAGATGGTGGTGCTGACGCCGCAGCGCGCCGGCGCCTTCCGGGTGGCCGGCCGGCTGTCGGTTCCCTAGGAACCCAGGCCCCTAGTCGGCCGACGGCTGCGGCGGCTGGAAGACCGACCAGCGCCCGTCCTTGAACAGGTACAGGCCGGAGGAGATCCGCGCCGTGTCGTTGCTCGCGAACAGGGCGGCGGCGCTGAAGCGCAGGGTGGCCACGGCGGAATCGTCGTCGGCGCGGGCGAACACCAGGCCACCGCGGCCCGGCACGGCCGCCACGATGCCGGCCGGCGACTCGCGCAGCTGCTCCAGCCAGAACTCGCGATCGAGGAAGTAGCTGCTGTCCAACTCGGGGGCGTTGCCGTGCACCTGCATCAGGCCACCGCTCCAGGGCTGGGCGACCGGCTCGCCGTAGCGGCGCCGCAGGTTGTCGACGGCGCGCGCCAGCGCCTCCTCGGGGCTCAGGCGCAGGCGCTGCAGGTCGTCGGGCGAGGCGCTCTGCACGCGCCGTTCGCCGTCGAACACCAGCCGCAGGTGCATGTCGCCGAGGTACTGGAACCAGCTCGCCTCGAACTCGAATTCGCGGCCGTCGGCCGTCCTGGCGCTGATGCGGCCGAAGGGGGTGAGCGTCTCGTCCTGCTTGTTGGCGCCGGGCGACTCGCGCAGCACCACCAGCAGGTTGGAGGCGCTGACCTCGAAATCCACGCCGGAGGGCGTCTCCGCCCGCGCGGGCGCGATCGCTGCCGCCAGCA
Organism: Ramlibacter sp. AN1133; assembly: GCF_037890035.1. Taxonomy (NCBI): domain Bacteria; kingdom Pseudomonadati; phylum Pseudomonadota; class Betaproteobacteria; order Burkholderiales; family Comamonadaceae; genus Ramlibacter; species Ramlibacter sp. AN1133. The sequence goes on from NZ_JBBKTQ010000003.1 coordinate 340,152, forward strand.
GGCCCGCGGCCCAGGCCCATCGCAACCAGTACCTCATTGCAATCACCTCCATCCTCACGTGCATGGTGAAGGCTCAGGCGCCGCAGCGCAAGGCACGATCGGGGCAGGAGTGCGCAAAGGCGCGCAGGCGCGTCGGGCCACTGCAACGCCATTCGTTACCCTTCTTGCGCCGTCCGTCGCACATGTAATGGGTGCGGTGCCTAGGATCACGGCTCTTCTCTCTCCCAATCCAACGCACTCAGAGGATCCGCTTCATGGCATTGCAGTCCCCCTTCTTCAACAACAACAACAAGCGTGACGACACCTCCCCGCGTACGGGCCTGAACCCCAATGCCGCCGCAGCCGCCGGCGCGCAGCAGCCGGCGCCGGTCGCGCCCGCGCAGCCCGCCGCTTCCCCGGTGAAGGAAGGCGAGAGCAAGCTGACCGTCGGCCCGAACATCAAGCTCAAGGGCGTGGAGATCACCGACTGCGACACCCTGGTGGTGGAAGGCTCGGTGGAGGCGACCATGGATTCGCGCGTGATCCAGATCTCCGAGCGCGGCGCCTTCAAGGGCTCCGCCGAGATCGACGTGGCGGAGATCCGCGGCCTGTTCGAAGGCAACCTGACGGTGCGCCAGAAGCTCGTGATCTATTCGACCGGCAAGGTCACGGGCAAGGTCCGCTACGGCAAGGTGGTGATCGAGGAGGGCGGCCAGCTCTCCGGCGAGATCGAGGCCGGCACCGGAGCGAAACCCGCGCAGGCGGCGCCGGTGCGCCCGCCGCTGCAGCAGGTGCAGTAAGGGCTGTCTCCCCCGCGCAGGCGGGGGCCCGGGACGCGCGCTGCGCGCGCCCGGGAAGCCCTGGGTCCCCGCCTCCGCGGGGACGACGGAGCAGGTCAGACGAGCGTCTTGTGCCGCGCGATGCAGGTGTCCAGCACCTCGCCGTGCGGCCGCTTCCACCAGTTGCCGGTGGAGAAGATCTCCACCTCGCTGTAGCCCGCGAAGCCTTGCGCCTCCACCCAGCCGCGGATGCGGGGGATGTCGATCACGCCGTCGCCCATCATCCCGCGGTCGTTCAGCAGGTCGGTCGTGGGCGTGAGCCAGTCGCAGACATGGAAGGCCAGCAGGCGGTTGCGGCCGGCGCGGGCGATCTGCTGCTCCAGCTTCGGGTCCCACCACACGTGGTAGACGTCCACTGCCACGCCCAGGCTGCCGGACTGGTACGGGTCGAGCTCGTCGCAGACGTCCAGCGCCTGCTCCATCGTGTTGATGCAGGCGCGGTCGGCCGCGTACATGGGGTGCAGCGGCTCGATGGCCAGCGGCATCTTCGCGGTGCGCGCGTAGTCCAGCAACTCGCCGATCCCGTCGCGGACCTGGTTGCGGGCCAGCGCGATGTCCTTGTGCGCCGGCTGGCCCTGCAGCGCCCCGGGCAAGCCGCCCACCACCAGCACGAGGCACGCCGCGCCCAGCTGCGCGGCTTCGTCCACCGCGCGCCGGTTGTCGTCCAGCGCCGCCCGCAGGCCTTGCGCGTCGGCCGCCGGGAACATGCCGCCGCGGCAGTAGCCGGAGAGCTTCAGGCCGTGCTCGCGCACCGTCTTGGCGATGTTGGTGATGCCCGCGGCGTGCACCTGGTCCCGCCAGGGCGAGATTGCGCGGATGCCGCGCTCGGCGCAGGCCTCGATGATGCGCGGCAGGGGAAGGTCCTCGCCACGCGACTTGCGGATGGTGGCGGTGTTGATCGAGAGCCAGCGGTGGTCTTGGGAGAAATCGCGCATGGAGTGGTACTTCCAGGGGGTCAGGCAGCCGGGCGCCGGCGCAGGCGCCGCACGATCGCGGCGTTGTCCAGGTCGCCTTCGCCGGCGGCAACGGCTTCGCGCAGCAGGCGCGCGTGCTGTTCGGAAAAGGGCAGGGCCAGGCGGGCGTGCGCGGCGCCTTGCAGCATCAGGTCGACGTCCTTGAGGTGCTGGCGGATCCGCGAGCGGGGCGCGAAGTCCTCCGCCACCATCAGCGGGCCCTTGACGGCCGCGGCGTCCGATCGCGCCGGCGTGGCGAGCACCAGTTCGAGGAAACGCTCCGCGGGGATGCCCAGCGCCTCGGCGAAGGCGAAGCCCTCGGCCAGCACGGCGCGATTGAGTCCGAGCACCAGGTTGGTCGCGAGCTTGGCCTTCGCGCCCATGCCGGCGGCGCCGACGTGGATGTGCCGCGCCGAGATCGCCCGCAGCAGCGGCTCGCAGGCGCAGACCGCTGCCGCGCTGCCGCCGACCAGCGCCGTGGCCTCGCCGGCCTCGATCTGCTGGCTGGAGCCGGACAGGGGCGCTTCCACGAAGTCGATGCCCTGGGCCTGCAGGCGGGCGGCGAGCGGCTCCAGCAGTTCGGGGTCGCCGGTGGAGCAGTCGATCACGGTGCGCACCGCGTGGGCCGGCGACAGCAGCCCCTGGTCGCCTTCCAGCACTTCAAGCACGCCCCGGGTGTCGAACACCGCCAGCAGCACGCAGGGCACGGCGGACCCGAGCTCGGCGAGGGAGCCCGCGATGCGGCCGCCCTCCTGCGCGAAGGCCGCCGTCGCTTCGGCGCGGATGTCGTAGCCGACCGGATGCCAGCCGTGCGAGCGCAGGCGCGCGGCCAGCGCGCGGCCCACGAGCCCCAGCCCCACGATGCCGATGGACTCTTGCGCCATGGATCAGCCCTCCAGCGAGGCGCCGCCGCAGACCTGGATGTCCTGGCCCGTGATGGCCGCCGCGGCCGGCGACAGCAGGTAGGCGACGAGCGACGCGACTTCCTCCGGCTGGATCAGGCGGCCCATCGGCGTGAGCTTGGGGGCGACGCTGGTGCGGGCCGGGTCCTGCAGCATCGCGGTGGCGGTGGCGGCGGGGGAGACGACATTCACGGTGACGCCGCAGGGCGCCAGTTCGGCCGCCCAGCTGCGCGCCATCGCCACGAGGGCGGCCTTGGTGCCGGCGTACTGGCTGCGTCCCGCGCAGCCACGCGCCACGCGGCTTCCCACCAGCACCACCCGCCCTGCGCGCCGGGCCGCCATGGCGGGCACCAGCGCATTCGCGAGCCGTTCGGCCGCACCCACGTGCAGCCGCCACAGGAGCTCGCCGGCCTCGGGCTCCAGTTCGCCCAGCCGGCCGACCCGCAGCACGCCGGCGGCATGCACGAGCGCGCTGGCGCCGGATGCGGCCGAGGCCGCGGCGGCCAGCGCATCGGCATCGCACAGGTCCACCGCCAGCGCGCGCAAGCCGGCGGCCTCCAGCGTCGGCGCTGCCCGGTCCAGCCCCAGCACCCGCCAGCCCTGCGCCAGCAAGGCCCGCGCGATCGCCAGCCCGATGCCGGAGCTGCTGCCGGTCACCACCGCCAGCGGCGCCTCATTCGACACGGATGTGGCCTTCCGTGATGATCTTCTGCGCACGCGCCATGTCGTCCTGCTGGAAGCGCGCGAAGTCCGCCACCGGGCCGGGCGTGAGCAGCAGGCCCTGTTGCGAGAACTTCTCGCGCATGTCCCCGGCCAGGGCCTTGTTCACTTCGGCGTTGAGCCGCTGCACGATCTCGGGTGCGACCTTGGCCGGCGCCCACAGGCCGTACCAGCTGTAGAACTCGTAGCCGCGCACCGTCTCGCCCACGGTCGGCACCTCCGGCAGGTTGGGCGCGCGCTTGTCGCCCGTCACCGCGATCACCCGCAGCATGCCGCTCTTGTGGTACTGCAGCGAGCCGAGGATGGGGTCGATGAAGCCGGCGATCTGGCCGCCGATCAGGTCCTGGAACGCGGGCGCCGTGCCCTTGTAGGGGATCACGGTGTAGTCGATGCCGGCGCTGCGCTTGAGGAGTTCGGTGGCGAGGTGGCCGGCCGAGCCGATGGAGCCCACGGCGAAGGTCAGCTTGCCGGGGTTGGCCTTGGCATAGGCCTGCAACGACTTGATGTCCGTGATCGGCAGGTCCTTGTTGACCGCGACCGACAGCGGCGCCTTGGCCACCAGCGCCACGGGCGCGAAGTCGCGCGTGACGGAGTAGGGCACCGACTTCATCGTCATCGGCGCGGAGACGAAGGTGGAGGCGTTGAACAGCAGCGTGTAGCCGTCGGCCTGCGCCTTGGCCACGTTGTCGGCGCCGATGGTGCCGTTGCCGCCCGGCTTGTTCTCCACGATGAAGGGCTGGCCCATCTGGTCGGAGAGCTTCTGGGCCAGGCTGCGGCCCAGCGTGTCGAGCGTGCCCCCGGGCGGGAAGGGGATCACGAACTTGACCGGGCGCGCGGGATAGCCCTGCGCCGCGCTGGCCAGGGTGACGAAAGCCAGGCCGAGGGCGGCCAGCAGGCGGATGGGACGCAGCATTCTTGTCTCCTCGAGGGGCGGGAAAAGGTTCAGGCTGGCACGCCGTGCAGCGCCAGCAACGTCTTCATGCGACGCACGGCGAGTTCCGGCTGTTCCAGCAGGTTGGCCGCGTCGGCCAGGCGGAACAGCTCGGCGAGGTGCGGCAGGCTGCGCGTGCTCTGCTGCCCGCCCACCATGGTGAAGTGCGTCTGGTGGCCATTGAGCCAGGCCATGAACACCACACCCGTCTTGTAGAAGCGCGTCGGCGCCGCGAAGATGTGGCGCGACAGGGGGACGGTGGGGCCGAGGATGGCGTGGAAGGCCGCCAGGTTGCCCTGCGCCAGTTCACCCAGCGCGGCGCTCGCCGCCGGCGCGATCGCGTCGAAGATGCCCAGCAGCGCGTCGCTCCTGCCGTGGACCGGTTGCGTTCCCTCGCCGTCGCCGGCGATCAGTTCGGCGTAGTTGAAGTCGTCGCCCGTGTACATGCGCACGCCCGCGGGCAGGCGCCGGCGCATCGCGATCTCCTTGTGCTTGTCCAGCAGCGAGATCTTGATGCCGTCCACCTTGGACGCCCGGGCGTGGATGATGCCCAGCGCCGTGTCCATGGCTTCGTCGACGTTCTTCGTGCCCCAGTAGCCGGCCAGCGCCGGGTCGAACATGTCGCCCAGCCAGTGCAGGATCACCGGCTGCTTCGCCTGCGAAAGGATGCGGCCGTAGACCTTCTCGTAGTCGGCCGGGCCCCTGGCCACGCGGGCCAGCGCCCGGCTGGCCATCACGATCAGGCGGCCGCCGAGCTTCTCGATGGCTTCCATCTGCTGCTCGTAGGCGCGGATCACGTCGTCGGCGTCCTTCGCATCCTCGGGCGCGAGGTGGTCGGTGCCGCAGCCGGAGGCGACCAGCGCGCCCGGCACGTCGCGCGCCGCGTCCAGCGAGCGGCGGATCAGCTCCAGCGAGGTGGGCCAGTCCAGCCCCATGCCGCGCTGCGCCGTGTCCATGGCCTCTGCCACGCCCAGGCCCAGCGACCACAGGCGCTGGCGGTAGGCGATGGTGGCGTCCCAGTCGACGGCCGAATCGATCCAGGGATCGATCGCGGCCAGCGGGTCGGCGACCACGTGGGCAGCGGAATAGGCGATGCGGTTGAACTTCACGCCGCGCGCGGGCTGCACGGGCGCCGTGCCGGCGAGGGTGTAGGCCTCCAGCGCGCCGGCGGAGGTGGGCAGCTTCAGGGTCAGGGCCATCGCGCGTTCCTCAGATCTTCAGGGGCGGCACGTCGACGAAGCGGCGTTCCTTCCAGCTTTGCAGGGCGGCTTCCACCAGCTGCACGCCCTTGGCGCCTTCCGGCAGCGTCCACTTGTACGGCGCGTTCTCCACCACGTGGCGGATGAACTCCTCCCACTGGATCTTGAAGCCGTTGTCGAAGACCTGCGTGTCCGGCACTTCCTGCCATTGCTCGGTGAACTTCATGGTCTGCCTGACGTCCGGGTTCCACACCGGGCGCGGCGTGTTGACCCGGCTTTGGGCCTTGCATTCGGTCAGCGTCGCCACGGCGGAGCCGTGCGTGCCGTCGACGTGGAAGGTGACCAGGTCCTCGCGGTTGACGCGGGTGGCCCAGGACATGTTCAGCTGCGCGATCACCGGCTCGCCGTCCTGGCCCACCAGTTCGGCGATGGCGTAGGCGGCGTCGTCGGCGGTGGCCCGGTACTTGTTGCCGTTCTCGTCCCAGCGCTCGGGGATGTGGGTGGCGCCCAGGCAGGAGATCGACTTGACCTGGCCGAACAGGTTGTCCAGCACGTAGCGCCAGTGGCACATCATGTCCAGGATCATCCCGCCGCCGTCCTCGGCGCGGTAGTTCCAGCTCGGACGCTGGATCGGCTGCAGGTCGCCCTCGAACACCCAGTAGCCGAACTCCAGCCGCAGCGACAGCATGCGGCCGAAGAAGCCGGCGCGGCGCAGCATGTCCAGCTTGCGCAGTCCGGGCAGGAACAGCTTGTCCTGCACCGCCCCGTGCTTGAGACCCGACTTCTCGGCCATTTTCGCGATCTCCACCGCCTCGCCGAGCGTGGTGGCGATCGGCTTTTCGCAGTACACGTGCTTGCCCGCGCGCAGCGCCTTGGCCAGCAGGGTGGGGCGCATCTGGGTCGTGCCGGCGTCGAAGAAGACGGTGTCTTCCTTGCTGGCCAGCGCCGCATCGAGGTCGGTGCCCCAGCGGGTGATGCCCTGCGAGCGGGCCAGCGCCTCGATCTTCTCGGCGTTGCGGCCGATCAGGATCGGGTCGGGCATCACCCGGTCGCCGTTGGAGAGCGTCACGCCGCCCTGGTTGCGGATCGCGACGATGGAGCGGATCAGGTGCTGGTTCATGCCCATGCGTCCGGTGACGCCGTGCATGATGATTCCGAGACGTTGGGTGGCCATGGTGCAGGTCTCCGAGGGGCGTTAATTCACTAAATGGTGAATTATCGGGAAAGGCGGGCCGCTTGGCAAGCCCTGGCGCAGCGCCCCCACCCCGACCCTCCCCCGGAGGGGGAGGGAGGAAGAGGGGCTCAGCGGGTGAGGTAGCCCAGGATCACCTCGGTCATGTGCGACAGGCGCTCGCTGCGCGCCTTGGGCGCCAGCAGGTCGCGGCCGAAGATGGCCGACAGCGTGTGGCTGTTGGAGAGGTAGAAGTAGGCCAGGCCGGCGATCGAGACGTACAGCTGCACCGGGTCGACCCCGCCGCGGAAGGTGCCTTCGCGGCGGCCGCGCTCGAGCACCGTGGCCAGCGTCTCGACCACGGGCGAATTGAGCTCCCGCGCCCGCTTCGATTCGGCGAGGTGGCGCGCGCGGTGCAGGTTGGCGCTGTTCAGGAGCGTGAGGAACTCCGGGTGGCGCAGGTAGTAGTCCCAGGTGAACTCGATCAGGCGCCGCACGGCCGTCGGCGGGTCGAGGTCCACCAGGTGGAGCTTCATCTCTTCCTCGCGGATGTCGCGGTAGGCCTGCTCCAGCACTGCCTGGAACAGCTTGTCCTTGTCCTCGAAGTAGTAGTAGATCAGCCGCTTGTTGAGCCCGGCGCGCTCCGCGATGCGGTCCACGCGCGCGCCGCCGAGCCCGTGCTCCGCGAATTCGTCGCGGGCCGCGGCTAAGATCGTTCCCTGCGAGCGGTCGGCATCGCGCAATCGCTCGTCGGAGGCGGGGCTGGTCTCTCGCACCATGCCACATAATTCACCAAACAGTTAATCCCGTCAAGCACCATGAACCAGCTCCCGCAGCTCGCCGGCCATCTCCTCGTCGAATGCCTGGTGGCCCAGGGCGTCGCGCACGCCTTCGGCGTCCCCGGGGAAAGCTACCTCGCCGTGCTCGATGGCTTCCACAAGTACCGCGAGCAGATCCGCTTCGTGATCAACCGGCAGGAGGGCGGCGCCGCCTTCATGGCCGAGGCGGCGGGCAAGGTCACCAACCGGCCGGGCGTGTGCTTCGTCACGCGCGGGCCGGGAGCGACCAACGCCTCGATCGGCGTGCACACGGCCTTCCAGGATTCGACGCCCATGGTGCTGTTCGTGGGCGACGTGGCGAGCGACCAGCGCGATCGCGAGGCCTTCCAGGAGGTCGAATACACGAGCTTCTTCGGCCCCAGCACCAAGGGCATGGCCAAGCGGGTGGAGCGCATCGACGACCCCGACCGCATCCCCGAGTACGTGGCGCGCGCCTTCGCCACCGCCATGAACGGCCGGCCCGGCCCGGTGGTGCTGGTCCTGCCCGAGGACATGCTGGTCAAGGAAACCTCGGCGCGGCCCCTGCCCCGCGTGGAGGCGGTGGAGGCCTGGAGCGACCCGGGGGCCCTGCGCACCCTGCGCGAGCTGCTGCTGGCCGCCCGCAAGCCCTTCGTGATCGCCGGCGGCGGCGGCTGGACGCCCCAGGCCGCGCAGGCCCTGCAGCGCTTCGCCGAGAACTGGAAGCTGCCGGTGGGCAACGCCTTCCGCTTCCAGGACTGCTTCGACAACCACCATCCGCAGTACGCCGGCGACGTCGGCATCGGCATCAGCCCGAAGCTCGCGGCGCGCATCAAGGAGGCCGACCTGATCCTCGCCGTCGGGCCGCGCCTGGGCGAGATGACCACCGGCGGCTATTCGCTGCTGAAGCCGCCGAAGGCCGCCCAGAAGCTGGTGCACATCCACGCCAGCGCCGAGGAGCTGAACCGCGTCTACCAGGCCGACCTGGCGATCAACGCCACGATGAACGCCGCGGCGCGCTCGCTCGAAGTGCTGACCGCGCCGCCCGAGCTGCCGTGGGCCGCGTGGACGCAGGCCGCCAACGCCGACTACCTGGGAAACCTCGAGCCGCAACCCCTGCCGGGCACCATCGACATGCCGACCATCGTGGCCGTGCTGCAGAAGCGCCTGCCGGCCGATGCGCTGATCACCAACGGCGCGGGCAACTTCGCCTCGTGGACGCACCGCTTCTTCAAGCACCACGGCCTCGCCAAGGGGCACAAGACCCAGCTCGCGCCCACCAACGGCGCGATGGGCTACGGCGTGCCGGCGGGCATCGCCGCCAACATCGTCTCGTGCCGCGTCGCGCTGACCATGGCCGGCGACGGCGACTTCCTCATGACCGGGCAGGAGCTGGCCACCGCCACGCAGCACGGCGCGAAGTCGATCATCGTGCTCCTGAACAACGGCATGTACGGCACGATCCGGATGCACCAGGAGCGCGAGTACCCCACCCGGGTGGAGGGCGCCGGCACGCAGCTGGCCAACCCCGATTTCGTGGCGCTGGCCAAGGCGTACGGGTACGAGGCCACGCGGATCACCCGCACGGAGGAGTTCGAGCCGGCGCTGGTGGCGGCGCTGGAGCGCGCGCAGGGGACGGTGATCGAAGTGATGCTGGATCCGGAAGTGATCACGACGCGCGGGACGCTGAGCGGCATCCGCGCCACGGCCCAAAAGCAGGGCCGCTGAGGCTTCTTTTCCCTCCCCCTCCGGGGGAGGGTAGGGTGGGGGCGCTCCCGAGGCCTGGTGGCCCTTCAGGGGGGGGGGGGGGGGGGCGCCCCCCCCGGG